>NZ_CAJHBP010000003.1:0-207297 GCF_904846665.1 Psychrobacter sp. Pi2-51
GAATATTTCGATATCACCTTTAACCTTGATTCAGTTAGGTTACAAGTTGGTCGACTAAAAAGTAAAATTTGAAGTCATAATAACAACATCAGACTCATATCTAACCCCCTTTGCTGACGACAATAGCGCGATGGCCCCACCTGATCCCTTCCCGAACTCAGAAGTGAAACATCGTAGCGCCAATGGTAGTGTGGATTCGTCCATGTGAGAGTAGGTCATCGTCAGCTCTCTATTCTAAAAAGAGTCATCCTTAACGGGGTGGCTCTTTTTTTTATCTTTTATTCCTAGTGACCTACGCAGCAAATCCTATTGAAAGGTGAGCAAGGAGTAACGACTGTCTGGGAGACAGTCGTCCGTAGCGCAAGACGAAAGGCTATGCCTGTAGATAGCTCTTGCACTGCCTAGCAAAGCGGTGCTTTGCTTTTAAGCCATTTCTTCAATTCAAACGGCGCTCTCCTCGTTCGTTAGCTCTCTATTCCTAAAGTAAAACCCCCTGCGACTTATGTCACAGGGGGTTTCTTTCGTCGTATGGAACTTAATTGTCTTCTTATTACTAAATATATGGAAGTGAAAGTATAAGCTTTTACTGCTATATTGGGACTAATATTACATTCCCATTTGATCTTTGAATTATTGCTAAAAATATTAGAATTAATCAATTATCAATATATCAGATTCTTAAAATTAGGTGCAATAATGAATCCTGAGCAATCACAAAAGAACAGAATTAGATTTTTAAATGATGTTCGTTTATTCAGTGAACGTGATCATCAAGGTCTAATTGGTATTCTCAAAGCTCACCTAATCGTTGAGCAAATGCTGAATGAAATGATTAAGTGCAATCTTAGCTGGAACGATAAAAAACTTGATTCTTGTAGGTTATCTTTTGCTCAAAAAATAAAAATTACTGTAGCGATGGAAAACTTAGATGCTTCTGTTGAGCGTGCACTCATAACTTTGAATAAAATTAGAAATTTATGTGCTCATGATATTTCGTTCGAGCTTGAAGATAGTCACTGGGAGTCTATTTTTGAGCCATTTATTGAAGATATGCCTTATGATTCTATCTCTACTTTAAAGTATATGAGATGGAAACGCTGGTCTTATTGGATACTAGGTGTTTTTTTTCCTACAGCTGATGTTTATGCGTATGAAATGGGAATTAAAGAGTTGAAAACAAAAGGTGAATAATAAACTCAAACACAAAAATACAGTTAGCTATTTTCAAACCTTTAAGTCTTTTGCCAACTAAGTTGTTACTTTTCATAAGGTGCTAGAGAGAATTATGCATATTGCAATCGATGACACATATGGTCCAACAATTTCAACAAGGTCTGAGTATGTCACTGGAAACAGAAGAACACATATTGGAGTGGGTTTTCCTGATAAAGATGTTGATTATATTCGAGAGCAAATAACAAATTCCCTTAATTGCATTAGAGATGAACTCTCCATTGACCCTAAGGAGTTTCATTTTGTAGAGATTTATAATAGGAAAAATCTTTGGAATAAACTACCCGAAAAGGCAAACTTAGCTATATTTGAATCTTTTGCTAAAATATATACTGAATATAAATGGAAGGTTTTTATTCAGACTATTGATAGTAGGACTCTTAGGGACCACGGTATCGAAAAGATCAGGGGCAAAATTAAGCAATTCAACTTGGAAAAACCATCCGATCTTTCGCTTTTTTGGTTACTAATTAAAATTAAAAAATTTTATTCAAATACTTCAGAAGATTTAACTGTTTTTATTGATGAAGGGTTAGGCAAACCAAATACTACAGTTGGGGATGAAATCTTTCATGATTATTCGAATAAATATCAAGGTGTATTTCAATCGTCTCATCAAGAGCCTTTATTGCAATTAGCTGACTTCATAGCATTTGTAGTTAATAGGTCTACTCATCTTTACATGAAAGAAAACAGAACTG
Organism: Psychrobacter sp. Pi2-51; assembly: GCF_904846665.1. Lineage (NCBI taxonomy): Bacteria > Pseudomonadati > Pseudomonadota > Gammaproteobacteria > Moraxellales > Moraxellaceae > Psychrobacter > Psychrobacter sp. Pi2-51. The sequence continues at coordinate 1,935 of NZ_CAJHBP010000003.1, forward strand.
ATTTAGATAATTGGTTCTTACAACTGTTTAATAGCATGAATATCAATAGCGATGACTTATTAAAGGTTGACTTTAATGGCGATTACTCTGAGCTGACGGCTTCAAAGTTTGATATAGCACATGAACATGATCGTTATGTGAAGAAAATTTAGTCTGGCTAAAGTGGTCTAAAAATTTTAAGTCTATAATCATCTATTTCAAAAAGTAAATTTAAAATGATATTTTTCAGTGTATCACAATCTCCACTTCCTAAAATAACTCACCAACTTCAACCACTCCCTCAAAATCAAACCCCAACTGCTCACCTTTACGCTGTCTCATCTGTTCAATACGCTGTTTACGTCCAGAGACTAGCCGTAGCACCTCACGGCGCTGCTCGTTAGTCATGTTCAGCCATAGCTGACGCTCAGGACGACTGCGTAGGCAACCAAAGCAATAGCCTTTTTTATTGCTCGTGCACACACCAATACACGGATTGGCAATCTCGAACAGCTCAAACTGTTGATTCATGGCGGCTCCATCGCGCTTATCATTATTCCTTTAACTTGCCTCATCTTATTTTAAAACATTATTATGTCGTAAATAACGAATAATAGTGTGCCGCTTTATTGTTACTGTTTTTGGCGAGGCAATGCTATGCTTAGCTTTTATAGCATATATAAAGTCATCATAACAAAATTAATAAGTGAGATTGTACGTGAACATTATTTATATTCATGGACTAGACAGTGATGCCAACTCTACTAAAGGAGTACTGTTAGAAAAATATTGTCAGCAGTATCATCCTGATATCAGCGTATATCGCCCTGATCTAAATAGCGTTCCGGAGCAAGTTTTTGAGCAGCTGGTCAAGTTGGTAACTCAATTAAATAGAGATGCTGAAACGGTACTGGTGGGTAGCTCGTTAGGTGGCTATTTCTCTACCTTGGTGAGCAATCATACAGGCTGTGCGGCTTTACTGCTAAATCCCAGTACGCAGCCGCATATCACGTTGCAACGCTTTGCTAGTGAATCGTCTTCAACGGCTAGTGGGAAAAGTAAAACATTGAACAATGAGATTCTACATACAACAGCGGGTGGTTGGCACATTACTCATTCAGATTTGCAATGGTTTGCAGCGCATTCTTTAGGATCAATTAACTACCCTAATAAAATGGTGGTCTTTATCAAAGAGGGTGATGAACTTTTGAATCCGTACTTATCAAGAGATTTTTATAGAGGGCTTGATGTACGGGTTACTTTGCAAGAAGGTGGTGATCATAGATTTACGGATTTTGGTGAACAGCTACCGATGGTAATAGATATGCTACAGCGTTTGTTATCGACTTAAAGAGACGACATTATCTGACGTGAGCGACTGACAATTAGCGTTACCGTCGTTATTTTTGGTTATAATGGTTCAATAGAATGAATGATCTGTAAATATTAAGGGAAGCATTTGTGAGTGAATATAATGCGCAATCGTTAGAAGTTTTAGAAGGACTTGAGCCGGTACGTCGTCGCCCCGGCATGTATACGGACACCACCCGTCCGAACCACTTGGCACAAGAGGTGATTGATAACTCAGTAGATGAGGCGTTGGCGGGTTATGCTAAAACCATCAAAGTTCAATTGTATAGTGATGGCTCGCTGTCAGTCGAGGATGACGGGCGCGGTATGCCAACTGATATTCATCCTGAGTTTAAACAGTCAGGGATTGAGCTGATTTTGACCCGCTTACATGCTGGCGGTAAGTTTTCGACCGCTAACTATGAAGTTTCGGGTGGTCTGCATGGCGTTGGTATCTCGGTCGTCAATGCGCTGTCCACGCGCGTAGAAGTGACCGTATGGCGTGATAGTACACAGTTTGAAATGGCTTTTGAAAATGGTGCGCCAGTTACGCCTTTGACGGAAACGATCAGCTCAAACAAGCGCAAACGCGGTACTAAAGTACATTTTTGGGCGGATGGTAGCTTTTTCGATACGCCAAAATTCAATGTTAAACAACTCAAGCACAATCTAAAAGCCAAAGCGGTGTTGGCCGCGGGTTTGACGATTGAGTTCGTCGATGATATTAACAATGAAAAAATCGTTTGGCAGTTTGCCGATGGCGTTGTTGAATATTTAAACGAACAGTTAGATGGTCTTGAGACGTTGCCTGAGGCACCTTTCTATTATAATTACGATGCGAAAGCGGGCGAACGTGCCGCCATTACCTTTGCACTGTCTTGGTTGCCTGATGGTGGTACGCCCATTCAAGAAAGCTATGTTAATCTTATCCCGACTGCGCAAGGTGGCACGCACGTTAATGGTCTGCGCACCGGTATTCTAGAAGCCTTACGCGAGTTTTGTGATATTCATAATCTATTGCCGCGTAGTGTCAAGCTGACGGCAGAAGATGTATGGGATGGGGTCAACTATATTCTGTCGCTTAAGTTTTCTGAGCCACAGTTTTCAGGGCAAACCAAAGAGCGTTTATCGAGCCGTGAAGCCGCAGGCGCAGTACAGACATTGGCAAAAGATGCCTTTAGCTTGTGGTTAAATCAACATGCCGATATGGGTGCTCAAATTGCCGAGTTGGCGATTAATAAAGCGGGACGTCGCCTAAAATCTGCCAAAAAAGTTGCGCGTAAAAAGATTACTCAAGGTCCTGCATTACCGGGTAAATTGGCTGATTGCCGTGGTGATTTGCGTGATGGCGCAGAGTTGTTTTTGGTGGAAGGAGATTCGGCGGGTGGTAGTGCCAAACAGGCACGAGATCGTCATTATCAGGCCATATTGCCACTGCGCGGTAAGATTCTAAATACATGGGAAGTGTCGTCAGATACCGTGCTGTCGAGCCAAGAGATCCATGATATCGCCATCGCTATCGGTGTCGATCCGGCGTCAGACGATTTGTCCGAACTACGTTATGACAAAGTATGTATTTTAGCGGATGCGGATTCTGATGGTCTGCATATTGCCACCTTGATTTGCGCGTTATTCGTTAAGCATTTTCCAGCGTTAGTCGATGCAGGACACTTATTTGTCGCCATGCCGCCGTTATATCGCGTGGATGTCGGTAAAGACGTGCATTACGCGTTGGATGAGCCTGAGCTTGCCCATATTTTGGCCAATGTACCGGGTAATAAAAAAGCGCAAATTACGCGCTTTAAAGGGCTGGGTGAGATGAGTGCAGAGCAGCTGCGTGAGACAACTATGAATCGTGATACCCGCCGCTTAGTGCAGTTAGATATGGACGACATGGTGCTCACCAATAGCGTGATGGATATGCTGCTCGCCAAAAAGCGCTCTGCTGACCGTAAGACTTGGCTTGAGGATAAAGGCAACTTGGCTGATATTTCATAAAGTATCGTAATAATGAATACTAGATAGGCTGATTGCTCACTGTAGAGTCGAGTAAGAGATAGCGCAATAAAAGCCTGTAAAAGGCAATTTAGTGGCATAAACTTAATGGTATTATGTAGCTATCTTTTATAATCTGGTGCCGTTATGACATCGAAGTTTACCCATCGCTCTAAGTTGCCAACTGCTGCTAATTCTGCACGCTCTAAAATATTGCCAAAGCTTAGCAAAAAGGATTTGGGTCATTTAATTCCCAAACGGGGCGGCACAATTGCTCCAGTGATAGCTTCTTTCCTGTTAAAAACCTCAGGATGGCGAATCGTTGGTGAAATTCCAGATATCTCGCAAGCGGTGGTATTGGCGTTACCGCACACGTCAAACGTTGATGGCGTCTATGCATTACCCAGCTTGTTTGCCTTAGATTTAAAAATCAGCATTATGGGTAAACATACGTTATTCAAAGTCCCAGTATTGGCGCAACTCTTACGTTGGATGGGTATTATTCCCATCGATCGTGGTAATAAAGGTTCTGTGCTACAAGCGAGTATTGATAAGTTTAAAACCGGTGAGCCACTGTTTTTGGGATTATCTCCAGAAGGCACGCGGGAATATACCAAAGACTGGAAGACAGGGTTTTATTACCTAGCAGTGGGTGCTGGTATCCCTATTTTGCCAGTGGCGTTAGATTATAATACTAAAGAAGTGCGTTTTTTATCTGCTGTGTATCCTACTGGAGATATTGAGGCTGACTTACCAAAAATTTATGCTCAATATAAAGGGGTAATACCAAGACATCCTGAGCGCTTATCGCAGCCACTACAGGATGTTAATAATTCAGCCGATTAGGTCTATCTTGCGAATATGAGCGTTTGAATCTCTTATGAATGGTTAGTAAAACGCTCATATTCGACTACAAAGATAGCAATGGCTAGAATTGAGGCTGACCGTTAGAAGCACTAACCCCACCGTCCACTGGTAAATTAACACCGGTAATCATCGACGCATCATCACTCGCTAAAAAAGTAATCGCAGCGGCAATATCCTCTGGCGTGGCCAGACGACCAAGTGGGCAACGATCTAAGAATTTATCAGTCTTGGCATCGTTATCCTGAATGGCACTCGTCATGTTTGTCTTAGTCACGCTTGGATTAACCGCGTTAACACGCACTCCATCAGGACCATGATCCAAGGCGAGGGTACGTGTTAAATTGCTAACGCCAGCTTTGGCAGCATTGTAAGCGGCCATATTCCAATCACCACCGACCCCTGATAATGAGGAGACATTGACGATATTACCTTTGGTCGCTATCAAATGTGGCATGGCTGCCTGACAGACATAAAAAGTACCGTTTAAATTCACATCAATCGCTGATTTCCAGTCTTCAGCCGTTAGCTCCGTAATTTTACCTTGGGTGGCTTTACCTGCATTATTCACCAAGATATCAATTTTTTCAAACTGATCAATGGCTCTTTTAATCATTTCTTGCACTTGGCTCTGCACACTAATGTCGCAAGTGATGGTCATATAATTATCGGTATGAATCCACGTACGGTCTTGCGGGAATTCTTTGGCGGTTTCTGCTAACGTATCGGCAGTCCGTCCCACTAAAACGACACTGGCGCCTTCCTGAGCAAAGCGAATGGCCGTCGCACGACCAATACCTGAGCCTGCTCCTGTTACGATAACGGTTTTTTCTTTAAAACGTTTCATAGTATTCAGTCCTTGTTCTTATATGCAAATAATAATAGTCACTACATAAAAAGTGAATGAGCAGACCCTAACATAATGGCTGCACTATAAATCAATGCGTCAGCTGTGCTACTTTTATGTCATCATAACAAGTCATTGCTTGGAAAGCGACTTTGTATAATTGCACTTATGTAGTTTGCTTTTTCTTTATTGAATTATGCCTATCATCCTCACAAAAATGGCATGATCTTTGTAAGTTGCCGTGTAGGGTACGTTATATTTCATTGATAATAAAAGGTTGAGACTGTGTTCAATTCGATTACTGGTACATCTGATGGGGGTTATCTGGTCAATGAGTTGGCCTGCTATCTACAGACAGATGCTTTAGATATTGTTTTACCTAACATGCAAACCATAGAGATTCGTTATGAGGCTCATTATACAGCTCGACAGTATCACTATCATTTACCACTAGGTAAGCTTCAACTATTAGCGCTCATCTTATATCTGCCTTCTGAGACCAGCTTGGCTAATATCGAAACAGTACGTATGGCAGCGGTCAAAGCGGTGCTAGCATGGCAAAAGACTAAGTCTTCTCAAGATAAAGACAATCAGGCGCTCATCTATGACGTATTGGTCGTCGACATCCAATTCAGTGAGCACGCTAATAGCAACAATAATAATAACAGTGACAATAATGATGAGCACAACAATGACAATAATATTGAACATAACCGTCAGCGCGGTCAGTTACCGAAGCGCTTAAAGCACGAATTTGCAGCACGCTATTTTATGGAGAATTTGGTTGTCGACATGAGTGACCACGCACAACGACTGCAAGTATTTAGCTGGCATGATTGGTGTTCGATAACGCTTGCATTACAGACGCCATGCGAGCTGTGGCGATTCTTAGGGTATCATCTTGACCAGCTCCAGCGCTCGGTCTCCAGCCATGTCGCGAGTTTTGAATCTGAAGACATGCTTGTCACGCAGTTTTTAAGCAGTGCGCTCTTATTTGACCATGCTATTACGATCGATAATGCCCTGATCAAATATGGTATTCAGCAAGCACCAAATTCCGCTTTGGTAGCCATGACCTTAGCTCAAAAAAATAAGAGCCAAACTGCCCAGATGTATCAACAACATAGGCAACAAGCAGCAACACTCTGGTCGCAACTTAGTACACAGATGATCGACACGGTCAGTGCAGAGCTGACAGCTCAAGCAGACACCGAGTCTCTAAAGCCACAGTTCTCTCTTTGGCAGCAGCAATTATTAGACGAATCCGCGTTTTCGCGACATGAACTGATTCGCACTTTATATAGACACCCAAAACAAGAGCTGGCGTTGCAAAAAACTGGTTATGTGATACATCAGCATTCATATGAACGTCTCGGCAGGCATTATGTGCTGATATTTTATGGGCAAGATTTGGCGGGGCAGAACAGTAAAGCGGCTATTCAGCCAAACTTACAGAAAATTGCGCAAGATGTCGCTACGCGTCTGCCGATGGCTGAGCTACACCATGTCATCATACTTGGTATAGGTTTTATCTCTGATGCCGGTGAGACTTTCATGGACATCGACCTGTGGATTCAACCCGTGAATAATATGACTCAGCGCGAGCGTCAACTTACCAAGCAAATACAACGTCTCAAACAGCAAGGTGCTGAGCAGCAAGATATTCAGCAGCAAGATATTCAGCAGCCAGTGGCTAAGAAGCAAGCGGCTAAGAAGCCAAACGAGCCAGTAAATGATTTGCCTCAGATCCGTCTCAACCTTTCTATTCCAGCCCGTAAAGATAAGCTGTAAATCGATACTATAGTCAGTGAAAAGTAATATCGATATATCAGCAGTATCGTAGCGTTTTCGGGGTATTTTGACTATGGATAAATTTGTCGTCGTTTAACTTAAAGAAATCATCTATCATACAAACACCCATAAAAAAAGACAGCCTAAGCTGTCTTTTTTTTTCGAAATTATACTTTCATAAAGGTTTATTTATTGGTGTCGTCGATAAGACCGCTACCAGGTAATAAATCGTTATTAGTCGTAGTTCCAGTAGTTCCAACATCAGTAGTATCTACAGGATCAGTACCAAGTTTTGTGGTATCGACCGTATCTGTACGTAAGTTGGTAGTCGAGGTAGTTGGTGCACTCGGCATATTCTCACGAACTGAATCAGCAACTTTGTCTTGCGTTGATGAATTAGGCGTCAAAGCAGACTTCGCTTTCGCTTCAGTACGCTCTTTGTCCATTTTGTCCTGCATCTTGCGTAGGAAACGTGCTGCTGCTTCTTGACCGCCAAGACCGAATGATAGAGCAAAGGCAACCGCAACGGCACCTAACGTTAGACCAAATGCTAAGTTAACGATAGAGTCAGCAATACCCATCGCTTTTAGACCCATGGCTAGTACCAAGCCCATGATTAATACACGTACGATGTTTGCTAAGAACTGTGAGCCTTGCTCAGAGCGCTCAACGACACCAGCAATGATATTGGCAAGCCAGAAACCGATGAATAGAATGATCGCGCCCAAAATGATGTTGGCACCGAAAGCGATAAACATCGTGATAATAGCTGAGATAGGCTCAAAACCTAATAAATCAGCGGCAGCGATAGCGGCAAACAGCATGGCAAAAAAGATGATCGCATAACCAACAAGGTCAGAAACTCTTTTATCACCCATGGTTTCTTGTAAGCCAACTTTCGCAGGCAACTGGTTGATCTGAGTGTTTTCGATCAAGCCTTTAATAATATTAGCGACCATACGTACCACGTAGAAAGTCACTACTAGGATAGCCGCTGCCATAAAGATGTTTGGCAAGGCTTCCATGATTTTGTTCAGCATATTCGTCGCAGGACGAGCAATCACTTCGATTTTTAACGCATTTAATGCGGCAATAATCGTTGGGATAATCACAACTAAAAATGCTAATGAACCCGCGATATTAGGTAGGCTATTTTGCTCGTTCAAACCTGCTTTTGACGCCAACTCTTGCACGTTAAAAGTAGAAACAAGGTTGGTCACAATGCCGCGTACAACTTTAGCAATGATATAACCAACGACAAACACCACACCAGCAATTAGGATGTTAGGAATAAAGCTGAAGATTTTATCTACCATATTAGTCAATGGGGCAAATAAACCATCAAGCTCTAATTGGCCCAATACCATGGTTAGAACAACCAACAAGATGAACCAGTAAACCATATCAGCAATCGTGCTACTCATTGGTTTTACGCCAGCTTTAGCGCTTAAACGCTCATCCATTGATGTTTTGGCCAGTGCTGCGTTGATCGCTGTGCGGGCAACAGTTGCCACAACCCAACCAATCACACCAAGAGCAATAGCACCGATCAGATTAGGAATGAACGCCAACACTTGGTTAACCATATTTGCAAATGGTGCTGAGATAGAGTTCAAGTTCAACTGACTAAGCGCTCCTGAAATGGCAATGATAAAGATAAACCAAAAAATAATCTTAGAGATAATACCCTCCAGATCATAGGTTTTGCCAGTAGAAGAGTTCATGCGTTGATTAAGATTCACTTTAGACAGCACACCGCGTACCAGTGCCGCGATGCCTAAAGCTACGAGCCAGCCAATAATAAATATTAAGATAGCACCAATAATGGAGCCGATCGGCCCACCAAGATAACCATTAAAAGATGTAAATGTTGGATTCATCTTATCCTCCTTGAATCATCATATATGAGCTGTGAAATAACAAAGGTAACCATTACAAATAGTAGGTAATCAGAACCTTAGTTATTGAGCAAAATCATATAGATGGTAATTATAAATAGTGTTTTTAATTTAAGTTATACAGGGACATTATAGTGACTGAAAAAGTAATACTACTATAGGAAAATGTGGATCTGCGATGGCCATACATCTCTATTACGCAATATGGCTACCGACATCCCAATATATACTAGTAAAACTGACGTCCAGTTACTTATCACCTTAACTAATTTAGCTTAGCTGATGTATTGATAGATTTAAAGACAGAAAGCTTAACCTGTTACTATATTTGTGTGATAACTTGTTATTTTTACGAGAAATGTTAACACAGACTGTACATTGGCCCGATAATTTCATCCTAAACATGGCTCCTAAAACTAAGATTTGTTATTATAGAAATATGTGACATCTCGCCACTATACTTACAATTTGAGAGTACTCTATGAAAAAAATCACTACTTTAAGCGTTAGTGCACTTGTTAGTGCTATGTTATTAGTTACCGGTTGTAGTACTAATAATGGTAATCAAGAAACTTCTAGTCAAAGCGTTTCAGTGACTGAAAAAAGCCCAGCCAATGAAAAAGTGGGTTATAGCTTGGGCTATATGATGGCGGAAGGTAACAAAGAAGCGGTCGGTGATCTCAATCTTGATACCTTTGAAAAAGGCTTCCGTGATGGTTATGAAGGCACTGATTCCGCACTGACACAAGAGCAAATGCAAGAAGTATTGATGACCTATCAAAAAGAGCAAGAAGAGAAGTTTGTCAAAGATATGGAAAGCAAAGCGACTGACAACAAAGCCGCTGGTGAAGCATTCTTAGTTGCAAACGTGAAAAAAGAAGGCGTAAAAGAGACGGCCTCTGGTCTACAATACAAAGTAATCGCTCCAGGTACTGGTAAATCACCAAAAGCGACTGACGTGGTTGAAGTAAACTACGAAGGTAAATTGATCGATGGTACGGTATTTGACAGCTCTTATGAGCGTGGTGAGCCGATTGAATTCCCACTAAATCAAGTTATCGCTGGCTGGACGGAAGGTCTACAGTTGATGAAAGAGGGCGGCAAATACGAGTTTTACATCCCATCAGACATCGCTTATGGCGAGGCAGGTAACTCAGGTATCGAGCCTAATAGCACTTTAATCTTTACGGTTGAGCTGTTAAAAGTAAAATAATGCTGCGATAAAACGTAATAATCTGCACCGTCCTACGTTTCGTCCTAAAACAGAAAAAGCCCTCATAAATATTATGAGGGCTTTTTGTTTGGACGTGGTCTAGTTCACTGTTTACTCATCAATTGAGTCACTCGTTAAAGTGTCTTTTGGAACACCTTCGAGTTACGTCCGTTATGATACTTTTCTTGTCGTGCTTCTGGTAAGGCGCTTGCTTCAACTTCTGCAAAGCCTTGCTCAACGAACCAATGTGCGGTGCGAGTGGTCAATACAAACAGTTTGTGCAAACCATGGCTGCGCGCTTGCTGCTCTAAAAACGCTAGCAAATCCGCACCTCGGCTGCCGCTACGATATTCGGGATGAACTGCGACACAAGCGACTTCTGCCGCATCTGCATCTAATGGATAAAGCGCGGCACAGCCCAGAATCATACCATCACGCTCAATCACACTATAGTGATCAATCTCTTGCTCCAAGCATTCGCGCGAACGACTGACCAAGATGCCTTGTTCTTCTAACGGTAATAACAGTTCAATAAGTCCCACGACATCGTCGATATCTGCTCGGCGAATCTCTTCATAAGGGTCGTGGCTAATGAGCGTACCAGAGCCATCACGAGTGAATAGCTCTTCTAATAATGCACCATCTTTGGCATAAGAGATAATATGGGTGCGATGAACGCCTTGACGGCAAGCATTACTGGCGCAATTTAAAAAGTAGTTAATCTCACAATTTAGATCACGGCCACGTAAGAAACGATCGACTTCATTTGGAATCATTTCGCGTAGCAAGCGATCATCGTCATTGATACCCGTTTCTTCACCTAAGAATATCAGCTTATCCGCGCCAAGTGCGACGGCAGCACTTAATGCCACATCTTCAGCGAGTAGGTTGAAAACTTCACCAGTCGCTGAATAACCCATCGAGCCTAAAATGACGATATGATCGTGGAGTAGGTTGTTTTTGATGGCCTCAACGTCGATAGAGCGCACTTCACCCGTCATTTGATAATCGACACCATTACGAATGCCATAAGGGCGAGCAGTGACAAAATTGCCCGACACGGCATCAATGCGCGAGCCGTACATGGGTGAATTGGCCAGCCCCATCGACAGCTGTGCTTCAATCTGTAAGCGAATGGCACCAACGGCTTGCAAGATAGACGGCATCGCTACACGCGGCGTCACTCGAATGTCTTCATGCAACGGCGAGGTGATATCAGTGCCTTGCAGGTTGTTTTCGATTTGCGGTCGGGCCCCATGTACCAACACCAGCTTGATGCCCAAGCTATGTAACAAGGCGAAGTCATGAATAAGCGTACTAAAATTCGGGTGATTGACCGCTTCACCGCCAAACATGATCACAAAAGTCTTACCGCGATGGGTATTAATGTAGGGGGCAGAATTACGGAACCAATGAACGTATTCGGGATTAATCTGTGGCATGGCGCTAGTAGTCATAATGGGAGCAGTAGTAGTCAGAATAAGAAAAAAGGACGTGACAAAAAATGCCAGTCGCTAAAGAATTACCATAGCAAAAAACGCCGTTGTGAGCTATCTTTTATTTCAGTAGCGTTCATCAATCTTTGTAGTAAATTGACAATATACACAACCTCAACACGGGGTTAGTGTACCTACAAACGCTTTTTGCTATGCTAAGCGCTATTGCTTTATAGACAGCTAACGCAGATAATCAATAAAAATGAACGTTACCAGCATGGAGCGTATATGATGATAGCCTGCTCATAATCCGAGATGTCGTCATTAAGTGTATTGCTCAGATAAAGTTTCGTCTATCCAAACCGCGAGAAACTTAAAAAGTTAAAGCGATAAATGTCAGAGTTTAAAAGCATTGAAAATGCATTAACCAGACAGTCAGGTTTTGCCAGCTGCGTTTTACCGATATATTAACTAGGGATAATGAAAGTCATGAAAAAAAGTAACCATTTTGCCAATCCTTTTAGCGCTTTTAGCGGACACCGTCTGTTTCACGTGATCGCTGGTACGCTCGTCGGCGTCATGGCTGTGACTCAAGCCTCAGCAATGCTGCCGACCCCAGAGCAAGCAGTTGATAATTTAGCTACCATGCAGTCAAGTACCAATCAAGCAAGCACCCGTAGCGGTAATTCTAGTGTGCAAGCCGTTAATACAAAAATTACTGCCTCGTTGATCAGTGTTGATGCTAATGGTCAGGAGGTCTTGGTACCTGTTAATGCCAACACGCGCTTGCAAGCAGGCAACGTCTTAGAGTATCAAGGGTATTTTACCAATACCAATGCTGATCGAGTACGCAAAATGACGGTCACCATGAGTATCCCTGAGCAAGTAGAGTTATTGCGTGCGGTCTCGCCTGATTTCCCATATGGCAGCACCGATGGCGATACTTTCGCCCGTATGCCGCTACGTGGCAAGGTAGACAATCAATTACAAGAAATCCCATTCAAATACTACAAAGCAGTACGCTGGGATATCGAAGGTGTTGGCCTCAATGACACCGTAGCAGTGAAATACCGCGCCCGCGTTAAATAGATTTGCTTATTAATTGATACAGTCTGTTTAAGCAGAATTGATTTAGCTAACGGCAAAAAGCACCACAGTTCATGACTGCGGTGCTTTTTTAATGGCTGAAATTCTAATGTTTGAGGTTAGCTTGTCGAGGATTTACTATATATAGTCAGTGAAAAGTAATATCGAACCATCACGCACTGCTGATATCAGCAATACCGTCGCGTTTTTAAGATATTTTGACTATATCGTTATAAAATTGCATATTTACTCTGTGATTTTTCTTTAATTAATTGTTTAATCGCATTGATTTGTGGTGTGGTGGCTTGCGTGCCAGCAGCAATAAGGGCGCTACGTTGACTGGTATCTAATGAGCTGATATGACCGACATCAGGGGTAATCACAATATCAGCACGCGCGCGTTCATTGCGCATCGATGCGCTGTGCTTGGTATTTGAATGAGCAGCGTTGGCGGTTAAATTGTTTTCAAGTAAGCCCCAAAAGCTACTCAATGAGGTGATAGCAGGTAAGAGATTGCTTGTTATGTTCTTTTTATTCGAGGTAGGCATCGTCACATCGACAGCGATGATGATATCTGCCCCCAAATCGCGCGCGCTATCGACAGGCACTAAGCTGACCACACCGCCATCGATATATTTTTTGCCGACTTTTTCGGGAATACGTGGGGCAATAAAAATATTAGGTACGCTACAAGACGCTTGGACAGCAAGCCCAGCATCTCCGGTGGTAAAAATTGCTTTTTTTAGTGTGTGCTTCTCAGCCGCGACGGCAGCGAAATGAATGGGAAATGACTCTATAGGGCGACCACCAACTTTTGCATTAATAAAGTTTTTGAGTTTGATGCCTTCTATAAAGCCTTGGTTGGATAAGGTGAAGTCCGTCAATTCGCTGTCAGTGCTGGTCAATGCCAAGCGCTCAAGCTGTGCTGGCGTGTAGCCGCTAGCGTATAGACTACCAACCAAGCTGCCGATGCTCGTGCCAACGACCAAGGTTGGTTTGATACCGTTTGCTTCTAGAGCCTTAATCACGCCAACATGCGCAAAACCTTTGGCACCGCCGCCGCCCAACACTAACGCTACTTTTGGTTCATCTACTATGGGCGCTACTGGTGCCGGTGTCAGTGTGCTACAAGCGTTAGTGCCTAGAGCCAATACAGCAAGCACACTGATACGCAGGAGTATTAAATGATGATAAGATTGAGGCAATAGAGCAGGAGCAAACATAAAAAAGACCTTATAAAATCATCATAAATTAGGGCGTGTCATCAATTAGCACATTTATATATTTAGTGGTCTTAAAATGGCTAAATTTTGCTAAACATAGTCAGAAATTTTGCCAAATCGACAAAGCTACTTATCGATAAAGTTGCTTATCCATAAAATAGACTGGATGTATTTCTCTACAAAGTGTCTAAACGCAGTATTACTAAATAGCTTAGCATAATCAATCATGTTGTCAGTTATAATGAGACTGATTCAGTATTTTGATAGCTGGTTGATTGCTATCACCTTTGCAGCTTCTTACTAGCAGTAGAATGCTTAGGGCATGTCCTAATAAAACATTTTGCGCTTACGGAATTTAAAACCAATATCGTTAGGATTTTTGATGCCCATGTCGGTCAGTCACGCTTCAGCTCCTTCCTCAGCCCAGTCAACCGCTCATGGGATATCTGAGCAACCTCTATCGGCACTCGATATGCCAGTGACGGCGTTGGCAGGCGTCGGCTCTAAGGTTGCTGAGCAACTCGCGCAGTTGGGTATCGTACGAATCTTTGATTTGCTGCTGCATCTGCCACGAGATTATGAAGACCGCAGCCGACTGGTATCGATAGCAGACGTGGGGCATGGACAAGCAGTATTAATCACTGGGCGTGTGGTACACGTCGATGTCAAGCGCAGTGGCATGACCGTAATTGTAGACGATGACACCGATACGATATCATTGCGGTTTTTTAAGGTCTATCGTGGTCTGGCGCAGACCATGAGTTTGGGTACACAATTGCAATTGTTCGGCGAAGTAAAAGTGAGCCGTTATGGCAAGCAGATGCACCATCCCGAATATCAAATCATCACTGATAGCAGTTCGATGACTAATACTGGGTTGCAGCCCATTTATCCCAGTGTCAAAGGCTTGCATCAGAATAAATTGCGTACCTTGATTAAGTTGGCACTGCAAACGGTGCGTAGTCAGGGTCTACCGATGACGCTGTTTACCAATGAAGATTTTGCCGTCGTTGCGGATTTACCATTGGTACCTTTTGAACCACCAAAAAAATCGGTAATAGAGGCGTATGAGTCTGAAGATATTTTTTCAACACTCGCCCGCAGTGTGCCCGACAATGCTACCAGTAATAGTGTCAATAAAGCCCAGCCCGCTGTTTATGATGCAACGTATGACGCGATGAATCATAATCTCGATACGATGGCCGCTAATAGTGTCTATCATTTGACGATATTTGAAGCGCTGGTCTTATTGCATACCCCGCCTACTTATACCGATGCCAGTCAGCAATATCGGTTACTCACTCAGCTCACAGCGCGTACCCATGCGGCCTGCCAGCGCCTAATCATCGAAGAGCTAACCGCGCATCAGCTTAGTCTCTTGTATCGCCGGCAACAGCTGCATAAGCATAAAGCCCCTAAATGTACGACCACCAGTCCATTAGCGGACAAGCTATTTGGCGCGTTGCCGTTTGATTTAACGGGCGCGCAGCAACGAGTGATGAAAGACATCACGGCCGATATGGCGACTTCTATTCCGATGCTACGACTGGTACAAGGGGACGTGGGCGCTGGCAAAACGTTGGTGGCGGCAGGTGCCGCAGGATATGCGCTTGATAGTGGCTGGCAAGTGGCTGTTATGGCACCGACTGAGATTTTAGCAGAGCAGCATTTGGTTAATTTTAAACAATGGTTTGAACCCTTAGGCGTTGGGGTTGGTTGGCTGGCGGGTAAGCAAACTGCAAAGCAGCGCCGTGAAGCGTTGGTAGCTGTGGCTGAAAATACCGTGCAAGTGGTCGTCGGCACCCATGCGTTATTTCAAGAGCAAGTACAGTTTGCTAAATTGGGCTTGGTTATTATCGATGAGCAGCACCGTTTCGGTGTCGAGCAGCGCATGGCTTTGACCAGTAAAGGCGTGGCCAATAGCACACCACATCAGCTAATAATGACGGCAACACCTATTCCGCGTACGCTAGCGATGAGTGTCTACGGCGATATGGATACCTCCATCATTGATGAGCTGCCACCGGGTCGCACGCCAATTACGACGGTGACGATTGACCGTAACCGCCGTGATGAGGTGATCGAACGTATTGCGATTAATTGTGAGGCGGGCAGGCAAGCGTATTGGGTTTGCTCGCTGGTGGAAGAGTCTAGCGTGCTGGATGCACAAGCCGCTGAAGCCACTTACGAGGACTTAAATGAGCGCTTAAATATTCGTATTGGTCTTGTCCATGGCAAGATGAAATCCGTTGATAAACAAGCCATCATGCAAGCATTCAAATCCGGAAATCTTGACTTGCTCATTGCCACAACGGTCATCGAGGTTGGCGTCGATGTCCCGAATGCGTCGCTAATGGTTATCGAGAACGCCGAGCGTTTGGGTCTATCGCAACTACATCAATTGCGTGGACGAGTCGGGCGTGGTTCGACCAAAAGTTACTGTGTCTTGCTCTATCAAAAGCCGTTATCAGAGACAGGTACTGAGCGTCTAAATGTATTGCGCGATAGCACCGATGGCTTTGTTATTGCCCAAAAAGATTTGGAACTGCGCGGGCCAGGTGAGCTGTTAGGCAAACGTCAAACGGGCAATGTTGGTTATTATTTGGCGGATTTGATCCGTGATGAGCAATTATTTGCGATTGCCCAGCGTCTCGCCAAACACTTAATTGCAGATCCTGCACGTAAAGCAGATGTCAGCCAGCTTATCCATCGCTGGATGCCAGAGGCCAGCCGTTACACCAATGCATAGCAGAGTTTTTCTCTCTGCATTCTTACCGAATAATTCGGGATGCTATTTATCCTTGTTAGTCATGCTCATTATTTGATGCTAGGGCATGTCCTCAATTCAATTGATCATATCTAAATGGGCTAAAAATGGCTAAATTTTGCCAAACATCGTTAAACAGCTGGTTGATATCCCGATATTATCTGCGCTATTTTCCTCGTTTGACGGCAATTTATCTCATCTTTATCACCATTTTTAAAATGAGGACACGCCCTAAACAATGAATATAAAGAGCGAGCGAAATCAATGATTTATGCATCATTTTTTCTGCCATCGCTTTAGTTGATGAAAATAGCTCTTTGGTAGTTTTTATTTATTAATACTGACTCATGTGTTCGCTGATTGTCATTGATATGCATCGAGTAGTGTGGCAATTTATGAGGTTGCATCATTACCGTGTTATTTGTACCACTACTTTTCAACTGTCTGAATATTTATACAAGGATGTATTATGAAACAGACGTCTACGCCTGCTTGTGCCACTGTTATCCCATTTTCATTTAGTCAATCTGCCTTTGCTCTTTTACTACTGACCCCATCGTTAGTGGGATAGGCTCGGTATTGCCAGAGTGTGCGATCAAAAAACACATTCCAATGACCGACTATCTTAATTTTTATTATTGCCCGTATTTATAGAGACCTATCATGAGCGATCTTGAAGAAACCAATCCTAAACCATCTCCTCAATCTGAGCTGCCACCATATCGTCAACCTGACACGCTGGCTAATGCTAATAAGTCTTCGTCGAAATTGCCACTATGGTTGTTGCCAGTATTGGGCATTGTGCTGGTCATGGGTGTTCTGCTTGGAAAATACTGGGGTGCTGGTGATAAAGCGATGAATGACGAGGCACTAGCATCTGCCAGTACACAAAATGATGGCACCCCTACTAGCGACGCTAGTACAGAACAATCTGTATTATCGGTAGAAACGGTGATGCCAAGCCAAGATACGATTGGCAATACGTTGAGTGCTGACGGCACCATCAGTGCCAAAGACGTGGCTAATGTCAGCGCTAAAGTCAATGGTGTGGCTATTGAGCGCGTACTGGTTGAGGAAGGTGAGCGGGTCAAAGCAGGTCAAGTATTGGCGATATTTGATACTGATGCCATGGAGCAGCAAGTTTTGCAAGCAGAGGCCGATGTGGCAGAAGCTGAAGCAACGCTTGCCAATGCCAGCGCTGATGCCGCACGTGTCTTGCCGTTGGTAGATATTGATGCCATTAGCAAACAAGAGGCCGATCGCTATCGTACCTCTGAGATGCGAGCTAGAGCGTCTTTGCAGGCCTCCAAAGCCCGCTTAAATAATCAGCGCTTGACGCTAGACAATTCAAAGGTTATGGCGCCTGTCAGCGGTATTATCAGTGAGAAAATGGTGGAAGTTGGGATGGTGGCTGGCGGTGAGCCACTGTTCACGATTATCAAAGGTGGTGTTTTGGAGTGGCGGGCAGATATAGATCCTAAGCTTATCGGTGACATCAATATCGGTACATCGGTGCGAGTAGGATTGCCAAATGGTGATTCAGTGATGGGGCAAGTGAGCCGTATCGCACCGACGGCGGAAAATAACCGCCAGATCACTATTTATGCGAGTCTAGCGGCCAACTCAAAAGTACGCGCAGGCATGTATCAGACTGGTGAGTTTCTACTAGGGAGTGCCAGCACCCAAACGATTCCTAATAGCGCCATCGTTAGCAATGACGGTTATGATTATGTGATGCTAGTGACCAGTCTTACAAACCAAGACGGTAAGTCCATGGGTCGTATCAAGCAACAACGAGTGACTTTGGGCGCGCGACTTGGTGAGAACGTAGCAGTGCTAGAGCCTCTGCCAAGCGATAGTCGTATCGTGAAGCAAGGCGGTAGCTTTTTGAACGATGGCGACCTAGTGCGTATAGTTAATGGTGTGAGCCAAATGAGTACAGCAACGCAGGCACAACCATGAGCTTAAACGTCTCCGCTTACTCGATCAAAAACCCACTCGTGGCTATTCTGCTATTTGTGCTCCTAACCTTAGGGGGCATCTATGGCTTTATGAAAATGAAGGTACAACAGTTTCCAGATATAGACTTGCCAGCGGTGGTCGTCACGGTGACCCTACCTGGGGCTGCGCCTTCGCAGCTCGAAAACGATATCGCAAAGAAGATTGAAAACAAACTGACCAGTATCGAAGGTGTGAGTCATATTCGTACCACCCTACAGACGGGTGCGGCGACTATTGCCACCGAGTTTACGTTAGAAAAAGACATTCAAGAAGCGGTCGACGATGTACGTTCGGCAGTTGGCGAAGTACGTGGTGATCTGCCAGCCGCCGCCAACGATCCAATCATTACCAAGGTGTCTACCGCAGGATTTCCAGTCGTTACTTACTCTGTCGCTGCTAACAATATGAGTGTAGAGGATCTCTCGTGGTTTGTAGATGACACGGTCACCAAACGGCTCTCTGATATACCAGGTGTCAGTACAGTCGGTCGTATCGGCGGGCTGCAGCGTGAGATTACGGTCGCAGCTGATCCTATCACTTTGAGTGGTTTGAAGTTTTCGATTACCCAGCTGTCACAGCAAATAGCAGGTATTCAACAAGACAGCTCAGGTGGTGAAGCAGAAGTGGGTAAAACCACCCAAACCATTCGCGTTTTGGGCGCGGTCGAGCGTGCAGGCGAGCTTAATGATCTACAAGTGGCTGTCCCTACAGGTGGCACTCAAGCACTTGGACGTATGGCGCAAATCACTGATGGTGCGGCTGATCCCAGCTCTATCGCTAAGCTCGATGGTCAAACGGTGGTTGCATTTAATATCACTCGCTCGCGTGGTGCCAGTGAAGTTGAGGTAATGGAACTGGTCGATGACGAGCTTGCCAAGTTGACTGCCGATGTGGGCAATATCAGTATTGAAAAGGTCTATGATCGAGCGACGCCTATTGCGGAAGATTACCAAGCTTCATTACGCATGCTGATCGAAGGTGGCCTGCTTGCCGTGGTGGTGGTATTTCTGTTTTTACGCAATATTCGGGCGACTATTGTTGCCGCTGTGGCGTTGCCGCTGTCAGTGATTCCTACCTTCTTAGGTATGTACTTATTTGGCTTTAGTCTCAATATTATCTCACTACTGGCATTGTCATTGGTCATTGGGGTACTGGTCGATGATGCAATCGTCGAGGTCGAAAACATCATCAGGCATTTGAGGATGGGCAAGACGCCTTATGAAGCGGCGATGGAAGCCGCTGATGAGATTGGTTTGGCTGTTGTCGCCACTACCTTTACCTTGATTGCTGTGTTTTTACCGACGGCCTTTATGGGCGGTATTGTAGGGCAGTTTTTCCGTCAATTCGGTTGGACGGCTGCGTTATCGATTTTTGCATCGCTTATGGTGGCGCGTTTGATCACACCTATGATGGCTGCATACATCTTACGACCCGAGAAAAAGCATGTCGAAAAGCAAAGTGCATTAATGACGTGGTATCTCAAAATTGTCTCGTGGACGCTTCATCATCGTTGGCTAACTATGGGTGCAACGTTGGTGTTGTTTGTGGCCTCGTTGGCATTAGTGAAACTACTACCGACTTCTTTTATTCCAGACAACGATATTGACCAAACCCGTGTGGCTATTGAGCTAACCCCTGATGTGTCGCTCGCAGATACGGAGCGCGTGTCAGCGCTTGCCAGTGCGCGCATTTTAGCCATGCCTGAGGTGACGAATATCTTTACGTCAGTGGGAGAAGCACAAGCATCCCTGAGCTCAGAGTCTGGTGGTAGCAAAGCGGAGAATATTGCCAGTTTGGATATTGTGCTTGCACCGCGTGCGGAGCGAGGCACTAAGCAAGAAATAGAACGTAAAATCAGTAAGTTGATGACAGAAGTACCTGGCGCTCGCTTTACCGTTGGACTATCAAGTGGTGGTGAGAGTGGCTATAATTTTTCGTTAACCAGTACCAGTCCACAGCTGCTTGAGCAGACTGTTCAGCAGATCATGACTGAAATTCGAGGTTTGCCAAGCGTAGGTGCTGTGACCAGTGATCGCAGTTTGCCACGTCAAGAGCTAACGGTGACACCAGATAGACTGGCGATGGCTGATAAAGGCGTGACCACGCAAGATATCGCTACGACTTTACGTGTGGCGACTGTCGGCGACTACGAGCAGCGCTTATCTAAGCTCAATCTTGATACGCGTCAGATTCCTATTGTGGTGCGTCTGCCAGATGTTGCCAAGCAAAATGTCAGTCAATTAGAGGGCTTGTACGTACCAAACTCACTACCAGCAGGTCAAGGGGTGCGTGTGGGCGAAGTCGCTGCGTTAGATTTTGGCACAGGTCCTGCTCAGATAAGTAGGTTGGATCGAGAGCGCGCTATTAGCATTACGGTGCAGCCAGCAGATGGCGAGCTAGGTGATTTGGTGCAAGCGGTTAAATCAGTGCCGACCATGCAACAATTGCCGCCTTCGATTACCATCATCGATCAAGGTCAAGCCGAAAATATGGCAGATCTTTTTAGTGGCTTTATCATTGCGATGTCAGTGGGTGTGGTTTGTATATTAGGCGTGCTTATCTTACTATTTGGTCGTTTGTTACAGCCATTTACCATTTTGATGGCATTGCCTCTATCGATAGGCGGTGCGTTCGTCGGCTTGGTTATTACCAACAGTAGCCTGTCGATGCCCTCGATGATTGGTTTTATTATGCTCATGGGCATTGCGACCAAAAACTCGATTCTGTTGGTTGATTATGCCTTGATTGCCCAGCGCCGAGGGCTGGCACGTTTTGAGGCAATTATTGATGCCTGTCATAAGCGTGCGCGTCCTATCATCATGACTACCATTGCAATGGGTGCAGGTATGTTGCCATTGGTATTTGGTTGGGGTGATGCAGATCCTACCTTTAGGCGACCGATGGCAGCAGCGGTATTGGGTGGTCTAGTGACTTCAACGCTGCTGAGTTTGGTGGTCATCCCAGTCGTCTATACGTTGATGGATGATCTGTCAGGATGGTTTGCTAAATGGCTTGTGCCAAGTGGCAAAGAGCAGACAACGACGGACAGTAAAATATGATTTAACGTCTTTGTTTGATCGTATACATGACCTAGCATTAGCAGTAATAATGCTAGGTCTAACACAGACAAGCCCATACTTATTGATTAAGTATGGGCTTGTTGTCATTTTATAAGCACACAAGCACAAACGATGTGATTGCCCTGCTAGTTACTATCGCAAAGCCATGCATGTCATTATGAATCCAATGTCTCTTTCGACAATCATGCTGAACATTCAGATTGAGGCGGCAAAGCGATAGTGTTGGTGATTCGTCGCCTTTCAAGTACGAGGCTTTGTATTATGATAGTCTTACAACTATTGGCTTGGATGGTATAACTTAACCAATCTTTGGTCAGACCAGTTCAACTTATCGACAACCCTTTTTTGAATGGGAAAAATTTGAATCGTTAGAAACGACTGGCTCATTTGTTATGAGCACTCCTCCATAAATACTATTAAATAAGGAATAATGATGATTAATGCATACGCAGCAAAAGAGAAAGGCGGCGAGTTTGTGCCTTATCAATATGATCCTGGTACTCTAGGCGATCACGAAGTAGAAATCGAAGTGCATAGCTGCGGTGTCTGCCACAGTGATCTTTCTATGTGGCAAAACGAATGGGGTATGACCGAGTATCCGTTTGTCGGTGGGCATGAAGTTGCAGGTAAAGTCCTTGCAAAAGGCAAGCACGTAAAGCATCTTGAGCTAGGCGATAAAGTCGGTCTTGGCTGGCATAAAGGCTACTGCAACATTTGTGACCTATGTATCGGCGGTGACCATAACCTCTGTGCTAAGCAGGAAGGAACCATCATTGGTAACCATGGCGGCTTTGCAGATAAAGTACGCGCAAAAGATACCAGCGTTATCAAAATTCCTGAAGGGCTTGATTTCAATGCGGTAGGGCCACTGCTGTGTGGCGGTGTCACAGTATTTAACCCGCTAATGCAATACGATATCAAACCAACCTCTAGAGTAGCGGTTATCGGTATTGGTGGTCTGGGTCATCTTGCGCTTCAGTTTGCTAATGCGTGGGGCTGTGAAGTGACAGCATTTACCAGCGAATCAAAGATGGAAGAAGCAAAAGAGTTGGGTGCTCATCACTCTTTAAACTCAAGAGATGAGAACGAAATCGAAAAAGCAGCAGGCTCTTTTGATTTAATCATATCAACAGTGAACGTTGATATGAATTGGGATGTCGTTATTAAGACGTTGAGACCAAAAGGTAAACTGCATTTTGTTGGCTTATTAGAAGCGCCGTTAGAGATAGTAGCTGCGCCAATGATCATGGCTCAAAACAGCCTATCAGGCTCGCCAGTCGGCTCACCGTCGACCCTGCGAAAAATGCTGGATTTTGCTGCTCGACATAATATTCAGCCAGTGACTGAAACCTATAAAATGTCTGAGATAAATGAAGCATTCGAGAGACTAGAGAGTGGTAACGCTCGCTATCGAGTGGTATTAGAAAGAGATCAAAAATAATTAATCTCCGCTAAGCACGACTGTCGCAGTGACAATTCATCTCATAGATGGAATGTCACTGCGACTATGTTTTAGCACTTTGACCGCTTTTCTTTGAATGACGAAGGGTCACTGCGTCTGCTGTTGGCAATCGCCAAGGCATTATTGAATATTTGCTTTGCCAATATTATCTGATTTCATTTCTTTTAAAGCGGTATGGCGCGCACTAAGTTGGTTAATCACATTGATTAAATTGACTTGTTGACGCTGCGCTTGAGCAATCTTTTCGGAAATCACATCCATTTGCTTATCAATATCGAGAGTGCCATCGTAATAATCATTCAACCAGACTTTAAGTTCGTTGAGATTAAAACCGACCGCTTGTGCATTTTTGATCAGGTCGATACGCTCGACACATTCTGGATGAAATTCAGTGTATAGGCGCGAACCTGCTTGGCGCTTACGGGATCTTAGTAAACCCATATCATGATAATGGCGCACAGTGTCTTTGGTGGTATTGGCTTGCATCGCCAACGTTCCTATTAATAAAAATGACGTGTCAGATACCATATAGTAACCTCAAAAACGTAGTGTCCATTTCACTCTAGACTGTTATGTCTACCTTTAGTCGTATTTGCTTAAAAATATACCGAGACTGTTATATACCGAAACTGTCATTAGATGAACAGTGTCAGCAGCAAAAGTATCGCTAATATGCTCAATATTGCTATCGCCGATAGTAAAGCCCATGTTGTTTGAGCATGTTTTCTGACCATTTGATGGTGTCCTAAATCATATCAATAGAATATAAGTGCAGTAATTTTAAACATTGAGGACATATCAAGACGCTTCTAAAGTAAGCATTTAAATGTCTCATTGAGCCAATATTATTATTAGTTCGACTTACAAATAGAGCAGCCCTTCTTTTGAAGAGCTGTTAGTAAAAGCAAATATGTCAGTTATCGTTCTATAGAGGCTATTTCACCAGCTCAGCATCAAGCCAAGCAAGCGCCTCATTTTCCTGATCGGCAGTAAAGGTTTTGATGTCCACTTTTGGAAAAACTGGGTTCATCGTTTCAATGAATGTACACATCCAGCGCGGTGCGCCGACGATAGCGTAGCGCTCTAGCTTTTTCATAGCAGCCATTTTCATGGATAGTAAGCCGCTGCTGTGTATAAGGATAGACGGATCGAAACCATCAAAGTTTTTCATTCGGGCAAGCAATCTTACCGTGTCATGATCATTAAGGAATTGCTCAAGCTTCTGCGTGACACTTGGCATTTCACTTGAGGACAATACACCGTCCACCTCAAAAGCGAGCACGTTGTCTTTATTCGTAGGCAAGAAACGAATGGCACCACGCTTTTCTATAGGCTGCTCGGATTTCTCAGCTGCCCAGCTTAAGGCGTCTTCTTTCTCATTTGAAGAAAATACTTTCATCTCTAACATCGGCAGTAGTCGATCAGCAATTGAAATAGCTGCTTTTGGCCATTCTTTATCTGACACAAAAGCACATCTATTCAGCTGTTTTATGTGACTAAATAATTCCATGTCCGCTTTAGTCCCTTCTACTATCGAATTCGCAGTCATGTCCGTCAGCTCTGTCATATCAATATAGAGACCAATTTGATCATGCTCTTGTAGTTTTTTTTCCAAAACATGACGATATTCTTGTAGACCTTCACCAGTCAGCGTTCCATCGAGGGATAGGGCGATCACATGATCTGGAGCGGTTATTTGTTTTAACATAATTTTATCCTTATATTATATTTATCAACTTTCAAATTTTGCAAACCCCAGCAGACAGCAGGTATTTTTTAGCCGCTGGCTGCTAAAGGCTTTGCACGTAAACGCTCAAGGGAGCGAATGCTTACACTAAGTAGATAACTACTTATGTTCAATATTTTCTTTTTTTAGCGAGACCGATTCCACATTTTTCTCTGGCGGCAGCTCAACCAATCTAGCCAGCTTTGGTTTTATCCATAGTTCAAAGTCTTCGATCAACTCATAGACCACGGGTACCAAAATAAGCGATAACAATGTCGAGCTAATCAGCCCTCCAATGACGGCAATAGCCATAGGCGCACGGAACTCTGATCCTTCGCCCAGTGCTAGCGCGGTAGGAACCATCCCCGCCGCCATGGCTATCGTTGTCATCACGATTGGACGTACACGCTCACGGCAAGCCGAGAGTAACGCCTCTCTTTGTGATGCGCCTTTATTTTCAGCTTCAATGGTAAATTCGACCAATAAAATTGAGTTTTTAGCCGCCAACCCCATGAGCATCAATAAGCCAATCAGTGCTGACAAATCAAGCGAGCTGCCTGCTATCAATAGACCCAAAAAGGCACCCGCAAGTGATAATGGTAATGCCGCTAATATCGTAATCGGCTTAAAGAAGCTCTTGAATAACAGCACCATCACGCCGTAGATGAGACCGATACCCGCCAATATGGCAATACCAAAGCTAGAAAAAAGCTCATTCATGGTTTCACTATCACCAAAGGCAGGTTGAGTCACGTCAGAGGGTAGGTTCTGGAGAGTATCTAGTTGATCAATGGCGGCTGTTGCTTCTCCCAAGGTCACGCCATTGAGCTGTGCTTCGATAGTGGCACGGCGCTTACGATCATAGCGATCAATACGTGATGCACCTGGTTGGAAACTGAGATCAGCCACTGCTGACAAAGGAACTGAGGTTCCGTTAGAGGTTGGTACTTCTAGGTTTCCAAGGGTTTTTAAATCGGTACGTGCGCTATCAGGCAAGCGCACACGAATAGGCAAACGCTGATCACCTGTATTGAATTTGGCAGTATTGGAATCGACATCACCAAGGGTGGCGACACGAATCACTGAGCCAAGCGTACTAGAGGTAATACCCAGACGAGCTGCTTCAGCTGGTTTGGGCGTTATAATCAGCTCCGAGCTGGGTCTAGGTGTCACTTGATGCACATTACTAAGCTCGGCAAGCTCACGCATTTCGCGTTCAAGCTTGAGAGTCGATTCAGATAACGCATCAGCGTTTTCACTGGCTAAGACAATTTGCAGCGTGGTACTACCGCCGCCGCCAGCCTGACCAAAACCGATACGCACGTCAGGAACACTCAGCAATAGAGCACCTAGTGAGCTTTGGAAAGATTGTGTTGATTGTGATCTTTCTTCTGTAAGCAGTACCGTTGCTTGCCCAGAGCTCACATCACCATTACTAGAGTTTGAACCGATCGAGGTAAATACTGTTTTTACCTCGTCTAAAGCAAGCAATTTTTTGGTTAGGACATCATTACTACGGCGCATGTCATCCAAGGTTGCCCCAGGCGCGCCTTCAATAGACAGTTGAACAATACCGTTATCTTGTGGAGGTGTCACACCTGTTGGTAGCAGAGTGGCTAGAAAAACAGAGCCGCCGAGTAGCAACCCAGCTAGGCCAAGTGATGTCCAACGGTACACGAGCGCAAGATCTAGCACTGTGCGGTAAATACCTTTAAAGGGTTTTGGTTCATGTGGTTTGGTTGATGGCTTTAACAAATAGGCAGCCATTAAAGGAGTCAACAAGCGAGCGACTAACAGTGAAAACAATACTGAAATAGCAACCGTAAAACCAAACTCTTTAAAGAACTGACCGGCAAAACCACCCATCAAGGATACGGGTAAAAATACAACGACAATCGTTGCTGTCGTAGCTACTACTGCTAGCCCAATTTCATCAGCCCCTACTAATGAGGCTTCATAGGGGCTTTGACCTGTTTCAATACGCTTTTGAATGTTTTCTATTTCAACGATAGCATCATCGACCAAGATACCAATAACTAACGTTAAAGCGAGTAGGGTAATCATGTTTAAGCTAAAACCCATCCAACTCATCACCGCAAAGGTCGGAATGAGAGAAATCGGCATAGCTGCAGCGGCAATGAGCGTCGCGCGCCAGTTACGTAAAAACAGAAATACTACGATGGCGGCAAGCAACATCCCTTCTATCAAAGCGCTCAGAGTAGCCGTAAAACTATTTTGTGTGCTGGTGGCTGTCGATACAATGCGCTCAAATTTTACATCAGGATAGTCTTTTGCTAACTGGCTAGTGGCGCTAGCAATGGCATCTGCTACCGCAACATCAGAGGCGGCTTTGGTTTTTTTGACTTGAAAACCAACGACCGATTGACCGTTTAGAGAAGCAAATCCACGTCTTTCGGCTGCACCACTAGAGACAGTGGCAACATCAGAGAGCTGAACAGTATTGCCACTGATACTAGGAATGACCAAGTTATTTAGTGCTTGTACCGATTCGGCCGCGCCAAGTACACGCACCGTTTGTTCGCGCTCACCAATTTCAGAACGTCCACCAGGCACATCGGTGCTTGATGTTCGTAATGCATCATTGATATTGGGCGCTGTCAAACCTAATGCTTGCAGACGATTGGGGTCGAGCGTGACATTAATCTCTCGGTTGATGCCACCAACCAAATCGACTTGTGCGACCCCTTCTTGCGTAATTAACTGACGCGCGACGGTATCCTCTACAAACCAGCTAAGCTCGACATCCGTCATCGTTTCGGTAGAGACGGCATACGTGACGATAGGTGCTGAGTCTATATCAAAACGCTGTACGATAGGTTCTTCAATACTAGACGGCAGACTGCTTCTGATGCGATCAATAGCTGAACGAACTTCATCCGTTGCTTTTTGTGCATCTTCCCCAATTTCGAACTCAATCGTACTGGATGACAAGCCCTGTGTGACAACGGATTGCACATGTTTGACGCCAGAGACATTGGATACGGCAGCTTCAACGGTACGAGTAATCTGAGTTTCAACTTCGCTTGCTGCTGCACCTGATAAGGTAACGCTTACTTGGACAATCGGAAATGAGACGTCTGGATAAAGTTTAATAGGGAGAGCGCGGTAACCGCTCATCCCTGCAATCATGAGTACAATGAATAGGAGGACAACTGGGATTGGGTTGCGAATTGCCCATGCCGAAATGTGCAAATTCATGGTGTCACCTTCGTGGCTGGTGCAACCTTGTCTGATACAGTGTCAGGCTCATTTGCTTTACTGATTGGATTGACGGCATCACCATTCAGCAAGAAAGCACCACCGCCAAGTGCAACACGAGTACCGACGGCTGGTCCGTTTTTAATTTCAACAAAACCATCGGTTCGAGCGCCAGTTTCTACCATAACACGCCGTGCCAAATTGTCTTTATCAATGACGATTAATAGCGCACCACTGGCCTCAAACTGTACGGCTTTTTCAGGAACAGCAGGGACAGGTGTAGAAACCTGTTGAAAGACAACTTTCGCATAACCACCCGCTCTTAGCTCAGGGTGGGTTGGAAGCTGTACCCGCACATGACCCAGTTTCGTTTCTGGATCGATACGAGGTGATAGTAGTCTCACTTTACCTTGTAACTCAGCGCCCGATGGTAATATGACCGTTGCAGCTTGACCAATAGTAATAGTAGCAAGATCATCTTCAGGTACTTCAGCATCCATTTCAATTAAGCTATTGCTGGCAAGGCGAAACATAGGTTGCGACTGCCCCGAGACATCTCCAAGACGCACGATGCGCTCAAGTACAAACCCATTTACTGGAGAGCGTACTTCCATAAGATTGCGTTGTGTTTGTAATTCATTTAATTGGGCTTGAGCCACCTCAACCCCAGCATTTGAGTTCTTCGCTTTAGCCACTCGGGTCGCAATCTCTTCTTCTGAAAATGCACCGATGTCCTCATAGCCTTTGATGCGATCAGCTTCAGCGCTTGACTGGTTTGCAAGGGTTTTAGCTTGAGTAAGATTGGCTTCCGCTTGAGCGATTTTGGCTAAGAGTAGACTTGGATCAAGACGAGCCAATACCTGATTTTTCTTAACGGTTGACCCTTCATCGACCAGCAATTCGGCTACTCGATAGCCTGATATCTCGGAACCAACTGCCACTTCTTGGCGCGGTAACAGTAATCCAGAAGCAGTCACACTTCCAGTCATAGGACGTAATATGACCGTATCTACGCTAACCGTCCGAATACTCGATTCTTCCGACTTGGTATCGATAACCTCAGGTTCTTTTGAACATGCCGCTGTCAAAGCCAGTACGACACTAAGGGGGAAAGCCCAGTATTTAATATTCATTGTAATTCTCTATGTTTTGCTATGTTTTAGGGCTTATTGGGATGTACTATTACAACCACCTATTAGTGTCTGAAGTAACTGCTCTGAGCGTTGTAGCACATCAAATCTAACGCCTGTTGTTGCTAAAAATAGCATTAGCTTTTTTATCAGAATTTGTAGCCGACACTAGCGCCTACGAGACCACCAGTACGTGATGTGGTAATTGGACTATCCGCCGCTTCACTACCAAGCTGATAAACCCCTGCATTTAACGTTGAAAACACTTTTGGTGTATAGATATGAGTCCAAGAGGCACCCACACCATAACGTCTGATACCAGCACTGGCATCATAGGTAGCTAGACCAGAGTTATTGGATTGCTCTGATGTAACACCGAAATACCCCTCCATGATGTCTTGATCCGCCCAATTTATGGAGGCATCAAAATTCAGACTGTCTTTAGGGCCTAAAGGTAGCGCATAACCAACCCCTAATTTAAGTTCAGTGCCACTTACATCACCACCTAAGCCTTGCTTAATGGTGCTATTCACAGAAAATGGCTTTAGATCCCATTTCACAAAAGCACCTAAATTGGCGCTTGGATCAATATCACCAAGTCCTTTTAAGCGTTCGTGGTCGCTCTCGTCACGCCCAGGTTGATAAGAAAGAACAGGCCCGATAGACAAACCCTTTTTGGTCGATAAGTCATAGCCTATGCCGCCAAGTGCACCCGCAAAAAAACGACCATTACGATAATTAATCAGTGGTAAAACACTGGTCTTATAATCTTCTGATCCCTCATATTCTGGTGAGTAAGCCAAACCAGCACCCACTGTGAAATTCGACTCATTTTTAT
The DNA here is from genome assembly GCF_904846665.1 of Psychrobacter sp. Pi2-51. Lineage (NCBI taxonomy): Bacteria > Pseudomonadati > Pseudomonadota > Gammaproteobacteria > Moraxellales > Moraxellaceae > Psychrobacter > Psychrobacter sp. Pi2-51. The sequence goes on from NZ_CAJHBP010000003.1 coordinate 31,840, forward strand.
TACTGGCGTTCGATTCTGACTGAGCGATAGCCGCCGTACTCATTCCTAGAGTGGCGAGTACCAGTAGTGTAATAGCAGATGGGTACAGTGAGTTTTTTAAGCTTTTTGCATGCGGGTTCATGATTAATTTCTCTTTTAAGACTGTTGGTCTATATATGACTGTTGGTCACGGTTAGGTAAAAAAAAGCGTGTATAGGTCGGCGTGCTAAAAATTTAAAATGGGGTTAATAGTGTTACTTAGTCTTTAGTCTGCGGGATAGGCTGGTTATGATGTACCAATCCAGCGATCATAAAACTCGTTACTTCTTCCAAATGTTGCTCATGATCAATGTCGCCAAGATAACCGCTCCATATGAGCTGTATCGCACCCCAAAACATTGACTGGAGGCCAAAAATTAGCAGATTGATCGGTTTGTTTGGAAACAAGCCCTGTTCAATACCTTCAACCATAAGTTGGTGGGTAAAAATACTGACTCGCGATTCAGCTTCTTGCATCTCGGTCAGTAAATTACTAGGCAGTTGCGCGCGAAATTCAGCTCGGCTGCAAAACATGAATACTCGATGCAGCTCTTTACTAGATAAGTGCATCTCCCATGCCGCGCGAATATAACAGCGAAGCCGGTCGAGCACAGGCATCGACTGATCGAGAAGACCTATTTCACTTGCCATGCGTTTTTGAAAGCGAATGGCGAGTCGTACATAAATCTCATTTTTACTTTCAAAATGCTTATAAATAGTGCCTTTACCGACCTCAGATTTTTTTGCGATTTGCTCAACAGTGACTTGTTCCCAGTCATCTGACCCAAACAGACTCAAAGCGGCATCGAGAATTTCCTGACCGCGTTGTTCGAATTCGCGAATCTTGCGCTCTTGAATACCCATAATCTACACCTATTCATGTTGTGACTGCTGGTCATTGTATAGACTGACAGTCATAGTAACAAGTATTTCTATAAAAATGAATATATATATTTATCATTTTTTTGAAGAGAAGCCTTCGATCTCATCGAGATAGTGAACGCTGATTGATTAGGGCGTGTTGAATATTCGCGAGTCAGTGCCATGGTCGAATGTTCAACACGCCCTAAATTCTCTCAAGTTCAAGTTTACAGATTTTATAGGAGAGGTCAGTTTTTTGAGCGCATAAAAAACCCCTGCTATTGAATCGAAAATAGCAGGGGTAAATATCTAAGTGAGAGGATGATACTTGATTACTCAGTATGATAAATAATTACTCAATGACAGTTTTTACTATCTAAACGTAAAAATTATTCAACCGTCACACTTTTTGCAAGATTACGCGGCTGATCGACATCTGTACCACGCATCACGGCAACATGGTACGACAGCAGCTGTACTGGCACGCTATAAACGATAGGGGCAAGCGTCTCGCAAACATCGGGTACATATACCACGTGCAAACGATCTTCTGCGACCATTTGACTGGCTTCACTGGCGAATACGAATAGCTCACCGTGACGCGCATGAACTTCTTGCATGTTGGCTTTAAGCTTATCAAACATGCTGTCCTTGGGCGCAAGCACCACGATAGGCATATCCTTATCAACCAAAGCTAATGGGCCATGTTTAAGCTCACCAGCGGCATAACCTTCCGCATGAATATAAGAGATTTCTTTGAGTTTTAACGCGCCTTCCAAGGCGATTGGGAATTGAAGACCACGACCTAGGAACAGGCAGCTTTTCTTATCTTCAAAGCTTTCACTCATGGTTTTGATAGGCGCATCTAGGTTTAAGCTGGCATGCAGCTGACCAGGTAGCTGTTGTAACTCACCGAGCAATGTGCTCAATCGCTCGCCAGTCATACGTTGCTGAACCACCCCAACCTTTAATACCAATAGCATTAATGCCACCAGCTGTGTGGTAAAGGCTTTAGTAGACGCCACACCAATCTCAGGTCCCGCGAGGGTCGGTAAGAAAATATCGGTTTCACGTACCAATGATGAGGTCGGTACATTACATAAGGCTAAGCTAACTAGCCCTGCTGGGGTTTGTTTCTGAGTATCACGTAGCGCTGATAAGGTATCAGCCGTCTCACCAGATTGAGAAATACAAATGACCAGTGTGTTGTCGACGACGACAGGGTTACGATAACGGAACTCACTGGCTACTTCGACTGAGCAGGGCACCCGTATCAGACTTTCAAACCAGTATTTGGCTACCATACCTGCATGATAACTGGTACCACAAGCGAGGATTTGCACATGGCGAATATCTGCTAGTAGCACTTCATGACGCTGCAAAAAGTCATCGCGTAATTTAGAGGTTTCACTATTATTTATGGCCATCTCGATAGTACGTGCTACTGCGTCCGGCTGCTCATAAATTTCTTTGAGCATATAATGCTTAAACTCACCTTTATCCGCATTATGTTGGGCGGCATCAATCTCATGTATCTGGCGTTGCACTTCAACACCCTCTGCATAGACCTTAATGCTATTGCGAGTCAGCTTTGCAATGTCACCTTCTTCTAGATACATAAAGCGGTTGGTAACGGGTAATAGCGCCAACTGATCGGAGGCGATAAAGTTTTCACCGATACCCACACCAATGACGAGAGGTGAGCCTAAACGTACGGTAATTAGCTCATCTGGGCAATCGATATGCACAATACCAAGCGCAAATGCACCATGGAGTAAGGGAATAACCGCACGAACTGCTTCTAATAAATCAGGCGTGTTTTTATAAATATCATGAATTAGATGCGCAACGACTTCGGTATCAGTTTGCGAGGTGAATTCATAGCCCTTAGCCATTAATTCTTCTTTTAGCTCGGCATAGTTCTCAACGATACCGTTATGCACCACGGCAATCTTGCCTGATACGTGCGGATGGGCGTTACGTTGTGCAGGTTCGCCATGCGTGGCCCAGCGGGTATGCGCAATACCAATGTGACCATCAAAAGCGTTTGGATTAACCGCGACAGCATCGACCAATGCCTGTACTTTGCCGACTTGGCGCTCGCGGTGTAGCTCACCATCACGAATGACTGTCAAACCAGCTGAGTCATAGCCGCGATATTCTAAACGTTTAAGACCTTCAAGCAAGATATTGGCGATATTACGCTCAGCGACTGCCCCAACTATTCCGCACATAAGTATTCCTTAAATTTATTTTTTGATTGGACGCTGAAAGTCATTTTTTTGCACTTGACGCGCGCGACCAAAGGCTAATGCTTTACTATCAACATTTTTAGTAATCACAGAGCCTGCCGCAACCGTTGCGGTATCTCCAATGGTGACTGGCGCGACTAGGCTGGCGTTAGAGCCGATAAAGGCATTGTCTTCGATGATAGTCTGCGATTTATTGACACCATCATAATTGCAGGTAATGACACCAGCGCCGATATTGACGTCTGTACCGACGGTTGCGTCACCGACGTAGCTTAAGTGATTGACTTTACTGCCTTGACCGATGGTCGATTTCTTAATTTCTACAAAATTACCGACCTTACTGTTATCAGACAATACCGTCTCAGGACGCAAATGGGCAAAAGGTCCTACATCAACACCTGCACCAATCTCGGCGCGATCAATCACACAGTACGGTTTAATATGACAGGCGTTACCAATTTGGGCATTTTTGATGACACAGCCCGCTTCGATATAAACGTTATCACCCAAAGTACAGTCGCCTTCGAACACCACACCGACATCGACGAATACGTCTTGACCAGCTGTTAAGGTGCCACGAATATCAACGCGGCTCGGATCAGCAAACTGCACACCAGCTTCTTGCAAATCGGCAACCAGTTTACCCTGCCATGTGCGCTCTAAGCTGGCCAGCTGTTGACGGTTATTGACGCCTTCAATCTCAAACGTATGCTCAGGCTCAATCGCGGCAATCGTAATACCATCAGCGACGGCCATTTTAACGATATCAGTTAGATAATACTCTTGTTGCGCATTATCGTTAGAGAGCTTTGGCAGATATTTATGAAGTAGGGCATTGTCGACGCAATAAATACCGCTATTAATCTCTTGGATGCTTTGCTCATCGGTGCTGGCGTCTTTTTGCTCGACGATGGCTTCGATATTGCCTGCTTGGTCACGCTTGATGCGACCTAATCCAAACGGATTGTCGACAGTAAGTGTCAGCATCGACATACCGTCAGTATTAGCCACTTTTAATGCCGCTAGCGTCTGGCAGCTGACCAATGGCACATCACCATATAGAATGAGGCTTTGCCCTGATTTTGGCAAATCGGACAAGGTCACTTTAACGGCATGTCCTGTCCCTAACTGTTCAGTCTGGGCAACCCACGTGATTGAGGATTTGGTATATTGGTTAGCAATTTCTGATTTTACTTGCTCGCCACCAAAACCATGAACGATGATAGTTGCATCAACAGTCAGCTGGTGACAGGTATCTAATACGTGACTTAATAAAGACTTACCGGCCAGTGTCTGTAGCACTTTTGGCTTGGCCGATTGCATGCGCGTGCCTTTACCAGCAGCTAGGATAATTACAGAAAGAGGAGAGGTCATAGTAGCTCGTTAAATGTAACAAAATATAATTTATGATTATAGCGCAAACGCCAAGGCAAAAAAATGCAATGCCGTGCAAGCTTTGTAACTTAAGGTTATACAAAGGGTTATATAGTCAGTCATACAAAAAAGCCTAACCGCGTATCTGCTTATGTAATCGGTTCAATATAATTTAGATCCCAGAAAGGCAAGTGAAAGTACTAGAAATAGTGGACTAAGCGAGCCTGACACCGTATCTGATCTATAGAGGATTGACTACAACAGCATACCGAGCATTACAACGAGCCATACCGCTGCCGCCATTACGCCAGCAATAATATCATCAAGCATAATACCGAGACCACCGGCGACTTTTTTGTCTGCCCAACCGATCGGTGGTGGCTTAATAATGTCAAAAAAGCGAAATAGTACAAAAGCGATGATAAGCGCAATGATAGATAAATTTTGTGAAATGTCTTGCCAAAAACTGGCAGTAGACACCCCCATGTAAGAAAACGGCAGTAAAGTAATCCAAATGCCTGCCCATTCATCCCAAACAATATGCGGATCATCATGACCTTGCATCAGCTCGGAGGTACGACCACATATCCAAATACCAATGAGGCAGGACAAGATGGTAATAATCAAAAATGGCACAAAACCTAAGCTCATTAGAGGTATGGCGACGATTAAGCCACCAACTGACCCCCAAGTGCCGGGAGCACGGCGTGGCAAGCCACTACCTAAACCGATACCGAGCCAATAAACCACACGATCAAGCAGGCCAGAATTTACGGGCAATGGAGGGCAGTCATTGGCTTTACTGATGTCAGGCTTAGATAGGTCGTGATCAGTCATGGATTAGCCTGTGAAGTGTTGGTAGCCGGTAAGGGTGGGCCATGTAGAAAACGGCGCGGGATGAGTCGGTGTGACTGGCTGTCCTTGATAAAATAATTCAGGACGTAAAGCGGTAGGTGTGTCTGTGTCTTTATGATTTGTCATCGCAGTCACCTCACCGATACAGGTGACTAGCGTGTTGCCAGTAGGTGGTTCAATATGCGCAGGCAAAGTAAAAGCCAACTCATAATCATCGCCACCCGCCAGCTGACACAATAAGCGCTCAGACAAATCTACGCTTGCCAATGGTTTGCTAGTAGGTAGAAGCTCCAGATTAAGCTGCATACTAACGCTGCTTTGTTGGCAGATATGGCCAAGATCTTGATAAAGACCATCAGAGATATCTATCATCGCGGTTGCACCGATTTTTGCCAGTGCTGCCCCTAAGGCAATACGCGGGGTAGGCATATGCAAACGATGGGCAAGCTCTACGCCTTGAGCACTGTCAGGATGTTGCAGGGCATAGCTGGCATCGCCGAGTGACCCTGATACGTAGACTTTATCACCAACTTGCGCCCCTGAGCGATAAATAGCTGGCGTGTCTGCGGCAAGTAATCCTTGCGCGCTGACGCTGAGTACTAAACGCTCGCTGCGCGTGGTGTCACCACCAATGAGAGTCACCCTGAATAATTGGCAGGCATGAAACAAGCCTTTGGCAAATTCAGTCAGCCATTGCTCGTTCGCTAAACGTTCAGGCAATGCTAATGCTAGTAGAATACTATGCGGTGTCGCGCCCATCGCCGCAATGTCTGAGACGTTAACCGCGACGGCTTTATAACCAATCGCAAATGCCAATTCGTCAATGTGTTGCCAGTCGGCATGAAAGTGACGACCTTGAACCAGTGTATCAATACAGCTGACCAAGCGCGAGCCTGCAGGCAATGCTATGACGGCTGCATCATCGCCGATACCTTTTTCGATACCGATTAATGGTGCATGTGCCGCTTGCATCTGTGAAAATATGCGCTCGATCAGCTCAAATTCATTCATGGTTAGTCTTGGCTTTTCGTATCAGTATCGTCTGTTGCAGTAACATCTGACACATTAGTATCTGATGTGGTCTCTTCTGAGTCAACATTGAGAATATTAGAGTCCGTTAGACCAGTATCCGCTGTGGTATTTTCTACATTGCTGTCGTCATTGACAGCGTCAGCAGCTACCGCTTCTTTTGCAGGCTGTTCATCAACGACGATATCTTTTTCAACAATGCTTTCTTCAACAATCGGTTCTACTGCAGTAACTGTTTCAACACTGTCGTTTTCAACCGTGTTTTCAGCAGCATCTTTCTTACTCGCCTTAAAGTCACTAATATTTGCACTGGCTTTACTAACGCTACTACGTTTGACGGTAGCATTATTGGCGCTGATACGTGGCTTGTTTGAAGCAGTGAGTGTTTCTTCCATAGCATGGGTATCGGCACTGCTATCTGTATCAGCTTCTACTACCGGTTTAGCGGCCGCTTTTTGTGAGGTGCGTAGATTGGCTTTACTATCTGCTTCTACTTCGGTAGCGCGCAGCTCAACTGCCATTTTATCAAGGACGGCATTAATCAGTTTATGGGCGTCAGTGGCACCAAAGTGATTATTTAGCTTCATCGCTTCGTCAAGCACGACTTTATAAGGGATTTCTAGACGGTTTTGCAGCTCGTAAGAACCAATCAAAAGAATAGCGTGTTCAACGGTATCGAGTTTATCAATTTCACGATCGAGATACTGACTAATAAGCGCATCTAGTGCCTCAATCTGCTCAGGAATATCGCGCATCATTTCATGATAATAGCCGATATGTACGGTATGCATGGCATTGGTCGCGCGTGTACGAGCAGCGATATCATGCGGCGCATTGGCCTTCCAGCCAAGCTTGCCGTCTACATCAAAACGGCGATCAGTGACGAGCCATTCGTATAGACCTTGCATCGCAAAGCGGCGCGCTTTACGGATAGCGGTGTGACTGGTCTTGTAAGAAGACTCACTCATATCGAAGGTTTGATCACCCGCACTGCTGCTCGCAATACGCGTGGCTTCAGCTTGACTATCATTGGTTTGGGCGGTTTTCGCAGCGTTAATAGCGCGCTTGAGTTGGTCAGTCATAGGGGGTCTATACCTAGTTTTAAGATAAGAAGTTTTAAAATAAAATGTTAAATAGTAGTCGGCTGGCAAATTTACCAGACAGTTTTAGATACTGCTGTTGAACATTTAAATGACATACTTAGGGCTATCGCAGTAACCATAGCCCTAACAGATTTAATCAACAATAATACTTATCGATAAAGAATGGTGCTGAATCGCGACTCAAAAACATTCAAATGCTAATGAATGAGCAACGCATTCAATTAAGCGTCATCGCTATCGTCATCGATGTCTAGCTGTGATAGTACCGCAATCATCTCTAGCACGACCATAGCGGCTTCAGAGCCTTTATTACCGGCTTTCGTACCAGAACGCTCAATCGCTTGCTCGATGCTGTCGGTCGTCAATACACCGTTGGCAACAGGAATATTATAATCAATCGCAACGCTGCTTAGGCCTTTGGCTGATTCACTCGCGACAAAGTCGAAATGCGGCGTGCTACCACGAATAATCGCGCCTAACGCAATGATGGCATCAAAACGATCTGATTCAGCAGCGCGCTGAGCAACCAATGGCAACTCAAAAGCACCAGGAACGCGAATAACGGTAATGTTGCTACCCAATACACCATGACGAAGTAGGGCGTCGATTGCACCATCTACCAATGATTCAACGACAAAACCGTTAAAACGACCAACCACGATACCAATACGGGCATCTTCATTCTGATGTAAGTTACCATCAATATGAGTCACGTCATTGCGTTGCTGTTGTAAATTCGACATAAAAATATCCTTCGCCTAATGGGCTTTTAATTAAAATGTAGGAGTAGCTAAATATAATGATAGAGTCAAATAATACCAAACCCAAAAAGTACGATTAGCTGTGTCAAACTTGTTTAGTCTACAATGCGTAGTACTTACACTCGTTTTCCTTGCTACTCTAATTTTTGTGAATGGTATAACTTATTTGATTGGTTATCACGTAAACGAATTGACCGTTAAATGAACGAAAACCAAATGATAATAAGCAGTTAGCGCTATGATAACATTTTTTCTAATTTATTTGCATTTTACAAACGTATTACAGGCGCATCTGTATCCCTTGCGCTGCCATATATTCTTTGGCTTCCTGCACGGTGTACTCACCGAAGTGAAAAATACTGGCGGCAAGCACCGCATCGACGCCGCCTTCTAATACGCCTTCTGCTAAATGCTGTAGGTTGCCGACGCCACCTGAGGCAATAACAGGTACGTTAACGCGGCTGGTAATTTGTTGCATCAAGGCTAAATCATAGCCTTTTTTGGTGCCATCACCGTCCATCGAAGTGACCAGTAATTCACCAGCGCCCAGTTCAGCCATTTTGCTCGCCCAAGCAACCGCATCGATACCCGTTGGCTTGCGACCGCCATGGGTGAAAATCTCCCAACGCGGCAGGATGATGCCATCAACTTCAATGTCCGCGACGCGTTTGGCATCGATAGCGACAACGATACATTGATTACCGAATTTTTGCGCGGCTTCACCGACGAATTCAGGCGTAAATACGGCAGCTGAGTTGATCGCGACTTTATCCGCACCGGCATTGAGCAAGTTACGGATATCGGCAATTTTACGCACACCGCCACCGACGGTTAATGGCACAAATACCGTTTCTGCCATACGCTCAACCGTATGATAAGTGGTATCGCGCTCATCATTGGTGGCAGTAATGTCCAAAAAAGTAATCTCATCTGCGCCTTGTTCGTTGTAGCGTTTGGCGACTTCAACAGGGTCGCCTGCGTCTTTGATATCGACAAACTGCACGCCCTTGACCACACGGCCATTATCAACGTCCAAACAAGGAATGATACGCTTTGCTAACATAGGGTCTTTCACCTTATAATCAATTCTCTCAATGCGCTAGTCTAGCAAAATCACCGCCATATCAGGCAGGTTTTCGCAAGATTATTACGCTTTTCGCTATCGTTTGCTCAGGCGCGTTACAATTGTCGCCATTGTTGTTTAAATCTATCCTATTTAACTTTTTATTTAATTGCCAAAAGTGAGATGTCATGTCCGTCTATACCCAGTTAACCAATGATCAGTTTGCCGCCTTTTGTCAACGCTTTGGCGTCTCGTTTGCGCGCGCCATTCCGATTACCCAAGGTATCAAAAACTCTAACTGGTTTATTCAGACGACTGATGACGTAGATGGTGCGCACTCTTATGTATTTACCTTATTCGAAGAGCGTCCACCAGAAGATATCGAAAAAATGGCGGTTATCTTAAACCAATTAGACGGTAAGTTGCCGGTCGCTGCGCCATTGGCATTGATTGATGATGAAGGACTAGACAGTGATAAAAATAGTAGTGATAAACGCTATGTTATCCATTATGACGATAAAGCCATTACCCTAGTTCCGTGCTTATCGGGCGCGCATCCACAGCAAACCACGCAAGCGATGTGTCATGAAATCGGTGCTGCTTTAGCGATGCTGCATGAGACCTTGCAGGCGTTGCAACCTGCTGAGGAATACGGCGTACCTTTGTATCCATGGTCAGAAGTTCGCGACCGTGAAATGCAGTTTATGCCCGGTGACGAAGCTAAGCTCATGAGTGATATTTGGCAATCTTATACAGATTTGCCGCTTGCGACTTTGCCAAAAGGCTTGTGTCATTTAGACATGTTTGCTGATAATACCTTATGGAACTTGTCGTTAAATAATAGCCAAAAAGGCGAAGAGTGCTTAACGGGATTGCTAGACTTTACCGAGGTCAGCGTCGAGCATTATGTGATGGATATTGCCATTACAATTAATGATTTTTGCACCACGTGGGGCGATGCCGAACAAGGCGAATCGGTGAATTTTGACCGCAATAAAATGGCGGCATTTTTACAAGGCTATGAGTCAAAACGTCCACTTGGAAACGATGAAAAACGTGCGTTATCGGTTATGCTGGCAAAAGCGGCCGTTATTTTTTGGCTGTTACGTTTGAATGTTATCCATTACAACCGTACCGAAGGGCGTACGGGCGATAACATCATGGTCAAAAATCCCGACTTGATGAAACGCCTTGCTGCTTATCATTGGGCTCATGTAGAAAAACCGCAAAATAATACAGTATTTGTGCTTTTGGGGAATAAAGTAGACAATCAAGTAGTCGGTGTCTTTAGCAACATCACGCAAGCCGAGCAAGCACGTGAAAAATTGAGCAATAGCAGTGAGTTTGCAGTCAAAGAATATACGCTAGATCAATTATCGTAAACATTGCCTACGCATTTATTCTAGTACCAATTTTAGTACCGAAACCTTAGAGGCGACCCCATGACCGATCAAGTTGATAACTGGCACAAACTGGCACGCTACGACACCAATATGCAAGGCGAGCTGCATGCCAATCTGCTGCGCAACAATGGCATTACCGTGTCCTTGCAACCGCTAAGTGCCATTCCAGGGATGAATTCTGGTGTCGTACTGTGGGTAGAAAACACGGATTTGGCACAAGCGCAGCGTATCCTAGATGGTGTTGAAAGCGACGACAATACTGGAGCGGATTTATTGGCTAGTATGAGTGATATAGAACTTGGTATTGTGTCAGGTAATCCGGTCAATCATGACGCAGCAGATAACCAATTTAATAAAGGCGGTAACGCATAAATGTGTCAACTCCTAGGAATGAACTGTAATACCCCGACGGATATTGGTTTTAGCTTTGCTGGCTTTCGCAAGCGCGGCGGCATGACGGACAGTCATGAAGATGGCTTTGGCATTGCGTTTTTTGAGCGTAGCGAGTGTGCCAATGATGACAGCTCTAAGCGTGATGAGTCGGTAAATGCCTCAACGGGACTGCGCTTGTTCCATGACAATCGTCCCAGCCATTTGTCACCAGTCGCTGATTTGGTCAATAACTATCCAATCAAAGCCATGAACGTCATTGCGCATATTCGTAAAGCGACTCAAGGGCAAAATTGCTTGGCGAACACCCATCCGTTCGTCCGTGAAGTCTGGGGCGAGCAGTGGGTGTTTGCGCATAATGGACAGATGAATAGCGAGTTTATTAAACGCTGTCAGCGCTTGCAAGACAACGGTAACGCCTCACATTGCCAGCCCGTCGGTAATACAGATTCTGAGATGGCATTTTGCTACCTCGTTAATCGTCTAAAAAGTAGCTTTAAGTCGCGTCCCGATGATCAAACGCTATTTAATTTTTTGACTACTCAATGTCGTTATTTATCCGCCAACGGTCTATTTAATTGTCTAATATCGAATGGTCGATGGCAATTGGCTTATGCTGGTAGCTTATTGTTTTATCTCACGCGCCAAGCACCTTTTGGGGAAGCCAAACTGTCAGATGATGACTTGGCGATTAACTTTGGTGATGTGACGACGGATCAGGATAAAGTCACTATTTTAGTGACCGTTCCACTCACTGAAAATGAAAAATGGCAACAGCTGGCGGTCAATGAATGTCTCATCTTCCAAGACGGCGAGATTCTGTTTAAAGACAGCCCAAGCCAGCGTAAGTTTTTGACGATTGAGGAAGGTATTGCGGTGGCACGGGCGGTTGGGGCGAGTGTTTAGGGGATGATATGAACCATGATGAGCTTTTAGAGTTACTCGATACTCTTATTGAATGTTGGGAAAATGAAGTTGTCGAATTTAAGCGCGGTAAAAAAGAGTTCTCTTTATCTGATATCGGGAAGTATTTCTCAGCTATATCTAACGAAGCTAATTTGCGAGGGCAAAGTTTTGGCTGGCTAGTATTTGGTATTGATGATAAAACCCGACAAGTCATTGGCACAGACTACAAGGCTAAGAGTTCTGAACGTATCCAAGCAGTGAGTCAGCAGATTTCTCAAGATACGCAACCAACAATCACCTTTAGAAGTATTTTTGAATTGCAACATCCTAAAGGGGGTGTTGTTATGTTTCAAATTCCAGCAGCACCTAAAGGTTCGCCAATATCTTACAACGGGCATTACTACGCTAGAGCTGGTGAAAGTTTAGTAGCATTAGGATTGGACAAGTTAAATGAGATTAATCAACAAGAAAAATGGATAGATTGGTCGGCACAAATAGTATCAGAAGCGACTATAAATGACCTAGATCCGGATGCATTAAATAAAGCGAAGCAAGGTTTTGCTAGAAAAATGGATCAAAGGCTCGAAAGCCAAGCAGTGCTTGAGCTAGATGATTTAGATTTTCTAAACAGAGCTAGATTAACTGAAAATGGCAAAATTACTAGATCTACGCTTTTACTTCTTGGCAAACCAGAGTCAGCTAGATTTCTTTCACCTCACCCTGCGGCTATGGTATGGAGCTTAGAAGCGGAAGAAAGAGCTTACGAACACTTCTATCCACCTTTTTTATTAACATCAACACAGCTATACCAGAAGATACGTAATTTCCAAATACGAATTTTACCTGATGATGAGCTCATTCCTGTTGAAATCGATAAATATAATCAACGTGTCGTTTTAGAAGCTTTGCATAACTGTATAGCCCATCAGGACTACACTAAAAACTCTAGAATTATCGTGTCTGAAAAAATAGATCGTTTAATCTTTGAAAGTGAAGGAAGCTTTTTCGAAGGTAAACCTGTGGATTATGTAACAGAAGAGAGAAGACCAAAAAAGTATCGTAATTATAAGCTTGCCCAAGCTATGGTTCAATTGAATATGATTGACACAATGGGTTATGGAATCCATGAAATGTACGAGAAACAGGCGAAGCGCTATCTGCCGTTACCTGATTACGATTTGACAATGCCTCAGGCTGTTAAGTTAATTATATACGGTGATGTTGTAGACCCTGCATATAGCAAGTTATTAATTAAAAATACAGATTTATCAATAATGGAAATTATAGCTTTAGATAGAGTTCAAAAGGGTCAAAATATTTCTAAAAGTATGGCTAAGGAGTTACAACGGAAGAACCTTATAGAAGGACGAAGACCTAACTACTATGTATCATCATCAGTGGCAGAAGCCACTAATAAAAAAGCTAAATACATACGTAATAGGATTCAAGATGATACTTTTTATATGCAACTTATTTTAGACTATATAGACAAATACGAATGTGCTACAAGGCCTGATATCGATAGCTTGCTAATACCAACACTTAGTGAAGTTCTCGATGAAAAACAGAAAGTCACTAAAATAGGTCATTTATTGACGAAACTTAGAAAAACAGAAAAAATAGAAAACGTTGGAGTGGGTCGGTACTCTAAGTGGGTTATGAAGTGAGAGAAGCATTTTAATTGAGAGAGGTTTGAGAGAGAAAAAGCCTAAATGAGAGAGAGAAAGAGCGATAATTTTTTAAAGTATTGATATATATGGTTTTTATAAAATGAATAATTATAACTAAGCTAGTAATTTGAGAGAGAAATATTGAAAAATGAGAGAGAAGCTAAACCAAATAAACACCACAACACCTCTTAAACTTCTCTCCAGAACCGCAAATACACGGCTGCTTTTGGCTGACAGTCATCTCGACCGTCGGGTCTAAAAAATACCAACGCTCATCATTATTGATTTTGTCTGTCACCTTCACAAAGGCAGACAACTCATGATGTGCTTGCAAATCCTTATTTGTCTTGAAATAAGCCTCAAACTCAACCTGCGCATGGCGTTTACCAAGTTTTGCTGTATGCGCTACGATTTCTAATCCTGCCCAATCTGTTTCTTTTGCCCAAGACTCAATCGCCTGAATATCTAGCAATTTTTGCTGTACAGGTAGCGAGGTCTTAACGATATATTCTGGCTTGACCAATACAAAGGCGCTATAACGCGACCGCATGAGACGCTCAGCAGAGTCCGCTTTTACGCCATCTGTCTTATCAGCTTCTTCGCTCAATAAACTGTCATGATAAGGCTGACAGCAATCTTTATAAAGTAGCGGTGAGCTTATAACGTTTGATGATGGGTTAACTTGGCAAGGGCAGGTTTGTAGGAAAATCGACATTATTTACTCGAGTTGTTATTCATTTTTTAACAGTTTTATAAATTTTAATTTAGCCAGTTTTTTATCAATTCTGGCCATAGACCGATTTTCAGCTTTGCCCAAGGTGCTGGGTCACGTAGTTGCTGCCAAAATTCATCGAAAGGTGGCGCAAAGTAGATCAAGAGCGCAAGGATGACATACAGCAGCAGATACCACCATTTATCTTTATGCTGATAAAACTTCATCGCCGTACCCGATGAGCGCTTCATTTTCATATTTGATAAATTAACGCTATATAGCTCATCTAATGCCAAATGTACCATTGCGCCACTGAATAAAAACAAACCGTAAAACCAGCTGGCCGTCAGTGGAAGTTGTAGCACGCTGTAGCTTAGGTAGGTGAGCCCCAGACCCAGTATCGCCATATAGGGTACAGAATGCATGACGCCGCGATGTACGGTCATGGTGGTAAAGATATGAAAAACCACGTAACGCATAAAACCGTAGCCAGCTAGCCATAATGCTATTAGCGCCAATAAGCTCAGATCACTACGCCAATGCATCACCAGACCAAAGGCAAAGATAAACGAGGTGATATTAAAACCCAGCTTAATCGGTGTCGAATTATCAGAATCCAAATCAGGCAACAGCCCACCGATGGTACCGAGCGCCACACACATCAAAAACCCTGAGTCATCAATCAATCCTGCTTTGTAAACCGTCAAACTCAGCGTACCACTGGCCATGAATGCGACATTTAGGTGGGTATTAAAATTTGCCATAAAGATTTGCCATAAAATATCGCTAAAAAGGGTGTTTAAAGCTGCCTATCTCGCAGCAAAAAAGCGCTCTATGATACCATAGACAAGCCCTACGTCTAATAGAGATCCGCCCCATGACCTTCATTGATTTATCCACCACACTCCATTCTGATGTACCTATTAAAAACCTGTCTACACGCGACGGCAGTCTTGATAAAAGCTTTGCTGAAATCGATTGGCAAGCGCCGTGGTTGGCTCATTTACACCAGTTGGACTATATTAGTAATGCCATCGCTCAGCTCAGTGAGAAAAATGCTGAAGGCTTTGATAATGCTGAGGGCTTTCATAAAGCTGAGGGCTCTAATGAAGCTAAACCAAAGAGTCGGCCTGACGTGATTGCTAAGGTTTTAAACGAAGCGTTAAGCCAGCAAAGTGAGCATTTGCAAAGCCAGCTACCCACCACCAATCCTACCCAAGATAATCAGGCACACACGCTAAACTTTGTCTCACAGCATGCGTTGCCAGAAGGCGAAGCGTACGAGAGCTTTATCGCCACGACGGGGAATATCCCGACGCGTGACAACTTGCATGATTTATTTAACGGCAGTATTTGGCTGACTTTTCCAAAAACCAAAGCACTGCTCAATTATTATCATATGGCGGAGATTGCCCATCAGGGAATTGGCGCTAGCAGAGGACGCGTCCGCGATACCATCACCGTATTTGACGAAAATGGGGCAGTGCTAGTGACGTCTGAGCCATTTATTGGCGAGGCGCTGATTGATTTTAATTGGCAAGCAAGTTTGGTAGAGTCACGTAATAGCTGGGACAATCCACAGCAACTGAATAGTCAGTCTCAGGCTGCGGTTTATGTTTTTGGTCATGCTCTACTGGAGCAATTAATACAACCGCGCAAACCTTTATGCGCGCACAGTATCGTTATTGATGTTTCGCAGGATTTTTTTAGTTTATCGTTGTCTGCGCGCATGATCTATTTGGACAGTAAAATTGCTCATTATATGGATAAATTGTTGTCACAAGATAACGTCACACCGCGTCAGCTTGCCCCTTTGCCTATTTTGGGCGTGCCGCATTTTTGGGCAGAAAATGCCGATGTGAGCTTTTATGAAGACCCTTATGTGTTCCGTCATGGTCGCCGCAAAAGCAAAAAGTGAAAAATCATTGAACACCTTATTTATAAACCGCTAAGCTGCTGTTGCGTTTACGATTGTGCCACGATTTGACTACGTCTAGGCGTTAACAAAGCGCTCTAGATTTGTTATGGTAAAGGAGAGTCGTTATGAACGACGCAAGGTCTAATGATTTTTCTTCGAAATTCCAACTATGAAAATACAAAATTCATTTAAGCCTTTTTCAAACGAACACCTTTATAGTAAATCCATCTAGCCACCAGTTATAACAATAAATTCATAACAATCTACCCAGTAGATAAGGAAGCTACCATGAGTGATATCTTTGACGTAAAAGACACCCTGTCGGTCGATGGCAAGGAACATGCCTACTACAGTCTGCCTGAGCTGACCAAAACCTATAGCAATATCAGTAAGCTGCCATATTGCATGAAAGTCGTATTAGAAAACTTACTGCGTAATGAAGACGACGGTCAATCTGTGGGTAAAAACCACATCGAAGCGGTTGCCAATTGGGACGCAGGTGCTGAAGCTTCAAAAGAAATTGCCTTTATGCCTGCTCGCGTCGTCTTGCAGGATTTCACTGGTGTGCCTTCAGTAGTCGATTTGGCAGCCATGCGTGATGCGGTGGTTGAGCTGGGCGGTAAAGCCGAGCAAATTAACCCGTTTATCCCTAGTGAATTGGTCGTCGATCATTCCGTACAAGTCGATGCTTATGGTCGCGAAGATGCGCTAGATTTGAACGAAAAGATCGAATTTAAGCGCAATAATGAGCGCTATGAGTTCTTGCATTGGGGTCGTAACGCCTTTGAAAACTTCGTTGTCGTACCACCAGCGACTGGTATTGTCCATCAAGTCAACCTTGAGTACTTAGCACGTGTGGTAATGGCTGCTGATGTCAATGGTGAGCTTACTGCGTATCCTGATACGGTGTTTGGTACTGACAGTCATACTACGATGATTAATGGTATTGGTGTGCTTGGTTGGGGCGTGGGCGGTATCGAAGCAGAAGCTGCCATGCTTGGTCAACCATCATCGATGCTGATTCCACAAGTCGTTGGTTTTGAGATGACGGGCAAGTTAACCGAAGGCGTCACCGCTACGGATTTGGTATTGCGTGTGGTTGAGATGCTACGTGCCCATGGCGTGGTTGGTAAGTTCGTTGAATTCTACGGTGAAGGCCTACACAGTATGCCGCTCGCCGATCGTGCGACGATTGCCAATATGTCACCAGAATATGGCGCAACTTGTGGTATTTTCCCAATTGACCAAATGGCGATTGATTATCTGCGTCTATCAGGCCGCGACGAAGAGCAAATCGAGTTGGTTGAAAAATATGCTAAAGCACAAGGCATGTGGCACGATGCCGATACTCCGGCAGCGACCTATTCAAGTAGCTTGCAGTTAGATTTATCCTCAGTACAGCCAGCGCTGGCTGGTCCTAACTTGCCACAACAGCGTATCAACTTATCTGATATGCATGAAAAATTTGGCGAAACCTTAGAAAAAATGACCAAAGATCGCAAGTCAGAAGTCGATGGTAAAGTACGCTTTGACCAAGAAGGCGGTGAGCAAGAGCAAGCCGAGGCCTTGGCAGCGCAGCCAAAGGTCAATAATAATCAAAATGATGGGTATCAGCCTGCCAATGGGGTTTTCTCTACTGTTAAGATTGATGAGACAGACCACAAGTTGCGTGATGGCTCAGTCGTTATCGCAGCGATTACCTCTTGTACCAACACCTCAAACCCTGCGGTGATGATTGGTGCAGGTTTGGTTGCCAAAAAAGCCGCTGCCAAAGGTCTCAAAGCTAAGCCTTGGGTAAAAACCTCACTAGCACCTGGTTCTAAAGTCGTCACTGATTACCTAGAAAAAACCAAGCTAATGGATGAGCTAGAAAAAACAGGCTTTTACTTAGTCGGTTATGGTTGTACGACTTGTATCGGTAACTCAGGGCCGCTGCTCGAATCTATCGAGAAAGGTATTGAAGAAAATGACTTAGTCGCTGCGGCTGTACTGTCTGGTAACCGTAACTTTGAAGGTCGTATCCACTCGCATGTCAAAGCAAGCTATTTGGCTTCACCCCCGTTAGTTGTCGCTTATGCACTCGCTGGTACGGTCGATATCGATATGACCACCCATCCGCTAGGTCAAGACCAAGATGGCAATGATGTGTTCCTAAAAGACATCTGGCCAACATCAGAAGAGATCAATGAGCTGATTGCCAATAATATCGACGCTGAAATGTTCCGCAAAAACTATGGCGAAGTGTTTGACGGTAGTGCTGCTTGGAACGCCATTAGCTCAGCCGATAGCCAGCTGTATCCATGGGATGAAGGCTCGACATATATTAAGAACCCACCGTTCTTTGATGGTATGACCATGGAACCAGACGGTATCCGTGATATCGAAGGCGCACGCATCTTAGGTCTGTTCGGTGATTCAATCACGACCGATCATATCTCGCCCGCTGGTAATATCGATCCTGACTCGCCTGCAGGCAAATATTTGCAAGAGCGTGGCGTCATGCAAGCCGACTTCAACAGCTATGGCTCACGCCGTGGTAATGATGCGGTCATGACCCGTGGTACTTTCGCTAATATTCGTATCAAGAACACGATGATGGGCGGTAAAGAAGGCGGCTATACGTATTACTTCAAAGGCGACAGCGCCACGCTACAAGACGGTGAAGAAATGGCCGTCTATGATGCCGCGATGAAGTATAAAGAAGACAAGCGTCCCTTAGTCGTCCTTGGCGGCGCGGAGTATGGTTCTGGCTCTAGCCGTGACTGGGCAGCCAAAGGTACTATTTTGCTCGGCGTAAAAGCGGTACTGACCAGCTCGTTTGAACGTATTCACCGCTCAAACCTAGTCGGAATGGGCGTGTTGCCATTGACCTTTAAAGAAGGTGAAAACGCTGAGACTTACAAGCTCGATGGTTCAGAAGTGATCAGCATTAGTGGTCTCGATAATGGTGAAAGCAAAACCGCCAAAGTCACCGCTACTCGTGCTGATGGATCAGCAGAAACCTTTGAGGTTAACGTCGGTCTACAGACGCCAAAAGAGCGCGAATACGTGCGTCATGGCGGCGTGTTGCACTATGTGCTACGTCAATTGGCGGCTGAGAATAAAGACGCTGCTTAATGACTGGTTAGACTTAGCATGACAAAAAGCCCAATCCCACTAAAATAGGGGATTGGGCTTTTTTATTGGGTGAGGAAAAAGGAAACTATAGTCAAAATATTCCAAAAACGCTACGATACTGCTGATATCAATTTTTTGTAGCCTCTGTCTGTAAAGGCACAGCAAGCAAGAAAAATTGATATCAGCAGTGCGTGATGTATCGATATTACTTTTTACTGACTGTAGTATCTGGAAACTATTTCATTGAATCATTTGAAGTTCTCATTCCAGCTCTCCTTAAAGACTTTATTTAAGAACGTTTCTTTATCGAGGCTACCGTCATTGTTCAAGCAAGTCTTATCGACAAAAAGATAATTCGTCCAGTTAATATCAGGAGACAGTTCATTGATTTCATTCACCATATCAACTTCACTAATTTCAGAGAAATCTTTAATAATAAGCTTTTGAGCCAATTCTAAAATGCGACTCTTTGTTCTGTACTCATAAGAATTTGGATACTCAGAAATTTTATTCAAAAATCCCTCGTAATTTATACTTAAATCTTCGTTTACATACTCCTCACTCCAGAATATATAATCACTCCAAAGTGGATCGGGTGATAATTTATTTACTTCAAGATTTATTTCTATTTGCCTTGCTTCTGAGCATGTGGTGTTAAGTAACTCTTCAAGTAATAAAGTGATTTTCTGCTTAGTGTCATCGTTCATTATTATTTCCCTCATCATTTATTCCCATTGCTTTAACCTTTCTCAGTCAATAGCTTAATTCCCAGCCCGATAAATACCACACCACTGATTCTATTTAACATCGTTTCAATAGAGGGGTTTTCCCGCAGGCGTGTGCTAAATCGTGCAGCTAATAACGCCAAACACAAGCACCAAACAAAACCAGTCACAGCAAAAGTCAGTCCTAACATCAAAAATGACAGCATGCCATAAGCATAACTAGCGTCGATGAACTGCGGGAAAAATGCCAAGAAGAACAAGGCGACTTTTGGATTAAACACATTGGTCAACACACCTTGCTTATATATTTGCCAGCCGTCGACATCCTTTTGACTAGTAACGTGCTGATCGTTGGATAACTTGTTCGCTATTGAGTTCGAGCTTTTGCTCGTTAGCATCTTAAAGCCTAAATAGCACAAGTAACTGGCACCAATATATTTGACGAGCATAAATGCCGTAGGAGAGTTGGCGAGTAATACTGATAACCCGAGCGCCGCCAATAACGTATGCACCAAAATACCTGAGGTGATGCCCAACACCGAATAAAACCCTGCTGTTTGCCCTTGCGCCATACTACGGGTAATGATGTACATGCTATCGGTGCCGGGTGTTAGGTTTAACAGAATAGCCGCCAAAATAAATCCTAGATAATTTTCAATACCGAACATCGTAATCACCTCCCTTTGATAGCTCTAGATATCCCTATGTTATAGTCAATCCTCTATAAATTGGATACGGTGTCAAGCTTGCTTAGTCTACTACTTGTAGTACTTTCACTCGCCTTCCTTGTATCCAAATTATACTGAACCGACTATATAGAGTGTTTATATATTTTATAAGTTTTTATAGGATAGATAGTAGTGAGCTTAAGTTGAATTAGCAAAAACACCGCTCCTCCATCAAATCCTATTATGTCCGATATCCGCAAAATCAACCTCGCTCAAACCAAATTGTCTCAATTGATGCTAATCCACACGACATTCAAATTTTCGTCTTGCCAAAACTCAAGAAGTCTTGCCTATTTCTTGATATCTATCCTGCAAAAACACATAAAAACAGCATCTCTAAAGCCATTAAAACGTTATGATCACAATATTTTTTATGACTTAACCAACCCATTTAACATCGCTAAATAAATAGCCAGCCAAATTGAGTACACCATGACCAGACGCGACCTTATTACCTTTTTTGCACTTTCCTTTATGTGGTCGCTCTCATTTATATTTTATCGGGTGGGTGTCCCTGAGTTTGGCTCGTTGGCATTTGCCAGCCTGCGCGTGGTATTTGCTGGTTTAACCATGCTTATTTTTGTGTTAATCAGCGCAAAAAATCGCAAAGGTATTAAAGAAAGCTACAAAATGCTGACCGTCGTTGGTTTGTTCTCAGCTGCGATTCCCTTTGTGCTATTTTCCTTTTCAGCGCAGACCGTAAACGCTGGGGTATTGGCGGTACTTAATGCTTCTGTGCCAATGATGAGCGGTTTTATTGCCAGCACGTTTTTTAAAGAAAGACTGACTAAGCGCCAAACGCTAGGGTTGGTGATTGGCCTTGTTGGGGTGATTATTTTGATGAGTGAGAACTTGTTTGGTGCGCAAGGGCAGGGCTTGGGGACGGATTTAGGCTCAGCGTTGTTACCGATGGGTTATGCGCTATTTGCCTGTGTTGGCTATGCGATAGGGGCAAACATCACTAGGAACTATCTGTACGACATCTCACCGATTGCTATTACGGCAGGCTCACTAATCATCGCAAGCGTGGTGATGATGCCAATTGCTGTATATAAATTCCCTTATGGCGCAAGTATTAGCCTGCAAGCTTGGGTATCGGTGATTTGTATTGGGGTGTTTTCGACCGCCATTGCGCTTATCTTTATGAACCAGTTGATTAAAAATATTGGCCCGATGCGTGCGACCAGTATTACACTGGTTATTCCCATTTTTGCGATATTTTTTGGTTATGTGTTGCTTGGCGAGGCATTGGATATCGGCGCTATCATTGGCTCAGTCGTGATTTTGTTTGGCACTTATCTATCATTAAACTTGTCGTTAAAAGGCTTGGTCAAGTCGTAACCTATTTTATCGGACAGGCTAGAAGTTTGTCCGACAAAGTCTTAAGCGGTGATTGAGAGTTGCAGTAAGCCATTATAAAAATTATAGACATAAAAAATCCCAGTCACCGTATGATGACTGGGATTTTTCATTGTTCGCTTATTAGTCTAACCTGATGCTTAAAGGTGCTAAGCAAAAGTGCTAATAAGTGACGCCGTATAGTGGCGTCCCCAGGGGGATTCGAACCCCCGTTACCGCCGTGAAAGGGCGGTGTCCTAGGCCTCTAGACGATGGGGACGCATAGAGTGTTATAACCAGTGGTTACAACGGTACTTCACAATATCAGAGTGCTTATCTATTAAAATAGAGCAAGCCTTGCCTAGGTGCTGATATCGTCCTACTAGCGAGTATTTATTCTAAAGTGTCAGTAAACTGAGCTTTGTCTTAAATAGTATGGTGGAGCTAAACGGAGTCGAACCGTTGACCCCTTGCATGCCATGCAAGTGCTCTACCAACTGAGCTATAGCCCCTCGCTAAGAGTGTGCGTATTTTAGGTAACAGCAGCCTTCTTGTCAACCACTATTTTAAAAATAATGCATAAATATGCGAAAAAACGTGGTTAAAGCGATTTTAGCTGCTTAACAAGCCCAAATTAGCGTCGATTTTGCTTGAGAGCGATCTCTTTGATGGCTTTATCGGTAAAGAATTCTTCTTCGGTGCCATCTGAAAAAATAATTGCACTGCATTCTGTGGGGATATATTGTCCACCTTTTTGTTGTACTGTGCTGATTCCTTTAAAGCCAACGATGTCAGATTTTTTTAATCGATCGACATTATGATTGGTATAATCACAGTAAGTGGTGTATATCCACTTTAAGTCATCAAAGTCCTGACCCTTTGTCAGGGTAAGTTTTGCATCATAAAGCTCTTTTACGATGGCATCATAGTATTTCTGCGCTTCTTTTAGCGTGTTAAAGACATAATCTTTGCTTTCTATCGTGACAGTTTTGGCGGCCATGTTTATTTCCAATTAAGAATTTTGACAGTAGAAGGGTATAGTCAGGTCAATATAAAAAAGAGACAGCGTGACGGATATAAATTTTTTGTCGCCTCTGTCTGCGTAGGCACAGCAAGCAAGAAAAATTTGTACCAGTCACGCATTATAATGTCGTGTATCCATTTTATTTAGTAGCGACTATAGTAATGCTGACTAAGAATGTAGAAGGGTCAGAACTGGCCTGACCCTTCTACATTCAAAAATTTCAGTTAAATTAGTACTCAGTAGCTAAACTATTCAGCAGCCAAAAAGTCCGGCAATTCTGCCGCTTGTTTCTCAAGTTTTTTGAGTTTCTTTTTACCGAGGCCACCCAGTACGTCAACCGCATGACGCAAGCGAGTTAGGGTCATATCTGCACCGATAATTGCCATAGAGTTCATGACGGGCGTCGATGAGGTGCTACCAGCGATAGCGATAAAGAACGGCGCCATAAAGTCACGCATTTTAATATCAAGATGTGCAGCCAGACCTTTTAGCGTGGCGTAGATGTTTTCTTCTGACCAAGTAGGTAAGACTTCTAGCTGCCATAATGACAGCTGTAGCATCTCGATGATTTGCTCAGGTGTGAGCGACTTATGCGTAAAGCTCTCAGCGTTGATATCAGGTAAGTTTTGGAAATAGAAGCCGCTCCAATTGACCGCGTCAGATAGCAATTCGATACGTGGTTGAATCGCCGCTGCGATAGCCGTTAATTTGTCGCTATTGCTTGCCCAGTCGAGGATTTTGTTTTTTAGCTCTTCTGGCGTGAGTGCGCGTAGCCATTCAGCATTGAGCCAGTTGAGCTTTTCGATATCGAAAATAGGGCCGCCAAGTGACACACGTTGAATGTCAAAGCTGGCAATCATTTCTTCTAAGGTAAACTGCTCCGCTTCATCAGGCATTGAGTAGCCCATACGACCGAGGTAGTTTAGCAATGCTTCAGGCAGCACACCCGCATCACGATAGTAGGTGATAGACGTTGGGTTTTTACGCTTCGACAGTTTTGATTTGTCTGGATTACGCAGTAATGGCATGTGGCAAAGTACAGGCATCTCCCAACCAAAATACTCATAAAGCAACTGATGCTTAGGTGCAGAGTTCAACCATTCTTCACCACGCATCACATGACTGATATCCATCAAGTGGTCATCGACGACGTTGGCTAAATGGTATGTTGGCATGCCGTCTGTTTTTAGCAGCACTTGCATGTCGACTTGCGTCCAAGGAATCTCAACGGTGCCACGCAGCATGTCTTGCACTTGACAGACGCCTTCGGTAGGCACACGCATACGAATCACGTGCGGTTTGCCCTCAGCGACCAATTGCTCGGTTTTTTCTGTGGCTAAATGCGCACAGCGACCGTCGTAACGTGGGGTTTCGCCATTGGCCATTTGCTCGGCACGCATGGCATCTAGCTCTTCGCTGGTACAAAAACAACGAAATGCATGATCTTTATCTATTAGCATCTCAGCGTGTTTGGTATAGATGTCGCTACGTTCGCTCTGACGATAAGGGGCGTGAGGACCACCAATATCTGGGCCTTCTGCCCAATCAAGTCCTACCCAACGTAAAGCGTCCAAAATCATTTGCTCTGATTGCTCAGTTGAGCGCGTCTGATCGGTGTCTTCAATACGTAAAATAAATTCGCCGCCATGGGCTTTAGCAAAAGCCAAATTGAATAGCGCAATATAAGCAGTACCTACGTGAGGAAAGCCAGTTGGTGAGGGTGCGATACGAGTGCGCACAGGGCGCGTGCTGCTAGTAGAAGTCGATGTTTGCGTCATAGGAATCTCAGAATGTTGTTGTTAATAAATAAGGCAGTGAAAGAGGGTAAGGACAAATATGAATCAAAAGTTTGAAAAAATACGGATGAAACAATAGCCGTCAATGTTGAAAAATAGCGTAAAATATAGCGCTAGTATAACAGAGAGATGTGATATTTTTAATGAAAAGCCCTTCTAGCGCTTGACTACCAGCGTATCCTTGCGATAATAATGTTAGACAAGGCATAACTTGTTTATTTTCATCCGATTTTTTACTATTACTGGCCATTATGGTCGTCATCTACTGAGTTGTTTGTGTCATTATCAAAATCTAAATCTAAGCTAACGCCAAATGTTAACGCCAGTCCTTCTGCTGCTACTGATAGCCCTGAGTCAGCGCTTAGCCCATCTGCTATGGAAGACATTTCTGTTCAAGACCCTAATCAAGGCGATAAGGTGTCAGATGAATTAAGTTTCGTTCATGATGCTGTGCTACTGCAAGAAGCCGTCGCTGCTGTGCTTGGCGTCAATGCGCTGCCCAAGCAAACAGGCAGTGACGAACAAAGCAGTGACCGTCAAAATAGCTTGCAAATGAGTGGCATCTACGTCGACGCAACCTTTGGTCGCGGTGGTCATAGCAGGCTACTATTGAGTCAACTTGCTGATGATGCCACGTTGATCGTCTTTGATAAAGACCCGACCGCTATTGCCGTTGCTCGCGAATTGGCAACTACCGACAGTCGCGTAAAAGTGGTTCATGACAGCTTTGCGACACTGACGGACAGTCTGGCAGCCATGGGCATCATGCAAGTTGATGGGTTGATGGCGGATTTGGGTATTTCCTCACCGCAAATTGATGATGGTAGCCGTGGCTTTAGCTTTATGCGCGACGGTGTGGTCGATATGCGTATGGATACCAGTCGTGGCCAATCAGTCGCTGAGTGGTTAGAAAAAGTTGACGATGAAACTTTGGCCAATGTGCTTTATGAGTTTGGCGAAGAGCGTCACAGTCGCCGTATTGCGCGTGCGATTAAGCAGATGGAAAGTTACAAGTCCACGCTTGAGCTGGCAGAAGTGATAAAAGTGGCGCATCCAAATTGGCAGCGCGGCAAGCATCCAGCCACACAAAGCTTTCAAGCCATGCGTATTTTTATTAACAATGAGCTGGGCGATGTCGATGACTTTTTAGAACAAAGTATTCCTATATTAAAGTCAGGCGGTCAGTTGGCAGTCATCAGCTTTCATTCGTTAGAAGATCGCCGCATTAAGCAGTTTTTGCAGCGTCATAGCAAAGGGCAATATCCAGAAGACGAAAATCTGCCAATGCCGCCAAATCGTCCACGGTATTTTAGCAAGCCCAAACGTGTTGGCCCTAGTAAAGCTGAGGTCAGTCATAATCCGCGCTCGCGTAGTGCATGGTTGCGATTAGCGACACGTACGGATACCGATTATCAGCAAAAACTAAAGTAATAAAACCTGTCGATGGCATGCTCTAGTATTCTGGTGAGTGAATGTGACTAAATGTCTTAATATTTACGCAACTGTTAAAAAGCTGTAAATATTATCTGCTAGGCTCAGCAGTTACTTTTTTGTTTATATATGCGCTAATTTGGCGATGACGATTAGTTCTTAGCATAGATAACAGTTGGTTTTAGAATAAACGTCAATCATGGCAGGTTTTTATGGCTATCATTGCACAGCATGTTTGGTTGTATTTTTCTTGATGGTACTGAGCAGGGATGAGATTGTTATTACCTGCAGACAGTTGCTGCTCTTTTATATTTGAAGTTTACTTTTTTGAGATCGTCATGGCAATATCTGACAAACCAGCAAACCGTCGCGCCGCTACAGCCAATACCACTGACGTTGGCGAGCTATTCGTGCGCCGCTTTAATGTGGTCAGTATTTATGTCGCCGTGTTATTGCTATTGGCAGCGGCTATCGTCTGGAGCGGTATCAAAACCGCTGAGGAAGTGCAGCAATATCATCAGGATTATAGAACCTTGCAAGACATGAAAAAACAAGAACGTAAGCTGAAAATTGAACATCAGCGCCTATTAATTGAACAGCAAACCTTTAGTGCGACCCCGCAAATAGCCAGTCGTGCTGTTGCTGAGCTTGGCATGTTTTCACCAGCCCTCACGGATAAGCTCATCATTCAGCCGGGTGCTGCCGTTGCATTGGCACCAGCCCAGCCGTCTAGCGCAGAGATGATTAGAGTCAATGATTCAGACGTAATCGAAACGGATGCTCCTACGACCGATGCTCCTGTGACCGACGCCAACCTTGCGGAGGCAGGACAATGAGTGATAAAAAGCCAAATACCAATCGCGGTAAAACAACTGCAAAAAATACCAGTAAAAAACCTGCCAGCGGTAAAGTGACCAAACCTTTGCGTCCTGCTAGTGCGGCCAAATCAGGACAAACTGACAGCAAGTCCTCAGACAATCGCAAAGCCAAACTCTTTGGTCGCCTCAAAAAAAATGAAGATCAAGGCGCGTATACCAGTGTCAAAAACCGTAAAAAAATGGTTTTTAATAAGGCCACTGGTGCATCATCTCGTGGCGGCTTTGAGTACGATAAAAACCGATTCCGTACTGTTTGGGGCATGGCGCTTGTCGTACTGGCGCTACTGATAGGACGTGCCTATTATATCCAAGTGGCCAACGCGCAATTTTATCAAGATAAAGGTAACGAGCTCATCACCAGCGTACGGACGCAAAAGTCCTACCGTGGTATGATTACCGATCGCAATAATCTACCCTTAGCTGTTAGTGCGCCGCTTGCGACTGTCTCCTTTAGTCCGCATGATTATTCGCGTGAATACTACGAGCTCAAACGCATTAAAATCACCAATCCTAATAGTCCACAGCTACAAGCACGCATGCAAAAGCGACTGGATAATATGGATCTGACTCGACTGGCAGCGGCAGCAAATATTCCGGTCAGTGAATTAAAAAAGGTCACTGCTGTCGACGATAGTATTGATGTCACCGATGAAGCGGCGGTAAAAGCAGCACTACCGTCGGGCGCAGGCTCGCATTATTTGCCACTACTGAATAAAGTGACGCCTGAGATAGCTCAAGGCGTCAGCTCGCTTGATTTCCCTGGTGTGTACGAAAAAAACTTCTTTCAGCGTTATTATCCGCAGCCCCAACCGAACTCGCAGCTGTTGGGTTTTATGGGGCAAAATGCCAACGATCCTGAAGGTGGCTATGAGGGACGCGCCGGTATCGAGCGCCAATTTGAAAAAGATCTGGCGGGTGATGATGGTAAGGTGTTGGTACTTAAAGACGCCAAACAAAACAGCCTAAAAGAAATTAAACAGGTTGAGCCAGAAATACCTGGCAAAGACGTGGCGTTGACGATTGATTCACGTTTACAGTATTTGCTTTATAAAGAGTTAGAGAAAGTAGGGCGTTTACAACAAGCCCGCTGGTCAACTGGTATGGTCGTTGATGTACAGACTGGTGAAGTGTTGGCATTGTCGACATGGCCATCATTTAACTCAAATAATCTAAATGAGATGACTGGTGAAAACCAGCGTAACCGTGCGCTCCTTGATGTATTTGAACCGGGTTCAGTCATGAAGCCATTTACCGTTGCTGCCGCGCTAGATTCGGGCAAATACACATCGACTACTTTAATTGATACCAATCCGGGTTCAATTCGTGTACGTGGTTATACCATTCGTGACCATAATAATTTGGGCACCATCAATCTTGCCACACTCCTACAAAAATCAAGTAACGTGGCCTCGACCAAGATTGCCTTATCTTTGCCCGCTGATGCTATTACCAATATGCAAAAGCAATTTGGCTTTGGTTCAAAGACACCATTAAAGTTCCCAGCGGAAGGCAGTGGGCTTGTGGTTACACCGGAAGAAAAAGAGACTTCACGTCGTGCAACGATCAGTTATGGTTATGGTATGGAGGCGACTGTAGCGCAGGTGGCGCAGGCTTATTCGGCATTGGCAGCAGGCGGGGTTATGCATCCTTTAACCTTGGTTAAGAGTGACAAAGTGCAGCCAAGCAAACGCATCATGGCGCACGAACAAGCCATGTCGATTGTACAGATGTTAGAGAGCGTTACCGAAGAAGGTGGTACTGCCAAAGCAGCGGCGATTGACGGTTATCGAGTGGCGGGTAAGACGGGTACGTCGCGCCGTATCAACCCAAAAGGCGGTTATTATACTGACCAATATCGCAACGTCTTTGCTGGCATGGCGCCAGCATCAAACCCAAGACTGGTCGGTGTCATCTTAGTAGAAGACCCTCGAGGGCTTCATTATGCTGGTCTGACCGCAGCACCCGTATTCCATAACGTCATGAAAGAAGCGCTACGCCTCTATAATGTGCCATTAGATAAGCCCTTAAAAACTGAAGCCCAGTAGGCATGGATATGGATTTTTAAGTATCCAGCTACTAATGATCTGATTTGTTTTAACTGTTTAGGATTTGCCAATGACTATGCTCACTTCATCGCCAACCAGTGCTACGGTTAACTTGCAACAGCTTATGGATGCTAGCAATCGTAATGACCATCGCCTAGCGCAGGCATTATCGGCGATGATAGCAGCATCAGCTCAAGCGCTAGCCACTCAAACATCAACAAATCAGGCAGCTGCTGCTCAACTAAATACAGTTGCCAACGTACCGTTTCAGCGGTTTCGTTTGGACAGCCGTCAGGTAGCGCCAAACGATGTGTTTGTACTACTAAAGAGCCATACGCCAAACTGTCAAAAAAGTCGTGATTACCTTTATCAAGCCGCTAAAAATGCGGCTTTTATCCTATCAGAAATCGATCCGATTGCTTTGCTTGCCACGGCTAATGTGCCACCACATGCCAATATTGCTCTAAGCACGGATGACTCACAGTCTGTAGCGCAGCAGCAATTAGACTCCTTGCCTTGCCCTGTATTATATGTGCCCAACATCCGTGATTTTTTGGGTGATTTAATCCAATCTCATTTGCAGCATCAGCAGCCAGTGACACTACCAGCAGTGGTGGCGGTGACAGGTACCAATGGCAAAACCACCATCAGTCAATTGGTGGCGCAATTAACCCAGTTAACCGGTATGAGCAGTGCGGTTATGGGTACGGCGGGTAACGGTAGACTAGGTGCCTTGGTGCAAGCCAGTCATACCACTGGCGATGCGCTAGCCGTCCAGCAGTTCTTATATCAAATGGGGTCAGAAAACGCCGAGCTATTGGCATTGGAAGCCAGCTCACATGGTTTAGATCAGCAGCGTTTGCAGGGTATGCTTGTGTCGGTGGCGATTTATACCAACCTAAGCCGCGATCATTTGGATTATCATGCTGATATGGCAGAGTATGCAGCGGCCAAAGCCAGATTGTTTGATAAAGCCCATTTTCCGGATTTGACCCACGCTATTATCAATATCGATGATGAGCATGCGCAGGTTATGTTGGATACTGCCCATGCCAGCGAATTGACGGTTTGGACTTATAGTTTGGATGCTTCAAAAACGGCTACTTTTGTCGCCGCTAAAATCAAGCCCAGCTTACAAGGTGTCGAGATTAGCCTGCATACAGATTTCGGCGATGGGAAAGTTAATAATTTAGATATCGTTAGTCCATTACTTGGACGTTTTAACGTGGCGAATTTGCTTGCTGCTATGGCAGCAGCGGTGGCGATTGGTGCTAAGTCAAATGTAGGTATTGAGCGTATTGCGCCAGTCGTGCCACAGCTACAAGGTGCTGTTGGTCGTATGCAACGTGTGCCCTCTAATGATGGCTGCTTTATCGTTGATTATGCGCATACGCCTGATGCTTTAAGTCAGGTGTTAGCCAGTCTAAAAACCCATTGCAAAGGTCAGCTATGGGCAGTGTTTGGTTGCGGTGGCGACCGTGATGCAGGCAAGCGCCCATTGATGGCGCAAGCAGGGCTGGCAGGTGCGGATCAAGTGATTCTAACAGCAGATAACCCACGCACCGAAGACCCACAAGTGATCTTGCAAGATATGCAAGCAGGCATGAGTGCGGAGCAATATCAGCGTACCCATATCGAACCAGCACGGCAAACAGCGATTGAATATGCCGTCAATCAAGCGGCTGCCGATGATATTGTGGTCATCGCTGGCAAGGGTCATGAGACTTATCAAGAAATCAATAATGTCCGTTATGATTTTGACGACAGTGTTATTTTACAACATGCCCTAGAGCACGCTGGGCGCGTATAAAAGAGTGCTGTCTAAATGTTTAGCATCAATAATTTTTAGCACCACTAATTTTTTTAATAATATTTATAAGTTTTAACATGCAGGGTCTGTTGAACATTCAAATGTGGAACTGGCAGTGTCTATTTTTTAGACAATACGCAGTGAAATTTTTGATGACTAGTCGTTCTAGGTTAGACAATTTCGCCATGTATTGGCAAAAAATAGCCCTGCCCTGAAAGGCTAATACTAAAATCGCCCCAAACGTTGTTGTAAACCTAGCTAAGGTCTCGACATTATCGTCGGTTTACGCCTAGTTTGGGGCAATTTTAGCGATCAGCAGTCCTAATATTTGAATGTTCAACAGACCCTAGTTATAAGAAATACGTAATCATCATATAAGGTAATCACTACTATGACAGCCGACAACGATAACACCATACAGTCGCAAGGGCTGTATGTCTGGCAAGCAGATAACTTGCTAGCAGCCACCACCGCTATTGATGGTCACTGGCAGTTAGATGCAGGACAGTTAAATGAAGGGCAAGCAGAGATAAGTAACGGCATTACTAGCAATCGTATTGCCACTGACACGCGCACGATAAAAACCGGTGATATATTTTTAGCCTTAACCGGTGACAATTTTGATGGTCACGATTATATCAATATGGCTGCCTCACAGGGCGCAGTTGCCGCTATCGTCTCACGGCCTATCTCTACCAATATTCCGCAGTTAGTTGTCAAGGATACTCGCTTAGCGCTAGGGCAATTAGCCGCCTATCGTCGTCAGCAGCATCAAGATTTGACCGTGATTGCCATTACTGGCTCCAGCGGTAAGACCACTTGTAAAGAGATGCTCGGAAGTATCTTTGGTAGGTTGGCGCCGACGCTCATCACTCGTGGTAACCTCAATAATGATTTGGGTGTACCGATGATGCTGCTCGAATTATCCGATCACCATCGCTATGCCATTTTAGAGTTGGGTGCCAATCATATTGGTGAAATTGCTTATACTACTGAAATTGTCCGTCCGGATGTGGCTTGTATTCTGAACATCGGCACCGCCCATCTGGGTGAATTTGGTAGCCGCGAAGGGATTTGCCAGACTAAAGCAGAGATTTATCATACTTTGAATGACACGCAATTTGCGATCGTTCCCGATAAAGATGATTTTACCAATCAATTACGCCGCATTGCTGAAAAGCATACCTCACATGTCATCGGCTTTGGTAATACCGATGTCAGCGCCAGTCACTTAGATGTCGAGCCTGAACGCAGTGAATTTAAGCTGCATATTGGCAACCAAGTCCATGATATTAGCTTGCCACTAGCAGGTGAGCATAATGTGAATAATGCGTTGGCGGCGGCGGCTTGTGCTCATGCCCTGAATATCGACGTGAATGATATTGTGATCGGGCTTGAGAACGCACGTCCCGCTAAAGGGCGCTTGAACAGTCAGCTCCTCGGTATGCATCGCCTGATTGATGATACTTACAATGCCAACCCACATTCGGTGCGCGCGGCTGCCAAAGTATTGGCGGCGCAAACCGGTACACAGGTGATGGTGTTAGGAGATATCGGTGAGCTTGGCGATGCTGCGGTGAGCGAGCACCAAAGCTTGGGTCGTACCATCGCAACCACGGGTATCAATGTACTGCTGTGTGTTGGCGAGTACGCGCCTTACACCGTGGCTGGGGCACAAGAGATTTCTGAGATTAGCGCGCATGCGTTCGCTGATAAAGATAGTTTACTGCAATATTTACAGTCTTACTTGCAAGCGCAACAAGCTCAGCCTTGTACGGTGTTGTTCAAAGGCTCTCGTTCCATGCAGATGGAAACACTTATTCATGCGCTAGTAGAGGAGTAGGCGGTGTTAGTTTGGTTGTTTGGCTGGCTTGGCCAGTATTACTCACCGTTTTCTGCGGTTTCTTCGTTGACGCTACGGGCGCTACTTGCGGTCGTTACGGCACTGGCCTTTAGTATGTTCTTTGGCGGACCGGTTATTCGGCATTTGCGATCATTAAAGTACGGTCAGGCCATTCGTAATGATGGCCCGCAGTCGCATTTGGCTAAAACTGGTACGCCGACCATGGGCGGGGTGTTGATTTTGAGCGCCATCGGGGTGTCGACCTTACTCTGGGCACGCCTCAACAATCCTTATGTCTGGATTTTGCTGATTGTGATGATTATCTTTGGCGCGGTCGGTTGGGCGGATGATTGGCTCAAAATTAAATATAAAAACCCCAAAGGTTTGATTGCTCGCAAAAAATACTTTTGGCTGTCTATGGGGGCGTTATTCGTCGGTATCTCGTTGTATTATATCGCCACGTTGCAACCGGATATGGCTACCACCCGCGAGATGCAAGATTTATTAATACCCATTTTTAAAGACTGGATGATTCCGTTCTCAGCCGTGCCTTTCGGCATTGGTTTTATTATTTTTACTTACTTTGTAATTAACGGTTCTTCCAATGCTGTCAACTTGACCGATGGCTTAGATGGCTTGGCAATTTTGCCTGTCGTTTTAGTCGCCGCTGGTTTGGGCGCGATGGCCTACGTCTCGGGTGACGTACGCTTTGCCGATTATTTGCATGTGCCTTATATTGCTTATAACTCTGAAGTAATTATTGTCTGTGGTTCGATGATCGGTGCTGGCCTTGGCTTCTTGTGGTTTAATGCGCATCCCGCGCAAGTCTTTATGGGGGATGTGGGCGCGCTTGCCCTCGGTGCGATGTTAGGTACGATTGCCGTCATGACCCGTCAAGAGATCGCTTTTGCTATTATGGGTGGTTTATTCGTCGCCGAGGCGCTATCGGTTATGCTGCAAGTCGGCTCCTATAAACTGCGCAAAAAACGCGTCTTTCGTATGGCACCGCTACATCATCACTTTGAAGAAATTGGCTGGAAAGAAACGCAAGTGGTTGCCAGATTTTGGATTATCGCCATTTTACTGGTCATACTTGGTTTGATGACGTTGAAGCTGCGCTAAGCCGCATTAAAATGGTATTAACCTAGGTGCTGTAGTAAATAAGTATTTATGTGATTAAAAAAGCCATCTCAGCGATCACTGAGGTGGCTTTTTGTTTTCTTAAATTCTATGTTGACGACTTCTTTTATCTATTAATCCACGCAATTTTTGTTAAAATGCTAGCCATATTGCTATGACCTAGAGATGCTTGTGTCCTTATTTGTTTGTCCCCTTTGTCAGTCCCCCTTACAGCCTGCTGCCGATACGTGGCGCTGCGATGGCAGTTTAAACCCTAAGCAAACTGCGCATCCGTTTGATGTGGCGCGTCAAGGCTATGTCAATCTGCTGCCCGTACAGCAAAAAAAATCCAAAACACCGGGTGATAGCCAGCAATCTATCGAAGCGCGCAAGCGGTTTTTGGCAGCTGGGCATTATGCGCCGTTACAAAGATTGGTTTGTCAGCAAATGAAGCAATTATTAGGGCAAGATGGAAGCATCTCTGTGCCAACAGCTAAGCCTAATAAAACCCCAGTCAACTGGTTAGACATCGGTTGCGGGGAAGGTTATTACACGCAGGCAATGGCGCAGATGGGCTCAGATATTATCGCTACCTTGATAGCAGCTGATATCAGCAAGCCCGCGTTGGTTGAATTGGCTAAAGTGAGCAAAGCCGCCAGTCAGCTGTGGTATCAACAACATAAAGACAAGGCTGAAAAGACGACGGTGATTTACCCGTTAGTCACCAGTGCGGCACATCTGCCTCTGCGTGCTCATAGCGTCACGGGTATCAGCAGTATCTTTAGCCCTATTTTGCCTGAGGCTTTCGCTAAGGTATTGGTTGATAAGGGCTACCTAATCATTGCCAAGCCCGATGTCAGACATTTAGCAACGATGCGCGATGCATTATTTGATAGCGTGCGCGAGCATGATTCTGATAAGTTTTTGCAGGAGTTGGCACCATACTTTACGTTGATAGAGACGCATCGAGTCAGTACCGAGATGACATTGTCAGCGACTGACTTAGCCGACTTGCTGACCATGACCCCGTATGCCTACCGCGCTCGTAGCGAAAAAAGACAGACATTACTGGCAGCGGTTGAACAACAAGCATTTAGCACGGAAGCAAAATTTGTGGTGTATATTTTGCAAAAAAGCGCTGATAAATAATGAGGACACGCCCTAGCACCCAGCCGTTATTTATAAAATAGGCCCCATCGTCGCGACAATATTGTTCCAAATTCTATATGGCAATGACCAGTCTGCAACTTGTTGACGGCTGACTTCTTCTGAATCAGCGATATACTGATACTGGCGTTCAATAATATCGGCGGTTAATACGGTATCGCTAAAGACGATATTGTTTTCGTAATTCAAATCAAAGCTACGCAAATCTAAATTGGTCGATCCAATTAAGCTGATCTGACCGTCAACGGTCAAGGTTTTAGCATGTAGCAATCCCGGTTTGTACTCATAGATTTTTACCCCTGCTTCTAGCAATTGCCAGTAATAACTGCGGCTGGTGGCAGCGACTACCAACGAGTCGTTGTGTTTGGGGAAGATCATCGTGACCTCTACGCCGCGATAGGCGGTGGCACATAACACATTGATGAGGGAATAATCTGGGACAAAGTAAGGGGTTGAGATGGTCAGGGTTTTCTGTGCTTGGCTAATGAGCACCCCCAAGAATTGCGGTGTTGCGCCTGAGCGTTGGGTGGGGCCATCAGCAAAGACTTGTGCGGCAAAGCCTGTAGAAGTTGGCGAGCCTAGTCGCTCGGTAGGGTAATAAAAGCTTTCAATCGCTGTGTCAGGGTTTTCTATCAGCCAATCACTGGCAAAAAGCATTTGGTTCTGTGCTACGACAGGTCCTTCGACGCGCAGCATAATATCGACCCACGGTGCAAAATTTGGCTTCACGCGAAACTCAGGGTCCGCGCAGTTTTGACTACCAGAGTAACCAATGCTGCCATCGATCACGGTAATCTTGCGGTGATTACGCAGATCAATACGGCTAAATAACATCACCTTTATAAGGTTGTTAATCGGTAGTGCCACGCTGACTTGCACGCCAGCATTTTTCATTTGTTGCCATATCTTTGAGCTCACCATCTTTCGTGAGCCCATGCCATCCACCATCGCTCGACAAGTGACACCGCGACGTGCTGCACGCATCAAGGCTTGGGCAATATCGATACCTGTGCCATCAATCAGCCAAATATAATACAGCACATGAATATGATCGGTTGCTGCATCAAAATCCGCAATCATTCGTTTGTGCGTTTCAGCCGCATCGGCCATGAGTTCCGCACGATTGCCCACCGTGGTATGAAAGCCTGTGACGTTCGCAGAGTAAGCAAACGCCGCTTGATACTCGGTTTTTATGGCGTGTGTTAAAGCCTCATCGCTACCGAGCACTTCAGGGTTCTGCGTATGGAGCTTATCTATAATTTGTTCATGCTTGCGGCTGAAGTCACTGCCTAAATGTACCTCACCAAACATCCAGTAAACCACGACGCCGATATAAGGCAAGATAAACAGGACGACCATCCATGCCAGCCTAGCCGATGAGGTCAAATCATGGCGGGAGAGTATGCGTAAGGATATCAGCACTAGTAATATGAAATGAATGGTCAATAAAATATCCAGTACCATAGCGCCGTCCTTAGTGATTGTCTTTATGCAGGGTGCTGCAATCGTTATTTATTACTCCGTACTTTACCATGGCAACTCGTTTAGACCGTAGCCAACTTGTCATCAGATTGTCATCAATAGCGTTGATGACAACAGCCTTTATTGGGATGAATTAAAGAGCTGTCTGGTGTAAAAACAAAGCTATTCTTTGTTCATCATAGCTTTCAACAGTCAACTCATAACTGGTTACAGATTTTTTAAAATCAGTCTTAGTGAATAGTCAAAAAAAGGAGTATAAGTATCGTGGTTATTCCTTTCATGGACTAAGGCTATGCACGCTGCCATTCGCTATCGATTACTTAATAATTTTACTGTTTTTATTAGCATCATTGGAGTAGCCGTGGCTCTCCTCGATAGTGGTTTTACGCTACCGAATTGGCTACAGCATGTTTTTCATATTTTGTATTTGGTCATTATCTTCTTAGGGTTTGTCGTCACAACAGGGCGCTACATTTATAGCAAAAAACCGCTAACGATTAATAAAGTGGCCGTTTTTGATTTGTTGACCAGTATCGCTATTGTCATTTTACTTGCGGCGCATTTCACGGATTTAATACGCTCAGGCTTGGCTGTTTCCGTTGACGGTTTTGTGGCGATTAAGATTGCGGTGCTGGTTACGTTCATTCGTGAAATCTCTGATCACGATTTCAATCTTGATCGTACTTTTCTAAACCCAGCCCAATTTTTTATCCTAAGCTTTTTGTCGGTGGTGCTGGTTGGCGCTTTGCTATTAATGATGCCCAACGCGACTACCCAGCCTTTGTCTTTTATCGATGCGTTATTTACTGCCACCAGTGCGGTGTGTGTTACTGGGCTTATTGTGGTGGACACCGCGACCTATTACACAACCTTTGGTCAAGTCATTATCATGGGCTTGATCCAAATTGGTGGTCTCGGGATTTTGACCTTTGTGACGTATTTTAGCTATTTCTTTAAGGGTGGTGTCAGTTATGAGACTCAGTTAAGTATCAGTGAGATGTCCTATATGCGTGGGACGGGTGATGTAGTGGCGACCCTCAAATCTATCTTATATGTGACCTTTGCTGTTGAGTCGTTGGCGGCGGCATT
This sequence comes from Psychrobacter sp. Pi2-51, assembly GCF_904846665.1. Lineage (NCBI taxonomy): Bacteria > Pseudomonadati > Pseudomonadota > Gammaproteobacteria > Moraxellales > Moraxellaceae > Psychrobacter > Psychrobacter sp. Pi2-51. The sequence continues at coordinate 69,747 of NZ_CAJHBP010000003.1, forward strand.
CATTTACGCCAGTATTTATGATTTACCTGGTATGGATTTATCTGAGCGCTTGTTTTTTTCTGTATTCCATGCGATTTCGGCTTTTTGTAATGCTGGATTTTCTACCTTTAGTGCAGGCTTATATGATGACGCGCTGCGCTTTAATTATCCTTTACAGCTGATTATTGGCATTACCTTTATTTTTGGCGGTATGGGCTTTGTGATTGTGGTCAATGTACTGCGGTATTTGCGTTACCGTGTCCAGCGCCTGATATATCGTCGTAATCAGCGCTACGCATATCTACCATGGTTACTCAATATTAACAGCCGTATTACCCTCATTACGACGGGTGCTTTGCTGCTAGTCGGGCTCATTGGGGTTATGCTGTTTGAATATAATGGTGTACTGGCTGACCACGGCAGTTTTTATGGCAAATTAGTGACGGGAATCTTCACTGCTGCCACTCCGCGAACGGCTGGGTTTAATAGTATTGATATGGGCGACCTAGCATTTCCGACGATTATGTTGACGATTTTTTTGATGTGGATTGGGGCGTCACCGAACTCGACGGGCGGCGGTATCAAAACCAGTACCTTTGCCATCGCGCTATTAAATACCTTGAGTTTGGCGCGTGGACAGACCAGAGTGGAAGTATTCAAACGTGAAATCGCTGAGATATCGATTCGTCGCGCGTTCTCTATCATGTGGCTGTCGTTATTGGTCATTGGCATGGGCGTGACACTTATCAGCTACGATCAGCCAGAGCTGGACTTGATTAAAGTGATTTTTGAGTGCTTTTCTGCTTATAGCACTGTGGGCTTGAGTTTGAATTTGACGACCGAGCTGTCCGATTTTAGCAAGATGGTGATTTCGGTGATTATGTTCGTTGGTCGAGTGGGTATGCTGACGCTCTTTATTGCTTTATTCAAAAACATGCGCGAGCGTAACTACCGCTATCCCACGGAAGAGATTACTATTAACTAAGTTTCTGTTAATTCAGGCGTGGCACTATTATTAAGGCATCAAAAGGATAATATGAAATATATCATCGTAGGGTTAGGCAACTTTGGCTCGTCGCTGGGTATGGCGCTGACCAGTCAAGGTCATGAAGTGATTGCTATTGACAGCAATATGCAAAAGGTTGAGGCCTATAAAGAGGTCATCTCGCATACCGTCTGTATGGATGCCACCGATGAGTATACCGTCACTGGTTTACCTATTATCGATACCGATATCGTCGTGGTCGCAATCGGCGAAGATCAAGGCGCGAACGTCATGGCAACGGCGCTATTTAAGACCTTAAAAGCACGGCGCTTGATTAGCCGCAGTATCAACCCATTGCACCAAAAAGTGCTGCAAGCCATCGGCGTGGACGATCTTATTCTGCCTGAAAAAGAAGCCGCCGACCGCTGGGCCAAACGGCTGTCACTGCGCTACTTTATAGATTCATTTGAGCTTACCGATCATTTTAGTATCGTTGAGCTTAGTATTCCAAATACATTGATTGGAAAGACCGTTGACGACTTACAGCTCAAGCAAAAATTCAATATTCGATTGCTTAGTACCATGCGCTATGAGTATTATGAAGACAGCTTTGGACGTACGCAACGTAAGCCGAGTATCGAAGGTTTAGCCGAGCCTGAGCAAGTGCTACAGGATAAAGATGTTCTGATTATTTATGGCGCGAACAAGCATATTAATCAGTTTTTACGTAGCGTTGGGGTAAAAATACAGTAGCGGGCTAAATCTAAATAAAGGATACATTGTCTTAACATCAATGATGACATACCTATTACTTAAATAGCAACGCTATGACATTATAAAAGGGAAAGTTATGAATAAGTATCACATATCCGTCCTACTGATTGCCATGACGGCACTGCTGTCAGGCTGTGATCAATCGTCTCAAGACCCGAACGTCATGCTGTCAGAAGGGCAGAAAGACCCCATCAAACAGCTTGAAATCACCTCAAAAATTGATCGTAGCAAATTTGGCTATCAGCAAACCTTTTATGTGCCGATTTACTCTGACATTTATACCGATAGAGACAATCGTAAAGTCTTACTGTCCGCGACTTTGAGCGTTCGTAATACCACCCTAAAGAAATCATTGTATATCAATAAAATCGATTACTACGATACGCATGGGACTTTTTTAAAATCGTATCTGCATAAACCTATTGAGCTACCGGCCATGGGCACGCTCAATTATATTGTCGAAAAAGAAGAGGACAAAGGTGGCTCTGGCGCTAACTTCATCATTGAGGTCGAAGGCATTGACGATACCGTCACCCCAGTTATTGAGGCGGTGATGATAGGCAACTTTAGCAATAAAGCCTTTGCTTTTACGACGCAAGGTACGCCAGTAATACATTAGGGTCTGTTGAGCATTCAAATGTGGTACTGGCAGTGGCTATATTTTAGGTTTTATTCATTCATTTCTAAACCAATGACGTGAGTGAGATGTCCAGTTTTCAGATACACCGTAGCACCCTCTGGCCCAGCTTTGGCTTGCGGCTGTTCACCTATAGGGAAGCGTATCCACCCACCTCGTTGATAGACTTGGTCATCATCTATCAGCTCACCTGCTAATACCAGAAGCTCTGCACCACCATCTATTGGAGTATCAAACAGCAACTCGTCTGCATTTATACGCTGCAAGCTAACCTGCTCGTTACTATCTAAAAACAGAGGACAAACGTCACGGTTATCTCGGCGCCGCCAATTGGCACTATCTTGGGTATCAATCGCCACAGGATTGGACTCATCAGATGACATTTGACGTAGTTTAACAAAAATAACTGCACCTTCCTCACTATAAGGTCTATGACCTGAAGCCGGTGGATTGCGTAAGTACCAGCCTACCGGATAGTGTGTGTCATCAGCAGAAAAAGTCCCTGACAATACCAAAATCTCTTCGCCACCCGGATGCAAGTGATGCGGGAAGTAAGAGCTCGGTGCATAACGAACCAAACTGGTCGCGCGTGCCTTCTCTTCTCCTACGCGGTCAAGCATCACACGTTCCACACCATTTTGTGGCGATTTTACCCATTGGTGATGTTCAGGGGCTAGCGAAGCACGACGTGAAAAATCTGCATTGATAAGCATAAGGTACTCCAAAAAAGTACTAAAGGTATAGACTGAGAGTCTTACTGTTAAAGGTTTTAAAATTCAGAGAGCTACTGACTGATAAACGTCACCGCCTCAGTACTACCATTTTTACTAGGCTGACTGATAGTGATTTTGCTTGCCAAAATATCGCCTTGAGCATTGATTTTATAGCATTCTGATGAAGTGCCATTAGGATCAAAATTGAGGAGTAGGTTCTCTGAGGTCTCTATACATAGCCAAGCACGGTTATTGCTCTCCCTCGTTAGCGACCAGCTTTGTTTATAAGTACCAGTTTGTTTGCGCATACTACTGTCGCTGTAGACGTTTTCGGTGATCAAGGCACTGGAATCGCCAACTGAAGCCATCTTGGGGATGACGGTCGTTTGGTTCGATAGTGAGTATCTACCGCTATTGTCCGTGAAGCCATGGAACATCAAGGGATTGGTCGTAAAATAGTTGGTCGCGATAGATTGATTGGTGATTTGATCGTAGCGTTTAGTGACGGTATTTATCTCAGAAGCTTTAACTGATTTATTGTTGAAAGCCACTGTACCTTTGGGTGTCACCTTAATATCGGCGACAATATTTTGCTTGTCCACTACGGCATATAGTTGTTCGCTGCGCTCTTTGGTATAGACATTGAGTAGGGCGGTCTCAACAGGGTATTGAGTGACGACATTCCCATTACTGCTACCATTATCAGTGCTGCCCATCGGTGCATTGATCGTCACGCAAGCGCTTAAGCTGAGTCCTGCTACTACTACCACCGCTAAATTTTTCATAAGGCCATCCTTCCCATTATTTTAATTTTCTGAGTTGCTAATACCTACTATAATCGAATTTTACGCCACTCGCGTCTGACATTCGTTAATAGCTATTTTTAGCCCGTTTAGATATGATCAATTGAATTGAGGACATGCCCTAGATAAAGAGGCTAAAAAGAATAAGAAGCAGGATAGGGGTCAAGAATAAAATAGCTTGCAGGCATGAAGCGACGATTAGACGGGTGTAAGCTGTCTAATCGTTGCACTGGCATTTTATTGCATACGGTGAAATCAGGCGGGCTGTTTTAGGTTTATTTCTAAAGAACTTGAACTAAGGTGTACCTGCATGACCTACTTTGACTTGTGTGGACAGCATACGACCTTTGGTTTCAGCTTTACGTGATGCTTCATCCCAATCAGGTGCCGCACACATAAATAGTGTTTTACCATCTTGTCCGCCAAGGGCAACCGCAAAGATACCATCAGGTGCAGTATCGATAGTCTCTAAAATCTCACCACCTTCTGCTACACGGACGGCACGCTGATTCAACGTATCCGCAATCCAAACCGCACCTTCGGCATCTAGCGCGAGACCATCAGGTAATATACTGGCATTTTCTATACGCAAACCAAGGTTTGGCTCATCACCTAACTCTCCAAAATTAGCAAAGTCGCGCTTTTCACCAAGGCTACCATCTTCGTTGATAGCAAACTGCGTAATTTTATTGCCAAACAGCTCGTTAACGATCAAGGTCTTTTGATCTGCAGAGATAACCATACCATTTGGAAATGCCAATCCTTCAGCGACAATCTGTGAGCTTCCATCAGGCTTAACCAAAACAAGCCCCGTATTTTCATGGTCAGCACCACCCATCAAGTCAAAGCCAAAGTTACCGATGTAAGCATTACCATTGGCTGAAACCACCATGTCATTGGCATGACCACCGCAATGCTCCCAAATATCGGCATGAACGACCAAGTTACCGTCATTTTCTAGTCGTAATACTTTGCGGTCTTTCATCGATACAACCAGCATACGCCCATCAGGCAGCCACCCTAAACCAGAAGGTTGCTGCTCAACATTAGCAATTTCCTCTGCCACTCCCTCATCGTTGACACGATAAATGCCTTGAGTATAAAAATCAACAAACCATAAAGCATTGTTATACCAGCGAGGGCCTTCTAAGTAATGAAAGCCATCAACGACAACGTCTAATTTATATTCTGACATAATTGTTTCCCTTGAATAGTGGTTATCTTCCTTGATAAATAAAACTGTTTTGAATAGCAACAATGGTTTCTGTTTTAGAGTATCTCCTTATATATCGTTGTCACCTCATCTAAAGTCATGTCTTTGGGGTTGGTTGCAATCAGTCGGGCATAGGTATTTATTACTATGTCTGCCAATGCGGGGATGTCTTGATCTGTTATATCCAATTCGCTTAAGCGATACTTGAGACCACTATTTTCTAAAAACATCTTTAGTTGATCAATAAATAAAGTCGCTGCGTCTAAGTCTGCCAGGCCAGATGTCTGAGTAGGCATGACAGCATGAGCCAGCTCAGCATAAAGCGGGGCGGCTTCTGATAAATTAAATGTGAAAACACCACACATAACGAGTGCATTGGCATGTCCATGAGGGATATGAAAATTGATACTAAGCGGATACGAGAGTCCATGTACTGCTGCTACTGATGAGTTAACAAAGGCAATACCAGCCAAAGTAGAGCCCAATAACATTTCGGCACGAGCGTCGATATCATCGCCTTGAGCCAATACTTTCTCAAAGTTATTCCAGAGCATCTGCAATCCTTTAACAGCCAATGCATCTGAAATAGGATTTTTCTTGGTACGGCTCGTATACGCTTCAACGCAGTGAACCATGGCATCTAAAGCGGTTGCAGCCGTGATGTGACGAGGTAGCTTCAGTGTTAGTGTGGCATCTAAAATGGCGACATCAGGTAGGATTTTAGGCGTATAAATGGCTTTTTTGCTGCCATCTTTTGCCGTGATGACAGAGACAAAGGTAGACTCTGCACCCGTACCAGCAGTCGTTGGTATCGCAAATAAAGGCAGCTTATTAAAGCCACTGACATCTTTGTCTAAAATGTCATTTACTGACTCAAAGTCATTTGGAAGCAAGGCGACGATTTTTGCAGTATCAATAGAGCTGCCACCGCCTAGACCAATAACCAGATCACAGTTATGGTCTCTGGCAATTTTCATAGCGTCATTGACGACGTCAACGGGTGGGTCAGCGATGACAGCATCGAAGACCACCACTTGAATGCCAGCTTCTTGTAATGATTGCTGTGCGATATCGACATAGCCCAGCTGAGTGATTCCAGCATCGGTAACAATAATAGCCGACGTCGCACGGTATTGTTGAGCTAACGCGCCCAGCTTTTTGCGCATACTGTCAGCTTCGCTGATGATATGACCATTGCTATAAAACTCAATCCCTGTCATTTTTTCTTCCTTGTGTAGAGATATATCTAGATATGAATCAGCACTAATCGTAAGATATATAGTCAATCCACTATAAAAGCGTTACAGCGTTAACCTCGCTTGAGGTATTAAATATACATCTAAACTCGGTTGTCTTGTACCACTTTTAAATTGAACCGACTATAGTCAATCCTCTATAAATTGGATGCGGTGTCAAGCTTGCTTAGTCTACTACTTGTAGTACTTTCACTCGCCTTCCTTGTATCCAAATTATACTGAACCGACTATAGCTTACGTAATTCAGTATACGCAACTTCCTTAGTTATAGGCTGTTTAGTATGCGTGCATATCAAGAGTTTATCGTGCTTGCATAACTGATTCAACATACCCTAACTATCTACCTAGCGATATACAGTATCTATAATTCAAAAAAATATCAGGACGTATTGGGTTTGATCATTATCGTCAGGCTGCGTAACTAAAATCTCTCAAGGTAATATTTACAGGATTAATAGCATAGGTTGACCAACGAATAGACCAACACAAGCCACGGGATAGATGGGTTATGTTCGGATAGATTAGGAAAATAGCAGGCATAAAAAAAACGCTAGAAGCGTTATTTATGAAGGTTTTAAGAGGTGTATAGGAGAGGGTAGGACAAGATAGAAAAACTAGGAGGCTTTCTTAAAATTGATAAGATTGGCGGTGAAGGAGGAAGTCGCACTTGTAATATAAGTTATTGATTTTAAACGATTTTTATTTATAAATTAAAGATATAGACCAACTGATAGACCAACACCTTTTAAGTATTGGATGCGAGACAGATAATGGGATTTATACCTTGGTTAAGTGTAACTAAATATTTCTAAGTCCCTATTTGATTTCAAACCTATACTACCACTAAATTTTTTTTGGTTGTTAGTGTTTCTTTCATTTTTATTTTCTAGATAATTAGCATGTTCTCGTATCAGTTAAGGTCGATTGTTTTCAAATATATTCTTACCGCAGCCATAGGTTCGGCGCTGTCTCTTACCGTCTTACTTATCACTCATAAGCTCAGTGATTTCACTCGGTTTTAAATAAATGGTACCTAAGCCATTTTTGAAATATCCCCTTTCAATACTCCTATATAGAAATAATCGCTCACATCGGACAATACTTCATCATAATGCGGTTTGATAAAGACTTTGCCTATGCTATGGATAAGGCCTCACTTCAAATGATCATAACTGTCTATACTGACTGATGTTCCAGTGAGCATTACAGTACTATTTGCTAGATTCAGCATGGTCTTGAGTGATACCCTAATTACCGCATTATAACGTAGCAAATATAAGTTGATTCAACTTAGCGTTGATATTTTTGCAAAGTTTCAAATTGACGCCATCATTCACTCATATAAGCTACTATCTCAAAACCATCTTGTGTTTGGTACGTAAAATTCAATTCACTATTTAATAAATTACCCTTGCTATTAATTCTATAATATTGATCGACTGTGCCATCAGGCTCGCTACCGACTAACAGGTTCTCTGAGCTTGTAATACGAAGCCAAGCAGTATCTTTAGTCGCTTGTGTTAACGACCATGATTGAGTGAACTTTTCCACTTGTTGGCTTTTACTACTATCCGAATAGACGTTTTCTGTAAGATAAGTACTTGAGTCGCCAACACTCGCTACCTTGGGAATAGTCGCGCTTTGAGTCGCTATAGAATACTCGCCTGAATCTTTGGTAAAACCATGGAAAACCAATGGATTTAAAGTAAAATAGTTTACGCCTACTGATTTATCAACGACCTGTCCTTCGACTTTACTAACCGTAACTACTTCGGCACTCTGTACCTGCTGATTATTGAATACAGCTGTACCTTTGGGCATGACTGTAAATTCTTTTGCCATTTTTAGACCATACATAACAGTAGACAGATCTTCACTACGCGTTTTTGTATATATGTTATTCATTGCAGTCTCAACCGGAAATTCAGTCACGGTTTGATTGCTGTTATTACTCGTTATCCCTGTATTCATTGCTGTTGTGCAAGCGCTTAAAGCTAGGCTAGCTAGTAGATAGAATGCAACTGTTTTCATATATTTTACTTCTATTATTGGGTTGATTTTAAATATTGCTTACAGCTATAGCGATTGCCGTTTTGACAGGCTTTACCGTACCATTTGATTGCTTCAGCATTATTTTTAGCGACACCATCACCATTGAGGTATAACGACGCAAGCATTGCTTGAATTGATTGGTCGTCCTTACCACTCTCTACTATCTTGTTCAACCACTTAAAAGCTTGCGTATAATCCTGTTCGACATCGTTACCATGGTAGTACATCCATGCTAGACCTGTTTGTGCCAAGACATTTTTTTGATTTGCTGCTTTTGTATACCATTTTAGGGCTTTTTCATGATTTTGCCCAACGCCTTCACCTCTAGAGTACATTCTTCCCAGTTCCAGTTGAGCAGTATCATGACCTTGTTCAGCAGCTTTTTGATACCAGTATGCCGATTTGTTATAGTCTTCTTTAGTACCATAACCATCATAGTACATAAAGCCTAGTGCATAGTACGAACGAACAGCATATTCACTATTTCGACTCTCTGTATTCGCCAGTTGTTTAAACATCTCAAGCGCTTTTTTCTGGCTTTCGTCATCGCCATAATGGTTTTGATAGTCATACGCAAGATGGAACAAAGCAGGGGCATAACCTTGTGCTGCTGCTTTCTCAAGCCAGTATTTTGATTTTTTTGGATCTTTAGGTACTTCATTACCGTAAGCGTATATTAACGCTAAGCCAAACTGCGCTTCTGCCACGTCTTCTTTAACTGCTTTTTGATACCATTCAAAAGCTTTGGTATGATCTAGCGGGACATATATACCATCATGATAAATACCGCCAACTTTCGCTTGGGCGATAGCGTTACCTTGGTTAGCTGCTTTTAAATACCAGCTAAACGCTTTTTCAGCATTGTCATCTACGTCTTTATCTTCATTATAGAAGTCGATAAGTTCATTATTAAAAATACGATAGTCTGGTCTTACGAGCGTCTGATAGTGCTTAGCAAGCCCAAGCTGAGACTGAGCATCGCCTGATTCAGCTAATGCTTTAAGAGACTCAAAATCCGCCGCTAATGCTGACCAGCTGATACTCAGCGCTATTATTGCTGTCGCCATTTTTTGGATAAAATACCGCATTAAAACCATGTTTTGTCTCAAAATAAAAATAGACAAATGTTACACCACTTTCGAAGAATCTCATAATTAAATGCTTGTCAGTTTAAGATATCCATATTAGACCCTGCTATCATTACCTCACTATAAAAACTCGTAACCTTCCAAAGTATTTAGGAATCATCAATGCCCGCTAGCCAAATCAATCAAGACGATATCAATAAAGCCGTATGGAACGCCTGTGATACCTTTCGCGGTGTCATTAGCGCCGATACTTATAAAGACTTTATCTTAACCATGTTGTTCCTCAAGTATTTATCAGACGTCTACCGCGATGAGTACATCAAGCTGGTCGAGCAGTTTGGCGACAACCCTGAGCTGATCCACGCCATGATGTCTAAGCAGCGTTTTGTCTTGCCTGAAGGCGCAAGCTTTTGGGACTTGTACGAGCAGCGTCATCAGCCGGGCAATGGTCAACGCATCGACGAGGCGCTACATGCAATCGAAGAAGCCAACGGTACGAAGCTCAAAAACGTCTTCCAAGACATTAGCTTCAACACTGATAAACTCGGTCAAGAAAAGCAAAAGAACGAGCTGTTACGCCACTTATTAGAGGACTTTGGCAAAGACATCCTCAATCTAAGTGCTGAGCGTGTCGGTAGCCTCGATGTGATTGGTAACGCGTACGAGTACTTAATCAAGCACTTTGCCGCGAGTAGTGGGGCGACGGCTGGTGAGTTCTATACGCCGCCCGAAGTGTCTAACTTACTAGCGACTATCCTTGAGCCTGTCGAAGGTGATGAAATCTGTGATCCTGCTTGCGGTTCGGGGTCGCTACTCATCAAGTGCGGGGCGATGGTACGCAAAAACTCAAATTCTAAGAAGTATGCGCTATACGGTCAAGAAGCCATTGGCTCGACATGGGCACTGGCCAAGATGAATATGTTCCTACACGGTGAGGACAACCACCGTATCGAGTGGGGCGATACCATCCGTAATCCGCTGCTATTGGGTAGTGACGGCAAGCACTTATTACAGTTCGATGTGGTGACTGCCAACCCGCCGTTTTCATTGGATAAATGGGGTCATGAGGATGCCAGCAGCGATCCCTATGGTCGCTTCCATCGCGGTGTACCGCCCAAGACCAAGGGCGACTATGCCTTTATCAGTCATATGATTGAAACGCTAAAGCCATCTACTGGTCGTATGGGTGTGGTCGTACCGCATGGCGTACTGTTCCGTGCGTCAAGTGAAGGCAAAATCCGTCAGCAACTCATCGAAGAAAACCTGCTCGATACGGTGATTGGCTTACCCGAAAAGCTGTTCTTTGGTACGGGTATTCCAGCCGCTATTTTACTGTTTAAAAAGAATAAAACTGATAACACGGTGTTGTTTATTGATGCCAGCAATGAGTTTAAGTCAGGCAAAAACCAAAACCAACTCACTGAGGATAATATTGCTAAAGTCATTGAGACGTATAAGGCGCGTGAAAGCGTCGATAAATACGCGTATCTAGCGAGCTTTAAGGAAATAGCAGATAACGACTTTAACCTAAATATTCCACGCTATGTTGATACCTTTGAGGAAGAGGCAGAGATTGATCTGGATGCGGTGCGTGCTGAGCGTCTTGAGTTGAAAGCTGAATTGGAGCGTTTAGAGACTGAGATGGCAGGGTTTTTAAAGGAGTTGGGTTATGGTGCCTAATGGATGGGAGGTTAAAACTTTAAAAGATATTACTTTAAAAATTCAAGATGGAAATTATGGTGCTAAATACCCCAAATCAGATGAGTTAGTTGACCAAGGCATACCTTTTTTAACATCTAAAGCCCTCGGTGGAAGTGGCAAAACAAATCCAGAAAAATATGATTTTATTACTATTGAAAAGCATATAGAACTAAAAAAAGCACACATAACTACAAATGATATCCTCTTTACCAATCGAGGTGCAAATGTAGGAGTGATAGGTGTAGCTGGCGAAGATTTATCTGATGCAAATATTGGTCCTCAGCTAACTTTGATTAGGTCAAACGAAAAATTGGTCAGTTATAATTATCTGTATTTTTCCATGCAAAGCAGTTTTTTTCAAAAACAAGTACAAGGGCAGGACTCTGGCAGTGCTATGAACTTTTTTGGTATAAAATCTACCGAACAGTTCAAAATAAAAATACCACCCCTCCTAGAACAACAAAAAATCGCCAAAATTCTATCGACTTGGGATAAAGCGATTAGCACCACTGAGCGTTTGATTGACAATAGTAGCCAGCAGAAAAAAGCCTTGATGCAGCAATTGCTGACGGGTAAAAAGCGTTTGCTTGATGACGATGGGAAAAGGTTTGAGAGTGAGTGGAAAACTGCTCCTTTGAAAGACTGTGTGACATTCTTAAATGGAATGCGCAAACCTATTAAGCAAGAAGATAGAGCTGATATTCAAGGTCAATATCCCTATTTTGGTGCAACAGGCATTATTGACTATGTAAACGACTATATTTTTGACGATGAATTAATTTTGTTAGGTGAGGACGGCGAAAACATTCTATCAAGAGTAGTTCCTCATGTGTTTATGGTTTCGGGAAAAATCTGGGTTAATAATCATGCACATGTCATGAAAGCAAATAAAGATAAAAACTCTGAGTTTTTGTGTATATATCTCGAAAGTCTCGATTATAGAAAGTTTAACTCAGGATCGGCTCAACCTAAAATCAATAAAGCTGTATGCGAAAAGATTCCAGTTCACTTCCCTTCATTAAATGAGCAAAATAAAATCGCCACCGTATTAACCAATGCCGATAAAGAAATTGAATTGCTTGAGCAGCAATTGGCTGATTTGCAGCAAGAGAAAAAGGCGTTGATGCAGGTGTTGCTGACGGGTAAGAAGCGGGTGGTGGTTGATGGGGAAGGTTACAACCTGAAGCCCTTCTAGATTAAAGGCGTAGTTTATATAGTGGAAAAGTATATTGGAACAGAAAAAGCGCTCTAATAGAGCGGTTTTATATATGGTGGGGACATAGGTCGAACCTTTGCGGAACTTATCGTTGTAACCTTTTTACTTACTCTCATCCCCGTAAGACCTTGCAAGATTTATTTGAAATAGTTGTTACCATATTCGTTTCTCCCTTGGTGAGCTTAGCGGACGTGTTATATATAAATACAAAAAGTGCAACGTCGTTTAAAGCGTTCCAAACTGTAAAGTCAGATATCAATCTTATAGGGCAAAATAGAACTATTAATACTAAGGTTACAAGCAAAGCTGTTTAATATAGTTAGGGTAAATCTTGCCATGTCGGTTCAAATTAGTCAATATACGGATATGAAGTTTTAATAGTAGCCAGACAGAGATAATGGTGCTAAATAAAATCAAGCCACTGATTAAATATTGACGGAAATCACTATGTCAGCAACATGCCCCAGCTGTAATAAAAAACTTGGTTATAATGATCTTTTACCTTTTATTAATAATATGGCCACATCTAACGAAAGCTTCTTTGAAATGGATGAGTATTGCCCGAAATGTGGTAAAAATATTATTTTGAGAAAAGATGGTTATAAATACTCAATGAAAGAAGCCAATGGGAATTTTGTGATGATTACTCATAGCTAGTTTTTTTACTGTACAGAGGGATGCACGTCTGCTTATTCAGGCCTTCTATATCAACATAACCGCCATATTTAGTACCCTTTAGGTATTGCGTAACCTTGGCGGTTTTGCTTTGTCCTTCTAGCGCAGTACCATATCAGCTCTAAACGAAATACAGCTACCTATAGCGATATCAGATAACCCATTGCTATACTAACTCAGTATGGTTTGACCCTTTATCGATAAATCCTACCGATGCAAAGCGTAAAGCTTGGACATAAAAATGGAAATAAAAAAGTTAACGCTAAATAACTTAGGACGCTTTGAGAGCCTTGAAGTGGACTTTGCTCCGACTGAAGATAACCAGTCGAATGTTACCGTATTTATTGGTAATAATGGCGCAGGCAAGACCTCAATATTAGACGCATTAGCGACTTCATTAAGCTGGTTCGTCGCACGCTTGCGTACCGAAAAGGGCAGTGGTCATGCCATTGATGAGCTGTATATTATCGATAACGCACCAGCAGCTAGTATTACTTTGCAATTATCTGATGATATTCAAACCGATAGCGAAGCCGCGTTTTTATCGTATCAATGGACGTTAGTTAAAGCACGTAAAGGGCGCAAAAGCGATAAGTCTAGTAATTTGAGCCATCTTTCTAAGCTTGTAGATAATTACCGTCAGCAACTTACCGATAATGACAGTGCGAGCTTGCCTTTGATCGCTTATTATCCTGTTGAGCGTTCGGTATTGGATATTCCGTTAAAGATCAAAAATAAGCATAACTTTGATCAAATAGATGGCTACGATAGCGCGCTCAATCAGGGTGTGGATTTTCGACGTTTTTTTGAATGGTTTAGAGAGCGTGAAGATATTGAGAATGAGGAAGAGAGTAAACGTCATAAAGATCTTTTAGCAAAAGAACGAGGGAGTATAGAGGAAATAAGATTAGACATATTAAAAGCCCAAAAAAACCTTAACGAATCTCGTAGTAAGATATTGTCTTCTGAGGCTTCCAACAAAGTTATATTAGAAAGTAAGGCACTAGAAAACTTAGTTGAAGGTATGATTGCAGAGATCAATTTACGTCTTGATACTTTAGTAAGTGGGGCTTATAAAGTAAATAGAGACAAACAGCTAAACGCTGTTAGAAACGCTATTACAGCTTTTATGCCAGATTTGAGTAATATACGTGTACAGCGAAAGCCTCGTTTACATATGGCCGTCGAGAAAAATGGTCAATCGCTAAACGTCATGCAGTTATCTCAAGGAGAAAAGTCCTTAATGGCATTGGTGGGCGATATTGCACGTCGTTTAGCGATGATGAATCCAGAATTAGATAATCCTTTGCACGGTGATGGCATCATCTTGATAGATGAAGTCGATATGCACTTGCATCCCAGCTGGCAGCGCAATCTGGTGCAGCGCTTTACTGATACCTTCCCTAAATGCCAGATTGTCCTAAGTACTCATTCGCCTTTAGTCATTAGCGACCAAAAGGACATCTTAGTTTACTTGTTAAATGATGGCGAGATCATTGCATTGCCACCTTTATATGGTGAGGACGTTAATACTGTCTTGCTAGAAGTGATGGATACTGATATTCGTGATCATGACATTAACGAAAAGCTTGGCAATCTGTTAGATGCAATTCAGGATGCTGATATTATCACTGCTAAAACCTTGCTGCAAACGTTAGAAACTGAACTTCCATCAGGAAACATGGAGCTTGCTAAAGCAAGGTTGCTACTTCGTAAGAAGGAGTTGCAACTTGCGAAAAATAACTAAGCAAGCAGGATTTGAGCCACAAAGCCTTACCCGCTGGAAGCGAGCAAACCCTCATGGCAATTACGATAACTTGAATAAAGTAGAAAGAGAAGATATCCGGCTTGCTTGTGCCACAGAACAGTTCTATCTTTGTGCATACTGCTGTAAACCCATCTCGGAGAATGGCAAAGATTGCATGAATGAACATGTCTTAGCTAGACGAATAGCACCGAATAAAAGCCTTGATTATACCAATATAGTAGCCAGTTGTAGGACGCCTAAGCAATGCGATAATGCACATGGTTCGCAGCCATTACCACTTACGCCTTTTGATATTGAATGTGAGACAGACTTAGAATTTAAGTTAAGTGGTAAAGTGGAAGGCAAAACTGCTAATGCAAAAGAAACCGTTCGCGTATTAAATTTGGGTAATGACAATAAATCTTTAGTTGAACAAAGAAAGCAGTTTGTACTGGCGCTACTATTAGGAGGGGGTATTGATCCAGACGACGTTATAGACGATAGCGACTTGATACAAATGGTCATTGATGATTTATCTGAACCAAAAAACGGTCAACTTGACGCTTTCGCACCAATTGCGATCAATGTTTTGCGTCAATGGGTAGCGTAATGTTTAAAAGTATCACGGTCTTCAAAGTAAGCATAAGTTGTATTTTTAGTATAGTCTACGAAAACGCCAATCGCCGTAAACGCCCTAGCTAATATAACCGGCACTCTAAGCCCTTTGGCTAACGCGCAATATTGGCGGTTTTTTATTGCCTTTTTTATGGTTGTATCCGCTACAATCGACAAAACCAAACAAACATATGTCTAAAGTGGGCAGATATGACCAATCCAAGTTCTAATATTAGCTCCAGTACAAGCATCAACTTCGCTGAAGAATTCAGCTCAAAAATACCTGCCTTAACCTTACTCACAACGCTGGGCTATCATTTTATTTCGCCCAACCAATGCAATGCTATGCGATCAAAGGTTGCCTCAAATAAAGCCACTAATCAAGTGGTGCTATTGCCAATCATGCGTGCGTTTTTAGCCAAGCAAACCTTTATGTTTGAAGGCACGCCGCATCATTTATCAGACAGCGCCATTGATAAAATCATGCATGAGCTAAACCCTGCTATGAACTTAGGGTTGCAGCTCGCCAATGAAAAGCTCTATAACGCCATGCTTTATGGCGTAACGGTAACAGAATTTATTGAAGGTAAAAAAACCTCGCAAACCATCAGTCTAATTGATTGGAATAACATCGACAATAATAGCTTTCACGTTACAGAAGAGATGGTGGTACAGAATGTCGAAGGTACAGGCAACGTCATTCCTGATATCGTCTGTTTTGTGAATGGTCTACCGCTGGCAGTAATCGAAGCCAAACGCCCTGATTCCAGTAGAGAGTGGCAATCGACCAACGCCCAAGCCATATCCCAGCACATTCGTAATCAAAAGCCAAAATTTATTCCAAATCTATTCGCGTATAGCCAGTTATTACTCGCGGTTAATGGTCATGATGGGTTGTATGCCACCTGCGGTACGCCTGAGAAGTTTTGGGCAAAATGGGTTGAAGAAGTAATTTCTGAGCCTGAGTTTCATCGTTTCAAGAACCAAGCACTCAGTCCTAAGCAGATTAATAAGCTATTTGATCATCGTCCTGCCTCTATTAAAGATGAATATAAGTCGTTGATTGATGGCGGTGATCTAGTCATTACCGATCAAGACCGCCTTATTATCAGTCTTTTGCAGCCCCAGCGTTTGCTTGAGATGATGCGTATGTTTACTCTATTCGATAAAAAGGTTGGCAAAATTGTCGCCCGTTATCAGCAAGTCTTTGGTATCAAAGCCCTGATTGAACGTATCAGTAGTTTCGATGAAAAAGGCAGTCGTGAAGGCGGTGTCATTTGGCATACCACAGGTAGTGGTAAATCTTTCACGATGGTATTCTTCTCCAAGGCGCTTATTTGGTTAGAAGAACTGGCGAAGTGCCGAATTATCGTTGTTACAGATCGTGTTGATTTAGAAAAACAGCTCAGTAATACCTTCAAGTCAGGCGGTGTAATAACCAGTAAACGCGATCATCTTGATGCTATGGCAACTTCTGGTCGTCGTCTAGCTGAGCAGATTGGTCACGGTAATGAGCGAGTTATCTTCTCTATCATTAATAAGTTTGGCTCAGCTGTGAAGTATGATGAGTGCTATAACGACAGCCCAAACATCATCGTCATGGTTGATGAAGGTCACCGTAGCCAAAACGGTGAGAGCAATATCCGTATGGCACAAGCCCTGCCAAACGCTGCTTTTATTGCCTTTACGGGTACGCCATTGCTAAAAGATGATAAGACCGAAAACAAATTTGGTAGCATCATTCACTCTTATACCATGCAGCAAGCGGTCAAAGATAAAACCGTTACCCCATTGTTATACGAAGAGCGTATCCCTGAATTGAATACCAATGACCAAGCCATCGATGCTTGGTTTGACCGTATCACTCAAAAGCTTACCGATGATCAAAAAACCGACCTCAAACGTAAGTTCTCACAAAAAGGTCAAATCTATCAGGTTGAAGGTCGTATTGAGCTGATCGCTCATGACATCTCTGATCACTTCCAAAACTTTAAACAGCAGCATCTCAAAGGTCAGTTGGCTTGTGACTCTAAAGCCTCAGCTATCCGTTATAAGATCGCCTTAGACAAGATTGGTAAAGTGACCTCAGTGGTTGCCATGTCACCACCTGATACCCGTGAAGGGCATGACACCGTTGATGGAGAGTCAAAAGATATTGTCCAGAATTGGTGGCAAGATAATGTTGCCAATCAGTATGGTGGTGATGAAAAAGCCTATACTGAATCCATCATAGAGGCCTTTAGTCAGGACGAAGGTCCTGACATTATGATCGTCGTTGATAAGCTATTAACGGGATTTGATGAGCCAAAGAATACCGTGCTGTATATAGATAAGCCCTTAAAGCAGCACAACTTGATTCAGGCGATTGCTCGTGTAAACCGCTTGCATGAGAAAAAACGTTTTGGTTATCTGATTGATTATCGTGGCATCTTAAAAGAGTTGGATATCACCATTGAGAAATATCAAGACTTAGCCGAGCGTACGCAAGGTGGCTTTGATATCGAAGACCTCAAAGGTTTGTATAATCCGATGGATACCGAATATAAGCAGTTACCTAGACTGCATAGCGAGCTGTGGGCTATTTTCTCATCGGTGAAAAATAAACAAGATGGGCAAGCGTTAAGGCAGGTGCTTGCACCTAAGGTGCAGGAAATTGATGGTAAAGTAGTCGATACTAAGCTCAAAGAACGTGACGACTTTTATGCGGCTTTGACCACATTTTCTAATGCTATGAAAATTGCGTTGCAATCAGCGTCTTTCTTTGAAGACAAATCATTCGATAGTAAACGTGATCGTTATAAGCAAGATCTAAAAGCCTTTATCAATCTACGTAAGCAAGTGCGCGAAGACGCTGATGAGACCATCGATTACGATGAGTACGAAGCGGATATTCGTAGCTTACTCGATAAGCATATTGCAGGGCTTGAGGTTCGCGAGGCAAAGGGCGTTTACCTAGTCGATAATTTAGGGAAAAACGTTAAGCCTGAAGCGATGAGTGACGATGAAGCGCGTAACCAAACGGATAAAATTACTGGTCGGGTGACCAAGATGATTGAGCAGGATTTGGCTGATGATCCTTATGCCCAAGAGTATTTTTCTAAATTGCTTAAGCAAGCGATTGCTGATGCTAAAGCAATGTTTGATGCGCCCGTGAAGCAATACATGATTTTCTTTGGACTTCAGCAAGACGTTCGTGAGCGTAAAGTCGCTGGTATGCCACATGAGTTTGTTGATGACAATGGCAAATTAAACCAACACGCGCAGGCATATTTTGGTTTGTTTAAGAAGCTATTTGATGACGATAGCAATAGTAATGCGTTGGCGGATAAAGGGCTAAACGACGAAAAGCTGGTCGCTTATGCCTTTAAAATTGATGAGATAGTCAAGACAGCAGTCGCGGAGTATTCTATCAATCCAGCAGAGATCGAAAATGCTATTAGTGTCAAATTGCTGCCAATGTTATTTATGGATTTGGGTATCGATAAAGCACAACAGCTCATCGAGGAAGTACTAAAGATTACCCGTCTTGGACTTTCCAGAGACAAGTAGCCTAAAAGCAAGAGAGTAGTAGGCAATGATTGAGAATGGTGTATTTTATTATGGCCAAGATAAGATTGATTATGAAGTCGTGCGTAAAAAAACAGCAGATAAGCCTAAAAGTCCCACGCTCATTAGTGAAAAGACTAAGCCTCGGAAAGTTGTGATTAAAGTACATCCAGATCAGCGTGTGGTCGCTACCGCACCTATCGATGCCAGCGAAGAAGTAATACATGATGCGATGATGAAGCGTGCTCGCTGGATATGGCAAAGCCTACAAGATTTTGCCAAGCAAAAAGATCATGTATTATCCAAGCGCTATATTAGCGGCGAAACCCAGTTTTATCTGGGTCGTCGTTATGTCTTAAAAGTGATAACGAATGCAGAAACTGCCGATGTAATACATAGCACTGTGAAGCTCAGTCGCGGTAAGTTAAATGTAGAATTGTCTAAAAGCGATTCTACATTAAATCTTGAAGAACGAACTGCTCTTGTGAAAAGCCTTATTGATAAATGGTATAAAAATAAATTTAGGTCGATCTCTAGAGAGAGGCTTGAAACCTTGATAAATAAGGCTTCATGGGTAAAAAATAGTCCTTCACTGAAATTAATGACAATGAAAAAACAATGGGGTAGTTGTTCTACAAAAGGCAATTTAATCCTCAATCCACACTTGGTCAAAGCCCCAAAGGAATGCATTGATTACGTGATACTGCATGAGCTCTGTCATATAGTTGAGCATAATCATAGCGAGCACTTTTGGCGGTTACTAACGCAAGTAATGCCGAACTGGAAAGAGGTGAAAGCTAGACTTGATGGGATGGCTGAGCTTTATTTGAATGAGTGAGAAAAAAAGAATTTGATATTTTTTTTATTCTTTTTGAAATGATATATGTGAATATGGCTTAATAAAAAAATATAGATTTTAGTTAATTTTTTTTAAAGCTGTGGTTAATAGAGGCTTATTTTAATGTTATTTGTTGCTACATTATTGCTAATAAGATATATTGCACTTATTGAAAGTTTTATAAAATTTAGCCTTATTTAAGTTGTTTCAAAAATATAAATAAGTTATTGATTTAATTGTATTTAAATATAATTAAATTTATTTTATCACACGTTATGGGTTTATAACCAATGTTCACTAGCTTTTTATTAATAATATTGCGCTTAATTTGTTATGTAATTCCACTAGTGTTTTTGTACTCTTTATTTAAGCCCCAAAAACTTAATATTCGTACAAAGAGAAATGCAAATGGTAAGTATTCGCGGAAAAATTACTATCTAGTAATGGGTGGACTATGGATATTTTTCTTAATTGTAGGAATGATTGTTGCTGAAAATTATTATGATTCCGAGAAGTTTACTTCTAATTCTGATCAAGACACATTCCGCACATCCCTTGAAAGTTATGATAGTGACGAACAAATTATCAATCAAAACACCCCCATAGATTCAAGTATTCAAATTGAAGAAAAATCAACAGTATCATCAGATGAGTATGAAGATATTGAAGAAGGTACTTTTGGTGTTACCCTAGATGATTTAGATAAAAATATTGAAGATTTGAGTAAGAAGCTTGGCGTATATGATGAAAGTGAAGGTGAAACGACCCCTTACAGTATTAGTAAAGGAGAGTTTGACGATACGTTTACAGAAAAGTATACCGAAAATGAAGGTATGATTGGTGTATTAAGTAAAAGTGGTAATATAAAAGAAATGACATTTATTAAGGATAAAGTTCTGCAAAGAGGTGATGATATAAACGTATTATTGGTAGGACTTGGGTCTTCAGTAGTTGGATTGGATCCTGACACAGATTTTTACCGGAATCAGGAGATTTTTACCAGTGAACTACAAAATGCTAAAGATCAATTTGAAGCTGAAGGGCGAAGCAAGCAGTCAGGAAGTATTGGGAATGTCACCTATATTATAGAAATTTCTGAAGAGACTGCTACACAAGTGACCCTTTTACCTTATCAATAAATCATTGAATATTGTTTTTTTACAAAGGGTATTAATAAAATGGGCTATCTTGGAATATTTTACTTACCTAGCTAGTACAGCATTTAATACGATATATAACTAATTAGCATTTTAGTGAAAAAAAACAATCGTTCTATATATAGAATGATTGTTTTTGATTCATAAGCTCAGTTAAAACATATCAAGTGATACTTGTTTTCCAACTTCGTCAAGTACTACTTTACCGCTATAACCTGCACTCTTATAGTGAAGGTTGACATCTGCTCTTTTAAATATACCAGTTAGCTCGATGGTTGACCAGTCTATATTATCTCTTTCAACTCTTGCATCTACTGAATAATTACATGCCCAAAAATCAAAAGAAGGTGCCATTTCTTTCGATTCTTCGCCAAATTGATTTCTAAAAACGCATTGATTGATATCAACATTCCTATAATCTGTACCCTGATCTGTAACTCTATCATGAAATATCATAGCTTCTAATATGTCATCTTCATTGAGAGAATCTGAACTAAAATATGAGCAGGAAGCTAACAAAAATATACTTAGAAATATTAAGCAATATTTAGGTGAATCAATAATAAGAAGATCTTTCGTGTAATTTTTATTCATTTTAGTCCAAAATGTAATTTATGCTAATGGTTTAGGGTTGAATGGTTAATAAAAACGAAATTTCATTTAACAAACATTTCTTCTGGCTAATCATTATAGTCGACTAAGTTCGAAATCGTTATATAATAATTTTCTATCTCAGCTTAGTTTTAGTTGTATTTCTTTATAAACCAATCGATTAAAGCTAAAGGTGATACTTTCCAGTAAAGACCTTAATTATTGAAATAAAAAATACAAGTTTTAAAATGAGACTAAACTAGTGAGTATCAATAAAGCAAGCCATTGTAATTAGCTTGCTTTATTGATTTCACCTAATTAAATCTATCAGCTAATTTAGTTTTTAACCAGTCTGCAATCTCACTCTCTACCCATGCCACACGTCCTTTTGACAGCTTAACCTGAATTGGGAAGGTAGAATCATAGCGATTAGACTTCTTGTCTAACATATCGTAAATAGTTGTACTACTTAGCCCAGTGAAGTAGATAACCTCTTTCAGTGGTAACATTCGTGGCATGCGTAAAACACTTAGATCCGCTGTGCTGGCTTGGTTATTAGTATTTAAATTTCCCATGATTTACTCCTTATAATTGAACGAGAGCGTTTCCTCTCATACAGTTAACGAGTCCTATATTTTTTTACAGCATTCCATGCAGTCCGGTCATTAGCCTTGTTTGAGACAATAAAAAAAGAGCTGAATCAATCAGCTCCTGTTTATACTGCATATCTGGCTTGATGATTTTAACTCACCGCTGTCACGCTTTTTCGTAATCCTTGCTCGATGCTGCTCACGTGCTGAGTCGCTAACCCATTTTGATAGCTTCCCTGCTGAGTACTACTCACATCCTCTGTATCCATGGGATAAAACTCCTCAGCCACATCAAGTAAGCCATCGTTGTCAATTTCAAAGCATGAATTGACGTAACCAAGCTTTGCCGCTTTCTCTAGTGCCGCTTGATCAAATCCGTGTTTGACAAGCTCCGCATCAATTGCCTGCGCATCTTGTACCGCTTGTTTTAGTGTCACATCATCGCGTAGCGTTAAATCTACGAAGTAAATCGGAGTTCGATAGCTTTGCGTGGTGCTTTTGCCACGTAGCGTGAGTTGCAGTGGTAGACACGACAGCTTATTACCTGATACCGCTGCAAAGTAGCTCAGCCGTGCGGATAATGTACGAATACTATTAAAGCCTGTGGTGCGAAAGATAAAGGTGCCAAGCTCATCGTCCTCAGACAAGTTCGCGTACAGCCTACCATATGGCTTACAAGCACCGCCTTGTGCTAATGGGCAGCGATCAGGTGATGGGCAAGGCAGTTGCTCAACGCCATTGCTTGTGCGACGTTGACACTGTTCACCATCGCCCACGCATAGTGGGCGACCTGTTTGTCTATCGAACAGCGTGTACTCAGCTCTTAGGTTTAACTCAGGTTCATTGAACAGCATCCGTACAGGTATTTGTCTTAGCTTACCGTCATTATTTGCGCGTAGCTTTGCATCAAGTGGATGATTGATCCAGCCGTCTTTGTTCTGAACTTGACTGGTGATGGTGAATTGATCGTCCTTAGCAGGTAGACGCTTGCCGTCTTTTTGAATGACACGGCCAATGCTGATACGACCTAAAACTGGCGGGGTTATAGTTAGACCTTTAATCATGGTGATATTCCTTATAGGTTTAATAAAATGTATTTAGTCATAAAAAAGCCCACCGGTTAGGTGGGCAGTTATGCACTTGTTTTGGTTAAGTGTAGTAGGTTTCGGCTTAGCCGTTTAAGATGACGAAGCGGCGACTACCTTGCTTGGTTTTACTAAATTTAGCTAATAGCTCAGGATGTGCGTTGATGGCAGCTTTGCTATCCAAACCGATACTATCTTTCGAGCGTTTCCATGAAATAGCGCCTTTCTCAAACACAGCAACTTCATTATCGGCAATCAGTGTTTGCAACTGATGCTTCACTTGGTCATGACGTTCTTCTAGCTCCTGCATATAGTTACGGTAGCTCAGCAATTGCTCAAACAGTTTGTTAGCACCATCATCATCCGTTAGATCAACCTTGCTTGAGGGTTTAGCCGTTGGGTACAGCTGCTTTAAGGCCCGAGCTGCAGATTCTGAATGATCAGGGGTTGGTGACGTATCTGTTTCTACGTATTGCCAGAACAGACGCTCATGTTCGATGATAGATTCAATCAAGCGCTCGTCACGCTCAACCTTGTATATCTTGGCTTCATGTCCACACAGCAGCACACAGATATGCGCAGCTTGTTTACCTGTGACTGCCAGTTGGTGTTGTACTTGGCAAGTGACATACAAGGGCACGCCATGCTTCCACAGCTTGGCACCATGTTCCCCAGCGGTTTTACACTCTAAAATCTGTACCTCCTCACTACCAGTGATTGCATAGTCTAAGTTTGCTAGCATGAATGGCTGCTCAGGATGCTGTAAAATAGCATTCACGCGACGTACTTTATTACCTGTCCGTTCTTGGTAGTACTTAGCCACCATCGGCTCTAAGGTATTGCCCCAGTACAAAGGTGAATATCCTTCGATGCTCTCATCGATGTCTGATGTCATGCGTCCAGTCTTGATCATCCATAGTTCAAGCATCGATAAATAAGGATGAATACCACAAGCGGCAGCGGCATCCGAACTGCCAATGCCTTGCTTACGAAACTGTAGCCAGTCCTCACGGCTTAAGTTTTTGGTGTTAACCAAGCGTTTAGCAGTGGTTGATGTGTTAAGTTGGGTAGGTTTGTCAGCAGTATCGCTTTGCTTCGTTTTCACTACTGATGGTTTGAACTTCACGGTGGCACGTTTGGCTTGTCTTGGCTGAGTAGAACTGTTTAATGCGATCATGTTCATGGCAAATTCCTTAGATAAATTGACTATTGGGATTCAATGAAATAAGCGACATAAAAAACCACGCTCGAAGGCGTGGTTGATTGTATTGTCAGACTTTACACGTGGCTGGTTAAGCCAGCATCAGTAGCGATTCCTCTAAACCCTTTTGCTTAAGCTTAGCGCCAGAGCCAAACCAAGCACCGTCTAATCTATGGTCTCGCGACATCGCCCTACGTTCGTGATCGACGTATTCAGTGATACTGCATAGCAAACCATAAGCGGTATCTTTGGCAGCATCAAGATCCGCCCCGCGACCTTGACCGTTAAACATGTTCATCACCTGATTCATCGCTTTAGCATTGGGCACAGCGTCTTTCTCTTTCTTAGCGCTATTAAACAGAATGATGTCATTGTCCTGATCGTTGAACACACGGCTAAGATAGTTAGCCGCTTCTGCTTGAGTGACTCGTCGCTCTGACAATTGCTTCATCTCGTAGCTGTGCTCCTCCCACTGCTTCACCGATACCCCTAATTGCTGCTTAACCTTGTCCGCATCAAACGAAGTACTATGCGGTACTTTCACTACGCCTCCGCTTCCGTTAGCTAAGCTAATAGCAAGCGTGTTATTACATACCACACGGATGGAGGTGAACTGAGCGGTGGTTGCTAGCGTACCGTCACAAGCGGTTGCTAATAACAAGTACCCATTACTAACATCCTTACCCTTAAGTGTTGCTGACTGGCCTGTACGAGCCAATGCCCAGAGCTTACGACCTCCCTTAAGTACACCTGCGGTTTCCAGCTCAAAGTCAGACTGCTCGGTGAGATCACGATAAAACTCTAAAATCTCACGAGGCTGAACTTCTTGATAGCGTTGACTGACCACTGATAACGGCTCGAAGTTATCGCTACGGTATAACACTTTCTGCTCAGCAAAGGGCAGGATCAGATTCTGACCTTTATCGTTATTAGCCATGTAGCTAACGTCTGATGACTCTATACGCCAGTCCATACCCGCTTGTTTTGCCCAGACCTCGATAGGCTGCTTGGGAGCCAGTTCATTCCCTAGACCATGCCAAGGGGTTTCGCCAACGTATGCCATACTTTCTATTAAATGTGCCATGAGAATATTTCCTTTTAGATTTGATTAGAATTATTGGTTGTACGAATAGATTAAATAGTGAAAGTTCTTGAGCAGGTATTGCAGGTATAACTAGGCTTTGCTGCCAAAACGAGTAAGGGTGGCTGCTGTAGTTTGTCTTTAGCCAAGCCGATTACTGATGCAATCGCATTACCTGCTATCACACCAATGGCAGGATTTAGCTTGTAATACTTACAGATGCTTACACCAAGACCTGATAGGGCAGATTGTGAACACAGTTGCTCGAAGATATTAAAGGGACTGTTAGTATCCGTATTGCTCGTCACCCTTGATGAGTGACAGTAAGGACAGATCGTTTGCATATAAGCTCCTTAAATTAAGCGCATAAAAAAAGGCCTGCGATTAAGCAGACCTTTGATTAGGATAGATTGGGGTTAGTAGACAGGTAGCTAGGCTTCCTGTCTTATCTCATGATGATACTGTATATCTGAAATTATTTTGATATAAGCGGTAGGCCTCTACGCTTTTTTGTACGATAAATACCATGACCAAAAGTACGCATGTTTGGTAACGCTAGTTTGAGTTGCTGCTCATTTTTGCTTGGCTCAGTTAAGTACAAAGCTGCGCATAGTGCGTTTTCTACTTCTTGTGGATTATTTTGATGGATCATGCCGATACCTAGTTTGCCATGTTGCTTATACTGCTGCTTACGTTCTTTATCGTGGTAGCTATAGTACTCGCCTAAGCCTCCAGTAATCATTTTCCATTTCTCACCGACATCTTTAGCAATATACCAATCATTGTCCCTTTTCGAGCCATCGTACATAAGCAGTAAATGACAGTGTAATCCACCGTTCATTCCTCCTTGTTCAATTGCCCAAGCATTGCCTTGTAAATGCTTAAAACAAGTTTTTTTATTACCGATAAGCTCCCGTAGTTTACTCATGTGTTCATCAAAGTCTTCGATAGATACATGATGGCTCGTCTGCTGTGCATATTTTAAATCGATACGTACAAAGAGCAGCCTTGAGTAGTGATTGGTCAGGCTGTTTACATAGTGCTCTAATCGTCTCTTGTTTTGAGATTCCTGATAGCTGAACGTAATACGTTCACGCTCAATATCATTTTTATAGCAAGACAATGTAGCGATAAATCGCTGGGTTTTCTCATGATTCCAAATAACGTTTTCTGGATAGTCATCTCCAACAATAGCATTGGTGCTATAAATAAATGCGACTACCGGCTGTGAGTAAAATAGCTCAGTATTTAAGTGTGTCATGAACGGGTAATACAACCTGTTCAGTTTGTTTATGGTGTCGTTAAAATTAATGGTGTTCGCTAGTATGTCTGCAACTAAACTGTGAACGTTTGCAGCAATTAGCGGTTGATTTAGGTGCGAGTAAGACATGATTGTGATCCTATTGAATTAATGTTCATAGGGTCAGTTCAGTCCATATTTTTATAATGTGAGTCGCTGAGAGTTGAGCTCTCAGCATTAGTGAAAATAGCTGCTGTGTTTAAATAATAATATATATAACCCACTAAGCACGAGCTGCCGGAAAGCAGTTTTATCCCAACTAGCGTTGAAAATTCGTGTGCTAAGCAACGTCAAATCTCTTTATGCTACAGGTGAATGGTTGGAATGAAGTTAGTACTTTGATATCTGTAATAGTTTAAGTATATTTCGTAAGCTTAGGTCTTATTCTGTGATAGGATAGCTTGATAATGAAATACGTTTTAATAACGTTTTAACAATGGTTTAATAACGATTTAATAACGATTTAATAACGATTTAATAACGTTATTATCTTTATTATTTAGTTAACTAAAGTCTGGTTTTTATTGTTTTGGAGATAGAAAGATGAGTGAAGCTGGGGCTCGAACTGAAATTAATCAGTTAAATCAGACCCAAAAAAATGCAGAATATATCGAAAAGAAGATCAATAGTCTTAGTTTTTATAGCGCCTATTGGTGTTTATTTGGATTGCGATCTTTACATAAATTTCCTGACAAACAGATTTTAAGAGACGACACTCACGTTAAATCAAAGTTAATTCATATATTAAAAAAGGCAAATTATAGCCCTAAAACTTTGGATGAGATCTTACAGAAAAGTGCTGACGAAAGCGTACCTCTATCTTACGTCAGATGGTTTTACGAAGATGATAGAGCGGCTTTATGGCTAAATATGGTTTTGAAAAAATATAATGCAGCGAGCGATTACATACAAACAAAATCAGACATTGCGATTTTTTCCCATAACCTTATCTTTAATGCAAATATCCGAATTTTGGGAAAAGCGATTCATATAGGGCCTGATTCTTACAACGACGCTTTAGTACTGAACAAAAAACAAGTTTTAGGTTTTTTAGAACGAGCTTACGTTCGTAGTAAAGTTGGCTTAGGAAAAACAAAATGGCTGGATAGTCGTAATGACATTCAGGTTAATCACTTATACCAGTATATGCAAAAACCTTGCGATCTTAATAATCTCTACGCAAATAAAATAAATAAAAAAACTGATACGCTTATTAAGCTAGATACTGTTATGCCCCGTCCTAGTCAAGCTTTGATTTATGCTGATACTATTGCCATAAAAGAATCAGATAGGGTTAGTAGGCTTAACCATATACTGGCTTCACTCGATTATTGGATGTTTGATACTTATTGGTTTGATGGAGAAATTGTCGCGGTAGAAGGAGACAAAGCCAATAATAGAATTACGTTTATAGAGATGATGAAGAATGTCTCTAATTCAAAGGCTAACCGTATTAGTAATAAAAATATAAAAGAAAAAGGCTTAGTACTCACTAGTGCAAACAAGAAAATTCTCAGTGTAATTGCTAAAAGACAAGGTAAAACACAGGCGCAAATGCTCAACGACATCGTTGCCAGCTATGATGGAACCTTTTTCTCCCAAATACCTAAAAGCGCTAATAGTATTAGCGCTTTCACAATGGGTAACTATGGTGAGACTTATATATCCTCATTTGAGACTGAGCAAAGCCTGAAAGCCAAGCAAACTAGCCCCGAGACGATATCAGTAGACGTTGATATTAGTAACAATAAAGATATAAGTCATCAGATTAAGACGTTAGAACCGACGCCCTATATTGAAGAGTCTAATGATAATAGGAGCGAAGAGCGTGTCGAAGATGTTAAACAGAACCAATCTGATGAGCAGTCTATAAGTTTGGGTGACAACCACGATGATAATAAACTAATAGATGAACCTGTTCTCCCTCTACATGAAGACACTATAGCTCCTGTAAATATCTTTGCGATGGCAACTGATGGTTCAACAACGAAACTACAGGCTGCAGAAAATAATTTAGCTCGCTCTGCAATTTATGAGGATATTAATATCAATCAAATAGCAGATCATGAAAAAGATCCCTTCAAAAAGAATGCAGAAATAATGAAAAAACAGCTAGGAGGAGCCTTAAAGAAGTGAACTTGAATTTGTATTTTCCCCTAGTTAAAATGCATTGAATGTTATGGTAGTAATCAATCCTTGATGACCAGTAAGGATCTTATATCTTCTGCGTCTAATCCTTTGCTTTTTAAAGCTTGTATTAAAGTATCGCTATCCACATCTGATAGTGATGCTGGTACTTGATTCTGATTTGTCAGCGATTGTTCAATCTGCTGACGAGCTGTCTGAAAATCTACCACTTCACCCGTGTCTCTAAGTATATCTAAGAAGTCAGCCCAAACTTGCATGATTTTTCGGCGTTCATCCAAATGTTGAGCATGATTATAGACTGCTCGAATGCTACTTTTTTTATCATGAGCCATCTGCTTTTCAATCGCATCGCCCATATAGCCAAGCTCGTTTAGGTTAGTGGATGCGATGTGACGGAAACCGTGTCCTGTCTGTTTACCAGCATACCCTAGTATATCTAGCGCGTTATTGATGAATTCTTCGCTATAAGGCTGGTGCATACCAGTATGATAGAACACATATTCATATTGTCCTGTAAGGGATTTCATCTCTTCCAAAACTGCTAGCATTTGATTTGATAAAGGAACGACATGCTTACGTGCAATCTTAAGATTATCAATATCGACACGCCATAGACGGTTAGGAAAGTCGATATGCTCCCACTTCATCATCCTAAGCTCAATAGTACGACAAAAAGAATATGCCAAAAACTTCATGCCTAATCGAGTCTGGTCATGACCATGGTAGCCTTCAATGTCTTGCAAGAGCTTAGGTAGTTCACTAAGATCAACGTGTTTCATGTGCTTGGTCTTCGCTTTCGGGTATAGCTCTTTCAACCCTTCTGTATGATTTACCTCGATTAGACGTTCTCTTTTAGCTCTTTTAAGAATATTGCCAACGAGATCAATAGTGCGTCTGGTTACTTCTCGTGGTGGTGTTCCTTTTTCGGCTCTAGCTTCAATGTTATCTGCCATCGATTTACAATCTTCAAATGTCACGTCTTTCAAGGCTATGCCTTTAAAGCTTGGTAGCACGTCTTTGTGCATGCGATTATAGTCTTGCTGATAGGTGCGATGCTTTACGTTGCGCTTACGCTCCTCTAACCATTCAAGTGCATACTCATTGAACATTTTGGCTTGTTCATTCGCAAGTTTTTCTTGACGCTTTTTATTCTTTGGATTGATTCCACTTGCTACTAAAGCCTTAATATCAGAGTTAGCTACTCGAGCTTCTGCTAAGCCCATCTGCGGGTATGTACCTAAAGTAGTCTTCTGTTGCTTACCATCGAAGCGATATGCACTTATCCAAGTTTTCGTGCCTGAGCTACGTACCAGTAACTGCAAACCTTGTCGATCACTATATTTGTCTGGACAAGAAGGGGTGCACTTATCAGTGGGTTTGAGCTTACGGATCTTACTATCACTTAACATGTTGGTCTATTCCCTATACCTACGAGCTATATGTTTAAAGCGTTAAGAGGATTATGTTGGTCTACAGCATGTAAATCTAGATCGAATGTTGGTCTAATTGAGGTGTATATGAATAATAGACCAACGAATAGACCAGCACAAGCTACGGGATAGGTGGTTGACGTTGGGTTGAATTGGGAAAACAGCAGGCATAAAAAAAACGCTAGACGCGTTATTTATAAGGGTTTTAAGAGGTGTATAGGAGAGGGTAGTACAAGATAGAAAAACTAGGAGGCTTTCTTAAAATTGATAAGATTGGCGGTGAAGGAGGGATTCGAACCCTCGATACGCTATTAACGCATACACACTTTCCAGGCGTGCGGTTTCAGCCACTCACCCACTTCACCGTTTTTGATATAGTAGACAGTTTTGATTGATTAAAATAAAAAATAATCAGTTGTCCGTATATTTGAGACCGCCTAGTATAGCGGATAGCATTTAAAATGTCACGGCTTACGCCTTATCTTTCTTTATTCACAGGCGCCTGCTACGATAGCGTATACGTAATGATAAGCATAGATGGTTGAAAGTTGAATGATAAGTGTCGGCAGGATCAAATACAGTGTCAAAAACAGCATCATAATGACTGTGATGATGGTAGTAAGCATAACCTCGGCGCATGCTGATGACTTTACCCAGTGTAGTCAGTCCTTTTATGGCAGTATCTATCCTGAATTTACCAATCCTAAGCTCAGTAACAAGACACAAGCGCTATGTATGGATGGTTTTGCCGTGATGTATTCGGGAGTATCACGTACGCCGCTGTGGTCGGCAGAGTATTTAGATCGCAAGCGTTTACAGCAAGCCAAAGAGATTGATCGTGAAGACAGTTTTCATGAAGAAAGCCGACTACCCACATCCGCACGTGCCTCATTGTCTGACTATTCAGGCTCAGGCTATGATCGCGGGCACTTAGCGCCCAATGCTGATATGGCGAATCGCAGTCAACAGTATGATAGTTTTAGCTTGGCCAATATTGCTCCGCAATCGCCACGTAATAATCGCTATATTTGGCGCAATATCGAGTCAGCCACTCGTTACTTAACCCAGCAATATGGAGAAGTTTATACCATTACAGGGGTGGCATTTACCGGCAAAAAAACCAAGCAATTGGCTGACCGAGTGCTTGTTCCCAGTCATTTCTTTAAAGCAGTCTATATTCCTGCGATTAATCAAGCAGGGGTCTATTACGCACCAAATGATGAATCAGAGCGTATAGAAATTATCAGTGTCGATGAATTGGCGACCGAAATAGGTATCGATGTATTACCCGTACTGGATGCCAAGACTAAAGCGCAAGCGTTCGAGCTACCACTAAAGGCTGGCGAGAGTTCAGATTTGCCTGAGGCGACTGTTGAAGAACCTACTTGGATGCTTTTTGTCTGGGCGATTCTTGACTGGCTAATCACCCAGTTGCAGGCGTAATGCTTCTACTATTAGCCTACTTAGTCGCTTTTATACAGATTGAGGACACACTCTAATGTCTGTATGTGACAGAAAGTACGAACTATTGAAAAATCACGTAAGATGCTGTTAATAGAAAGGAGACTCAAATGATTGACCCATTTGCCAATAATCATCAAAGTATGCAAATTGGTGAGCTCGTGATCGAAAACCAGCAAGATAAAATTATTATATATGGCGACATTGATTTGACCTTTGATGCCACTGGGCATCAGCAAGCACAACAGTTACATGACTTAACAAGTAAAATTTTACAAGCTTTTGAAAACAACACTGGATACAATAATAATGATGACAAGTCAAAAGAAAAAGATGACCAGCTGGATAAAAATATCGACAATCCCTTCTTGTAACTGTTTGATATAGTTCTGATTTTATAGAAATAATAAACTATAAAAAAATTACTAGGCAAAAGCTTAAAATTGCTTATAATGGGTCAAGACATTGCTTATGTCGTTTAGAATTTTAATGAACAGCTTATCTATTGTTGCGCTAACCCACTACTAGCTAGTAGGAAATCGCACAGCTGGGAATGAAGTTTTAGCGAAGGATAAGCCTAGGAGAGTAGAAACATAACGTTTCGAATAATCATTGTATGAAGGGAGTCAGTCTATGAAATTATTTACAAAAACCACTTTAGCAGTTGCAGGTATCAGTTTAGCAAGCATGGCATTTGCCGCTGATCCTCTAGCCAACACGACTTGGCAGACCTATGATGAAGGTAAGCCAAAAGGCACAGTAAAAATCACTGAATCAAATGGTGTTTTGACAGGTACGTTGATTTCTACTAATTCAGCCAAAGGTAAAAAACACGTTGGCACGACTATCATCAAAGGTCTTCAAGCTGATGGTGGTGGTAAATATAGTGGTGGTACGATTACTGATCCTGAGAAAGGCAAAGATTATCGTATGACTGCACAACTAAGTGGTAGTACATTGAAGCTAAAAGGTTATATCGGTCCATTCTCACGCAGTCAAGAGTGGAAAAAGAAATAATCTAATTCTAAAGAAACTGGATTATTAGATACTTTATAGAAAGCAATTTATATAGTACAAATTATAAAGCACAAAGAAATCCCGCATTACCGAAAGGTAGTGCGGGATTTCTTTGTACTGCAGTATTTTTCTAGATGCTCACCGATTATCTTACGAATTCTGGGTAAGCTTCCATACCGCATTCAGCGATATCACCACCTTCATATTCATCTTCTTCAGAGATACGTAGACCCATCACCACTTTAATGATTGACCAAACGATTAGACTGGCAACAAATACCCATATAAAGATGGTCGCTGCGCCTGCAATTTGACCTACGAACGATGCTGCTGGATTGGTAATAGGAACAATTAGTAGACCGAAGAGACCAATTACACCATGTACCGAGATAGCACCTACTGGGTCATCGATTTTTATTTTATCTAAAGCGAGAATGGATAAAACAACGATAACACCTGCTATCAGACCAAACAGTGTGGCCTGCAGCGCAGAAGGAGTAGAAGGTTCTGCGGTAATCGCAACCAAACCTGCTAGCGCACCATTTAGGAGCATGGTTAAATCAGCCTTACCAAAGATAAGACGCGCTACTAACAATGCACCAATAGCACCGCCTGCTGCTGCGGCATTGGTATTCAAAAATACCATCGCGACAGAGTTAGCACTGGCGATATCACCGAGCTTGAGGACAGAACCACCGTTAAAGCCGAACCAACCCATCCACAATATGAGAGTACCAAGTGCTGCTAATGGCAGATTGGCACCAGGAATGGCACGTATTTCACCGTTAGGGCCATACTTACCTTTACGAGCACCTAATAATAATACCCCTGCTAATGCAGCCGCAGCACCTGCCATATGGACGATACCGGAACCAGCAAAATCAGAAAAGCCTAAGTCACCTAAGTTAAATAAGCCAAAGACGTCTTTGCCACCCCAAGTCCAGCTGCCTTCAACAGGATAGATAACACCAGTCATGACTACCGCGAAGAGGAGAAAAGCCCACAGCTTCATACGCTCAGCGACAGCGCCTGAGACGATTGACATACAGGTTGCGACGAATACCACTTGGAAGAAAAAGTCAGAAGCTGCAGAATAAACAGAATCACCACCAAAGCCATTTTCAGCTGAGGCTGCTAAAGCATCTGCTACCAAAGCCTCACCGCCTGCAATACCGCTTAAGAATAGATTGCCATCATACATAATGGCATAGCCGCAGATCATGTACATGGTACAAGCGGTGGCAAATAGCGCGATATTTTTTGTTAGGATTTCGACGGTGTTTTTTGAGCGTACCAGCCCTGCTTCTAACATGGTAAAGCCCGCTGCCATCCACATGACCAGCGCCCCACACATTAAAAAGTAAAACGTATCAAGTGCGTACTGGAGCTCAAAGATTTGATTTTGCATGTTAATTCCCCCTTGAATATATGCAATATAGATATCGGTATGTCCTATAAATCTGTGTTTATAGGTAAGTCTACGCGTTAGATAGCGTCAGGACCTGTCTCGCCCGTACGAATACGAATGACTTGCTCAAGAGCCGTCACAAATATTTTACCGTCACCGATTTTTCCAGTGCTAGCGATGCGAGTGATGGCTTCGATAGCAGGTTCAACCATCTCATCGATAACGGCCACTTCAACTTTTACTTTAGGTAAAAAGTCCACCACGTATTCTGCGCCGCGATAGAGCTCCGTGTGACCTTTTTGGCGACCGAAACCTTTGACTTCAGTGACGGTAACACCTTTGACACCGATGTCAGAAAGCGCTTCACGCACATCATCGAGCTTAAACGGTTTTAAGATCGCAGTGATTAGCTTCATAAAAAATTCCTTATATGTGTGATGTCGCAGGTTGATATAGACATTGTGCTTCATCGTATGACTGCCATTCTTAACGTAAGTCATTCAAGAACTGTGCCAAACCTAATCAAGGGGGTAGCTAGGATTGAGCCAATTGGTTCAAAAATGCTTATGGTATTGACAAAAAATACGGCTTATAGGGGCACGATAATCGTCATTGTTGTCCATACAAGCAGAGTAGATCAACCTTTAACGTTGGAGTATCGAAAACTTTATTATAACCAACTTTTAAAGCGCTTGGGGAGGCTATCACTTTATTTCATGTGATGATTTGATAAAAGTGTATAGCAAATGAGTACTGAGTAAAAGTAGACAGGAGGAGCAGAGCACAATACTCTGCCCGCAAATTAAACGTTGGCATTATACTTTAGGGAAGAGTAGGTATGGGGTTTTGGTGCTGCCTAGTAGTTTTTTGGTGTCGCTGCCTTTGAGCAATTCATGCAAACGAGACTGACCAAAAGCGCCTGTTATCAGCAGACCAATATTGTGCTCATTTTGATAGTAAGTTAAGGCTGCTGTCACATCGCGGCAGTCTAGCAATGCCTTTTTGGATTTTATGCCAGCTTGCTTGAGACGGGCATAAGCTTCACGTAGTGCATCGCAGTTTTCCGAGTTATCTTTACCGACCATAACAATATGAATGGTTAGGGCGCGAACAAGCGGCGTTTTGCATAGCCAATTAAGCAGTTTATGAGAAGTTGCACAGTTGTCAAAAGCAAATAAAGCAGTCGTAGGGGTCAAAAATGGTGCATGAGTCACCAAAATGGGGCAGTGGCTTAAACGAATAAGTTGACTCAACGTTGCTTTGCAGGTCACATGATGACCAATAACAATCAATTGCGCCTTATTGTCGACATAATCGATACTTTGATTAAGATGTTCATGACGATGCAGCGTATACGTCTTTAATTTTTGGCGCTGCTGCTCGCAATAAGTTGTGGCTTGATGAAGTAACAGTTTGCCTTGCGCTTTTAGTTCACAATTACTCAAATGTTCTTTGGTAGTAAATTGATCTAATAAAGCACTTTCGTCATCGATATTGAGGCAACCAGAATAATTGACCGCTGCTTTTTGTTGCAAGCTTGGTACTGAATGCAACAGACCGATAGGGGCTTGTAAACGAGGTGCTGCCCACATGCTCGCCTCTAGCACGGCTTGTACGTGATCAGGGCAGTCTAAGCAGGCAATTACGCTATCTGGCTTTAAATTACTCATAAGGCCACCACATCATCTAATAATTAAAATACCGTCAAGCGGGTCAACTCATCTGCGATGACACTAAAGCTTGAACTGATATACCAATATAATGGTTTGTCTACAAACCATGAATTAACGTCCGTTCGATAACGCAGGCATAGTGCTTGGTTATCTAACCATTTAATCCAACAAGCCAATGTCTCGGCGATCATGGATAGAGAAACGGTCAATCAACGTACGGCTTGCACTGTTGAGTCCTACCACTTTGACATCAATCCCTTCACGTTGCAAGCGCATGACCAGCTTGTCCAAGGTATCTACGGCACTGACATCCCAAAAATGCGCTTGGCTGACATCGATATGGATGCTATCCAAAGCTTCTTTGGTATCAAAGCTATGCAAGAATTGCGTCGTTGAGGCAAAGAACACTTGGCCTTGGACGTAGTAGTAGCGCGTGTTACTACTGTCGTCATACTCGCTAAATATCGTTAAGAATTGCCCGATTTTATTAGCAAACGCTAGCGCAGACAGCAGCACACCAACACCTACGCCATATGCTAGATTATGCGTAAAGATAGTGGTCAAAACGGTCGCTAGCATGACGATGTTAAATGACATCGGATGGGTCTTGAACTCGCGAATAGATTGCCAATTAAAAGTACCAATGGAGACCATAATCATCACAGCCACTAGTGCTGCCATCGGTATCAGACTGACCCATTCACTCAAAAACACCACCATAATGAGCAGTACCACACCTGCCATCAAGGTAGACAGACGTGTACGTCCGCCTGATTTGACGTTGATCATTGACTGGCCAATCATCGCACAACCTGCCATACCACCAAAGAATCCTGATACCACGTTTGCAATACCTTGACCACGACACTCGCGGTTTTTATCGCTCGGCGTATCAGTTAATTCATCCACAATCGTCGCTGTCATCATAGATTCTAATAAACCAACGATGGCCAACGCGATAGAATAAGGCGCAATGATTAAGAGCGTCGTTAAATTTAATGGAATATCTGGCAGCAAAAATACGGGTAGAGAATCGGGCAAATCACCCATGCTACCGACGTTACGAATATCGAGATTCATATACATCGCTACCGCGGTCAAGCCAACGATACAAATCAGCGGTGAAGGAATCACCCGACCAATTTTAGGAATAAGCGGAAACAGATAAATAATCGCCAAGCCCGCCGCGGTCATGATATAAACGGTCATCCCGACCTTCTCAGTCATAGGGTTAAGTTCAGGTAATTGAGCCATAAATATTAAAATCGCTAGCGCATTCACAAAGCCAATGACCACCGAGCGCGAGACAAAACGCATCAGATTGCCAAGCTTAAGAATACCCATGACGACCTGAATCGCCCCGCACAGTAAGGTAGCAGCCAGCAAATACTGCAAGCCATGATCAGCCACCAAGTCTACCATCACTAGCGCCATCGCTCCTGTCGCTGCCGAAATCATACCCGGCCGACCACCGACGAAACTAATCACGACGGCGATGCAGAATGATGCATACAAACCAACTTTTGGATCGACGCCCGCGATAATAGAAAAAGCAATGGCTTCTGGAATCAAGGCCAGTGCAACCACCACCCCTGATAAAACGTCACCGCGAACATTGGAAAACCAGTCGTCACGTAAGCTATCAAAAAAAGATGTCATAAGTAAACTGCATAGAGTTAAAGGCAAAAAAAGTAATCATTACTCAGTGTTAAAATGATCGCGTTATTACAGGTCGTTATAATCAGTGCTACTAAACGTACTTTTATTATGCTGTTGCTTCATTACCAATCGATAATTAGCTAGCAGCACGCCCATCAATTTATTGATTGGTATCGCTAATACGCTCACCAATAGTCAATATGATGACAGTGCCTAAAATATAAGGCCTAAAATATAGTGTTTAAAATACAGTGTCTAAAATAAAGTATAAGAACCGCCATGACGTACCGCGGTAGAAGGAGATAAATAATCTATCAGACAAAAGCGCATAAGTAGATCGAAGCCAGTGTCTGCCATCTCATTACCTCAATAGGAATCGTTGCGGAAGCAGCGTGACAATAGCGCGGTAAATGTGACAACATGCTAAACTAAAATGCTTAGGTGAAATATCTAGCCCAAATATCTGTTTAGGCCGATATTATAGCATTAGCTACTCAATATAAAAACAGCCGCATAATAGCACAAAGTCATAAAAAACCAGTACCGAAATCTGAACGATACCGTTATCATGCTCTTCATCTTAACAGTATCATTCAGACGGTCTAAACCACGTATATGCTTGATGCCATTTTGTTCGTCCAATAGAAGGAAGAGATATGACCACCCTCACCGCAACAGAAACCTTACTTCATAAGGGCAGTGGTCTACAAGTCGTGGTCGGTTTGGGACAGTCAGGGCTTTCAGTAGCGAACTATCTTACCAAGCAAGGCTACCATGTGGCTGTCACTGACAGTCAGCCGACGCCTGCCTTAGCAGAGCAACTACCAGCAGCCGTTGATATTCGTCAATTTGGAACGATAGATGCAGAATTATTGCAACAAGCGGCACGGATCATTATCAGCCCAGGTATTTCTTTAGATACCGACGCGGTTGCTGCCGCCCGTCACGCCAACATTCCTGTGGTCAGTGATATTCAGCTGTTCTGCGAAGCCTGCACCGTACCGATCGTTGCTATTACGGGCTCCAATGCCAAAAGCACGGTGACGACTTTGGTCGGGCAGATGGCGGCGGATGCCGGTGTCAATGTAGGCGTCGGTGGTAATATCGGCGTGCCAGCACTTAATCTACTTGCCAATCCTGATATGCAATTGGCCGTACTTGAGCTGTCAAGCTTCCAGCTAGAGACCGTGACCAATTTAGGTGCGCAAGTGGCAACTGTTCTTAATATGTCACCCGATCATTTAGATCGCCATGGTGATATGCTGGGCTATCATCAAGCCAAGCACCGTATCTTTCAAGGTGCCAAATCGGTGGTGATCAATCGTGAAGATGCGCTGACTCGACCGTTGGTGGCGGATAATTTGCCACGGCTGAGCACGGGTATCCATGCTCCTGATAAAGGCCACTATGGTCTCATCACTGATCCAGAAGGACAGATCTATCTTGCACGCGGGACCGAGCGGTTACTATCAGCGGACAAACTACAGATTAAAGGGCGTCACAATTTGCTCAATGCGCAAGCGGCTTTGGCACTAGGTGAGCTTGCTGGCTTACCACTAGATAGCATGCTAAACACCCTGCAACAGTTCACAGGTCTCGAGCATCGCTGCCAATACGTCGCCACTGCGGCAAGCCTTGATTATTTCAACGATTCAAAAGGCACCAATATTGGCTCGACCATGGCGGCTATCGAAGGATTAGGCGCGGTCTATGCACCAAAAGACGGTAAGCTGTTGTTAATCTTAGGCGGACAGGGTAAAGGTCAAAAATTTGGTGAATTGACGCCTTTTATCAATAAATACGTCAGCCAAGTACTATTTATTGGTGAGGACGCTAAGCAGATTGAACAGCATCTACGTGCAACGAAATTAAGTGATGAAGTGGCGCTGCATCAATGCCAAACGTTAGAAAATGCATTTGCCACCATTCAACAAGTCACTATAAGCAGCTTGTCACAAGTGCAAGCCGTGTTATTATCGCCAGCTTGTGCCAGCTTTGATCAATTTAGTGGTTATGCGGCTCGTGGTGAGCATTTTAGCCAGCTGGTCAGTCAGCTTGCGACAGATATTTAAATAGCATTAGCTAAATATTGGGCAACTACACAGCAATACAAACACAGCAGTGTGTAGCCAATCGCATTTTGTTGATAAATGATTGTTTTGCTTATAGATTACTGCTACTGTCAATAATCAATCAGGCAGTTTGCTGACTTTATTATTAGAACAGTGATAATGGATACAATAATCCTAGGATAGCTGCCAAATCAGGCGTTATTCTTCTAGTATTGACGGGCTATTATGGTCCGTGTGGTACGATCTACTTTATATTTTTTATACGGTGGCGTTGCATAAACGCCGTGTTTTTTCGTTTGTTAGTGTATATAAAATTATGGCGCTCTCTTCTCTTTTTCGTTCGTCTCCCCAATCGCAGCAAGCCTCTGGCTCAGATGGCATTCTTTCTATGCCGTCAGCGCGTGCAATTTTATTAGCGAGTGTCGGCTGTATGCTGGTGCTCAGTCTACTGATGGTCGCTTCTGCTTCTATTCCCTTCGCGCTCAGTCGCGGCATGACGGAGCTATATTTTTTTAGAAATCAGCTACTCTATATGGGAATTGGACTAATCGCTGCCGCTTTTCCTTATTACTTAGTATCCTTACGAACCTTATATAAGACAGAGACTCAGTTTCTCCTGTTAGCCATTACGGGGGGCTTGCTGGTTTTAACTTTGTTTGGCACGCCGATTAATGGCTCTAAGCGCTGGTTAAATCTAGGGTTTTTGAACTTTCAGGTTGCAGAATTGGCTAAACTGGTCATGATTGTATTCGTGTCTGATTTTGTCGTACGTCGATCTTTTGAGGTTCGTAATGGCTGGGATGGCTTTTTACGGATATTTTTAGTGGTCGGTATGATCACGCTGTTACTGTTATTACAGCCAGATTTTGGCTCTTTGGTGGTCATTGTTGGCACCGTTTTTGCGATATTTTATATCGCTGGCGCACCTTACAAGCAGTTCTTGGCATTGGGCGGCTTGGTGGCTGGATTGGCAGTACTGGCAGTGACCTTGGTACAATATCGCTTGGTACGTGTGATGTCGTTTTTGGATCCTTTTGACGATGTGCAAGACACCGATTATCAGCTGGCACGCAGTTTGATTGCCTTTGGTCGTGGTCAGTTCACCGGCGTCGGTTATGGTGAAAGCGTACAAAAACTGTCACATTTACCTGAAGCGCATACGGATTTTTTATTAGCCATTACGGGTGAAGAGCTGGGTTTTGTGGGGGTCGCAGTGGTATTGCTGCTCGAGGCGCTCATCATTGGCAGTGCCATGCGTATCAGTTATAACGCCCTCAAGCGTCGCCAGATGCGTATGAGCTATACCGCTTTTGGTATCGGTGTGGTCTTTATCGCGCAAACGATTATCAATGCGGCGATGAATATGGGTGCCATTCCGACCAAAGGTTTGACCATGCCATTCTTTAGTTACGGTGGCTCATCGATGCTCATCAGCTTAGTGATGGTTGCCTTGCTGCTAAAGATTTATAAAGAAAGCCCTGAGATTGAAAAAAGCCAGTGCCGTTATTATTAGCAGGTGTTAATTTGTAGAAAAGCGTCGCCAGCAGCGGCGCTTTTTGTTTTTTAATAATTGGGCAGATTTAGTGCGCTTTTGCCTTGTAGCGGAGTGTTATCCCATTGTGCAATTGCTTGCGCTAACATTCGGGTTGGCGTATCTCTATCGACCGCTGGTTGCTGTAATAGCTGCAAAGCGTCGGCGATAAGCTTACTTGGATCGCGAGTATCAATCGGTTGCGCAAGGTTCTGCTTGGAGAGCTTTTGCCCGTCAGGATTGCATATCAAGGGCAGATGATACCAGTGATCGATAGCCGGTAAGTTAGCCGCCTGCATGATACTAATCTGAGCAGTGGTCATGGGTAAAATGTCCAAGCCACGCATAATATGAGTGATTTGTTGTAGCCCATCATCGAGGCTGGCGGCTAAGATATAATTGATCATGCCGTCTTGGCGTCGAACCACCATATCCCCTAAGGTTTGTTGTGGATTATCCCACTGCAACCCTTGAATACCATCGCTAAACCCGATTTTATGGTCTGGCAGTTGTATGCGCAGCTTGTGTTGCTGACGATTGAGATTGGCATTGAGGCAGCAGCGCGGGTAGCGTTGTCTATTGGGCAGCAGTTGCTTAATATCTGTAGCATTCAAACCTGCTGGTAGAGGCTCTAAATCTTGAGTCGTCGAGGATGCTTGTGCTTGCTGAGACCAATAGCGCTCTAAGTCCTTACGTGAGCACTGACAGCCATAAGTCAGCGCCAGCAAGTCTGATGACAAGTAGTCGTTGTAGATATCAATACGCTCAGACTGATAAATGACATCGCCGTCCCACTGTAGCCCGAGCACTTCTAAATCTATAAGAATCTGCTCAGTGAATTGTCTGTCACAGCGTTCCGTGTCGGTATCTTCGATACGCAGCAGCCATTTGCCACCGAGCGACTTGATATGGCAAAAGCTGGCAAGCGCAGTGGTCAAGGAGCCAAGATGCAGCTCACCTGTGGGTGAAGGCGCAAAGCGACCGATAGGAGGTGATGATGGCTGCTGATGGAGAATAGGAGTATGGGCAGTTTGCAAAATAGGGGTTATCAAAGTAATGACTATCAATGTAGGAGGATATAGCTAGAATAAAGAAGAACGGAGCAAAAAGATATTTATTAAATACGCTTGTTTTGTTAGGGCGTGTCTTCATTTTAAAAATGGTGATAAAAATGAGATAAATTGCCGTCAAACAAGAAAAATAGCACCGATAATATCGGGACATTAACCAGTTATTTGACGATGTTTGGCAAGATTTTGCCATTTTTAGCCCATTTAGATGACTATCGAGTGGATTGAAGACACGCCCTAGTCAATTAGTAAAAGCCATCCATAGAACAAGATCTATAAAACGCAACGAGCGACCAATAAATGGTCGCTCGTTATTATAAGACACTCAGTACTCATTTAAATGCGCTAGCATAAGAGAGCGTCTAGGTATGACCTTGGTTTTGACGCTCTTTGATCTCAGATAACGTCTTGCAGTCGATACATTGAGTGGCTGTTGGACGTGCTTCAAGACGACGCAAGCCAATCTCTACCCCGCAAGTTTCACAAAATCCATAATCATCATTGTCAATTTCTGCCATAGACTTATCGATTTTGCGAATGAGTTTACGCTCACGGTCACGCGTACGCAACGTCAAGGCAAACTCTTCTTCTTGAGTGGCGCGGTCATTAATATCCGGCATGGCGCTAGACTCATCTTGGATATAAGTCTTGGTGCGATCTGCTTCGCCAATCAGTTGCTGCTTCCAATCCAACAAAATAGCCTTAAAATGCTCTAACTGCGCATCAGACATATACTCTTCGTCTTTGGCAGGCACATAAGGAGTAAACTTAACATCACTCGGATTCGTGGTCACGGTGCTCATATGGGTATCCTACTTTTTCAAATTAATTCAATAAAACGACATATCAAAAGACAAGACGTTATAAGTTTAACAAACGCGATAAGTTGTCCCTTTATAAAACGTTTTACCACTTGGTAACACAAGTAACACAGCTGAACTCATCGTACGGTTATATTGATATGTTTATATCAATGGTCAGGTATATTGTTATGCATATTTTTATTTAAATGGCTGGGCCTAAATAATGCGACAAATGACTGACTGTGAAAACTTAGCTTGTGGTCAATGTAGCCATCCTAGCTATTATAATTTTGCTTGCGATTAGACGCGTTACCATCCTAACGCGGTTTGGTTCTATCAGTATCGTTATTCACTTATCATAAAGCAAAGTTTGATTTTGCCAACCATATGGACGAAATTTTTTGTATTAAATCAAACATATGGACAAAGACAATTACAGTGTTATTGACGCCGATAAAACTGGGCATCAAGTATCCAACCTTTTAACCCAGCTTGCAACCTCTCCATTGTTGGCTAATTGCAACCAGCGATAACCGGGGCGCGCGTTTTCATCGTAAGCAAAGTCATCTCTATAAGGCTTAAACTGATAGCAAGTCGAGGGCGTGCTATAAACGCTGACCCCTTGACGATGGCGCACTTGTGCTTGATGGGTATGACCGCTAATGATTACTTTTAATTGCTCAAACGGTGCCATATGCTGCCAGAAAGCCTCGGTATTCTTTGCCATATGAGTATCGATCCAGTCAGACTCTATCGGTATGACGTGGTGATGCAAGGCAATGAGCGCAGGCTTACTGCACTCTTGCAACTGCA
The DNA here is from genome assembly GCF_904846665.1 of Psychrobacter sp. Pi2-51. Lineage (NCBI taxonomy): Bacteria > Pseudomonadati > Pseudomonadota > Gammaproteobacteria > Moraxellales > Moraxellaceae > Psychrobacter > Psychrobacter sp. Pi2-51. Next base: position 113,675 of record NZ_CAJHBP010000003.1, read on the forward strand.
CACATAACCAGTCAATATCTGTCGTTGTCACTTCTCCTGCCACCTGCCCAGAAATAGAGGAATCCAGTAATAGCAGCTGCCAGTATTCCGTTTCAATAACGTGTCGACTTAGCAAACGCGTATCCATCGGCTGGGCGACGAGCTCCCGCTCAAAAAAAGGTAAATCGCTACCAATCTCATCAGTGACATCATGATTGCCAGCAATACAGGCAAAAGGAATATCAGTCGCTTGCAATACCTCAAAAATATGGTCGTAGATAGCAGGCTTTACTTTATTCACCAAGTCGCCCGTCACCACGATCAGGTCACAGCGGATGTCTTCATTTAATGCTTGTTCGATGACTTTTTCAAAGCTATGCTGACAGACAGATATGTCGGAATTATTGTCAATGTCGTCATTAGCTGGGGCAGAGGTGGGCGTTGATAAGTGCAAATCAGTGATCTGCAACACGTTTAGCTGTTCATCTGGCGTGCTGATGTTATTGGCAGGATAGCTTAGCATTGGGTCAGTCCCTTATCGAATCAAAACAAGTATTGCTATTAAAACGAATATGGATAAATCGATCACTTTTAGTTACGGGCTCTTATGGCGCATTTCTCCCATCCTTGATGGAAGATGTTGCCGCTTATAGCCCTACACTTACAAAACGAGCGATATGCAGCATTCTACTAACTATTACATTGATAGCATTAAGGAAAGTTTATATCATAAAGTGAATGAAAGCTCTAGCAATATTGATGAAATAAAGTTGGATAAAAGCCTAATGATCAGCTAAGGCATATAAAAAGCCTCTACGTAACAATAAAGATGGCACAACTAACGGCGCATCGTCCAAAATTTTGCCGTTAGCACTTTTGATAAAATCAGCGCTGCAAAAAATAAAATAGCCAATACCAGTACGATAGATAGTCCAGTCTGAATATCAAGCCAGATACTGCCCCAAACACCTAAGGTGACCCCAAGCTGAGCGATAAGCAGCGCGATAATCACCATTTGCTTTGGCGAGGCTGACCACAAACGTGCTGTTAAAGCTGGTAGCACCAGCAAGCCACTGATTAATAAGCTACCCACTGCTTGCAGGGCAATGGCACAAAACCCTGCCAATAATCCCATAAAAAACAGCCGTTGCCGTGTTGGGTTGACGCCCTGAATCCGTGCTAACGCTTCGTGAGTGGCAAGCTTAATTTGTGCGGGCCAAATATACGTGAGCAATACCAGTCCTACTAGCACACTACCGCCTATTAATGGCAAATCTGCCCAATCAAGCTCGAGCAAATTACCAAACAAAAACCCCAACACGTTGGCTTGCTGATCGGTCAGCTGGGTCAGCGCTAACAGCCCCAAACATAGCAGAGACACTGCAACCACCGCCAGTACGGAATCGACGGGCAAACGCTCATCATCTATCATCACGAGTCCTAGTACCACTATCACGCTAACCAATGCAATGCCAATTCCCATAGGCAGTTGCCACCACACAGCCAATGCGACGCCTAGCAAAGTGCCATGCGCCAAGGCATCGGCAAAAAATGCCATGCGTCGCCACAATACCAAACACCCTAGGGGCGCTGATAGCAATGCTAAAATACTGCCAGCAATCCAAGCAGGCGCAATAATGGCTAACCAAGCACTCATATCATGTATCCAATAAACGGTTTATAAAATAAAGGTCGTAAAGCAGCTTTTTGCTTTAGTCGTTTGGTTATGATGATTACAACTCGCTTGGCGCGTGATGTTCACAGGCATGCGGCTGATGGACATAAGGCTGCTCATAATGATGACCAAACAGCTTTTGAAACTCACTACTAATGGCAAGCTCGCTTGGTTGTCCCTCGCAGCAAATATGCTTATTCAAACAAATGACCCGTCGGCTGCCTTTCATCACCCAATGCAAATCGTGTGACACTACTAGCATGGCACAGCGTAAGAAGTCCGGCAGCTCATCAATAAACTGGTAGAGCCAAACCTCGGTATCAGGGTCAAGTCCTTGCATCGGCTCATCTAGAATCAACAAATTGGGCTTATCTAACAAGGCACGAGCCAATAAAACTCGTTGCGTTTCACCACCGGACAAGTGCAGCATTTGCCGTGATAGCAGGTGCGTCAACGATAAATTATCAAAGATAAACTGGCGTTGCTCAGCCGTTAAGCGTTTCTTATCTGCTTGCGCCAATAAGTCGCAGACTCGTAATGGCAATATTGGCGGTACCGCAAAGCGCTGCGGCACATAGCCAAGCTGTAACTTATGATGGGGCATCATTTGCCCTTTAGTTGGCTCAATCAACCCTAAAATAAGCTTAACCAACGTCGATTTACCAGCGCCATTTGGCCCAATAAGACTGACTGTCTCGTTAACCGCAATATCGATATTAATATGTGATAACAAGCGTTGCGAACCAATGTCATAGCTGATATCGCTTAAGCTCAACAGCTGGCTAGCTTGGTTGGTCTTATTATCCAGACTGATAGACGGAGACGATTGCTCTGATGGTGAAATGGGCAGGCTCATAGGCTAGTGACTAATATATTGGTAAATGATAAATGGCTGAGTACTTAATGCTAAATACTGAATAATAAGTACCTAGATCAGTACTTAATAAAGAAAAAATACAGCAAGCTTTATTGGCATGCTTGGCAACGACCACTGAGCTCAATGACACTACGAGCGACGATAAAGCCGACATCTTGCTCCGCAAAGCTCATCATTTCTTGTACCGGTAAGCTGCTACATTCTTGCACTCGCTGGCATTGATCGCAAATTAAAAATGCGGCGGTATGCTGGGCGCGTGGGTGACAGCAGGGCACATAAGCATTGATAGAGGTTAATTGATGTATCAAGCCTTCGCCCAACAAAAACTCCAAACTGCGATAAACCGTTGGTGGCGCGACATTCTTTGGCGTCTGCTGATTGGTCGGCACAGAATCTTGTGCATCCGGTTCTGACAAGCGCATTTGCTGCAATTGTGTGATCAAGTCGTAGGCACCAACGGGCTTATTGGCGGCCAATACTAACTGATATATCTGCTGCCGCAATGGCGTGAAGCGTACACCACTTATGCGGCATTGTTCTTTTGCCGCCGTCAAGCGCTCGGTTACATCATGCGCGGTAAAATGTTGCACATCGTGCAAATGTTCGCATGTCGATGAAGTAGTGGACATAGGACAAACTCCTAAAAAATATGACGCCTTTTTATGATGGCGTTTTTTATTGTTATAGTATAACATAATGAAATGAAAAACAGGTATGCTGCCTCAACTTAATATTAAAGAGCCTATTATGAATTCATTTTTCAGCCATTCTTTACGCTCGATCATTGTACTACAGCGACTGCTCATTACTGGGATAGTCGCGTTAAGCTGTCTGACGTTGAGCGCCCAAGCCGCTACCGTTAGCGTGAGTAATTATCCATTATTCTTGTTGAGTCAAGCCGTGACTGAAGGTGCGCCGCCTGCCAAGCAATTATTGCAAGCAGGGGAGGTTGGGCATCACGGTAGTATTAGTCCGGGCGATATAAAAGCCATTCAAGACAGTAAGTTTGTGGTATGGTTTGGCGAGCCATTAGAAAACAATTTGGCCGCCAGTCTCAATAGCGCGCCCAATGCCATTGCTTTATTCAAGTTTGATGCGTTCAACCGCCATCCACTACGCGATGTCAAAGGCGAAGCTATCACTGGCACGCTAGATCCGCATATTTGGCTCGATCCTGAAAATGCCAAAGCCATCACCCGTGCGCTTGCCGTGATTCATAGCCATGCAAATCCACAATATAAAGCTCTCTATCAAGCCAATGCACAAAAATTTGCCCAGCGACTGGATAAAGGAGTGCTTGCCACAAAGCAGAGCACAGCGACAAAGGCATTGCCTTATTGGGCGTATCACGATGCCTATCAGTATATGGAGGACAGCTTAAAGCTACAGCTCGTTGGCAGTCTAAGCACCGATCACCATTTAGCGCCAAAAGCCAGTCAGTTGCGCTGGCTAAATGAGAAGCGTCCTGCCAAGAAAATGTGTTTGGTTAGTCCAAGTGCGCCAGCTAAAGGGTTGCTCGCTAAGCTTCAACCTGTGAAGAGTACCGTGCAAGCTGAAGACATGAGCACCAGTAAAGACTTCGTTAGTGGTTGGCAGAGTATGGCGCAGCAAATCCGCCAATGTATCGCATAGCCATTTTTAGCCCATTTACTCGCTTTTGTTGAGATTAAGGGCATGCCCTAGCATAAAGCGTTATTTAGAAGGGTCTTGGCGCTCGATAGCATTATCAAATTGTCGAGCACCAAGACCTTTGTTTTATAAGATATTAGCTAGGCTTTACTAAGTTTTTAGAGGGAGCGTTAGCGCTAAACAATCAAATGCTTGATAAGACGCATATTTTACTTGCTAATCGCGCGCGCGCTCCCTATAATAAGTGGCGTTTTATTTTGGTTAAAAGGCAACGTCTGTATAGTGACTTTTCATGGATAAAATGGTCATGAATAAACTGGTCACGGATAAAATCGTGGCAAATATGCGACATTATCCCAATACTATAGGATAGCTGCTGATGACCAAGCCTGCCAAACGCACGCAAAAAGATGAGATTGGCATCTACCTGAAACGCCAAGCATGGATTTTATTTATCCTGATTATTATTGGCTGGGTAGTAGATGTGACTTGGCTAGACAGTGGGCTGATAGTAGCAAAAAGTACCGCGATCGGTGCGCTACTTAGTTTCGCCACACAAGCCGTCTTTGCAAATTTTATCTTTTGGCATACTGGATATCGCGCGCGCCGACACATTGTCAGCCAGCTATATCGAGGTCAGATGGTCAAATGGCTACTGACAGTGTTTGGTTTCGCACTAATTTTTATTACCGTACAACCCCTATCAGCGCCTGCGTTGTTCATCGGTTTTATGGTAATGCAAATTAGTCACAGTTGGATGTTGTGGCACATACGCTAGCACTCTTTACGATCAGTATTGAAGTGAGTAAGTATCTATTAGCGTTAGATAAGTCATCCTGCCGTCCAACTTCTCTATGGCTAGCTTCACAAAGCCAAAAGAATGACAAATAACTGATTTGACGTTAAGGTATGGACTTATAAGTTACTGCTATAAGTCGTTGAAATTAGCGTAAAAAGTAAAAATAGTCTTATAGATAAGATATAGTTTGGTTAATTGCCATCACTTATAATTTTATTTTTACAATTTCACGAATGATGCAAACCCATGCCACTAAAGGTCAATAGCCGCTAACTTGTTCATACAGCGGATAAAAAAGTCATAATAGACTTTACACGAATACAACGCTGCATTAATATAGGCAGCTAACTGCTTTGTTTTTGGACGCTATATTAAGCGTTTGCCTAAAAAGGCAGGTATGAGCAGACACCTATTCGATATAAACATTAAAGGGCTATTAATGAATAATCATAAGCCCTTTTTTGATAGCTAAAATTTATACTAAGCTAGGTATATAGCACTAGTAAATAGAACTATGGGTTGGATGTTGTTGGTTACATGAGCGCCTTGGTTGGTTTTATCTCCTTACGTGAGACACGTGGGAAAAAGACCGACCAATCGCCTCATCAGATGACAACCGTATTTTTGGTAGTTGATTAAATCGTTGATTAATAAGAAGCTTACATTATGGCATCCGAGCAACAAACATCATCAGAATATATCTCTCACCACTTAACGAATTGGACGTACGGCTATTTGCCGGGCGAAGGCTGGAAAGTTGCCTATACTGCTGAAGAAGCAGGGCTTATGGGCTTTAAAGCTATCCATCTTGATTCTATGCTTTGGTCAGTTGGCCTGGGTATCTTGTTTTGCACCATCTTTTGGATGGTTGCCAAAAAAGTCACTTCAGGCGTACCAAGCAAAACTCAGGCAGCAGTTGAGTTGATCGTTGAGTTTGTTGATAACAACGTTCGTGATTCGTATAGTGGTACCTCAAAACTGATTGCGCCACTGGCGTTGACTATTTTTGTGTGGATCTTCTTGATGAACTTGATGGATTTATTGCCTATCGACTTTATTCCAAGTCTTGCGGGGCAAGTTGGCGCCATGATGGGTCATGATCCACATCACGTATTCTTCAAGATTGTGCCAACGACTGATCCTAACATCACGCTTGGCATGTCATTTTCTGTCTTTGCGCTGATTATCTTTTATAGCATTAAAGAAAAAGGGTTGGGTGGTTTTGTCGGTGAGTTAACACTCCATCCGTTTAGTGCCAAAAACCCAATCATGCAAGCCATTTTGATTCCCATTAACTTTATTCTAGAAGCAGTTACCTTAATTGCAAAGCCTGTATCACTTGGCTTGCGTCTATTCGGTAACATGTATGCTGGGGAATTGATTTTCATACTGATTGCCCTGATGCCGTTTTGGATTCAATGGGCGTTATCAGTACCGTGGGCGATCTTCCACATCTTAATTATTACACTTCAAGCGTTCGTATTTATGATGCTAACGATAGTTTACATGTCGCTTGCATCATCAACTGAACATTAATTAGACATTCAATAGGTAAATGAGGATACATCAATGGATCCAGTATTAGGTGGTTACACAGTTATAGCAGTAGCGCTACTTATCGGTCTTGGCGCACTTGGCACAGGTATTGGTTTTGCTATTCTAGGCGGCAAATTCTTAGAAGGTGTTGCGCGTCAGCCAGAACTTGGCTCACAATTGCAAACTCGTATGTTCATCGTAGCAGGTCTTCTTGATGCTATTCCGATGATCGGTGTTGGTATTGCTATGCTATTGTTATTCGCTAACCCTCTAGCAGGTTAATCAGAAAGCTCAGTTGTAAATGTTTGGTAGTCAAAGTTTGTATCTTAACCATAGCCAAAGTTTGGCTATCAAATATGATCAATGAAACTGATTTTTCATTAACAAAGAGGTGATCACGTGAATATCAATTCTACCCTCATCGGTCAAGCCATTGCTTTTGCAATCTTTGTGATGTTCTGCATGAAATTCGTGTGGCCACCACTTATCGGTGCCATCAATGAGCGTCAGCGTAAAATTGCTGAAGGCTTGAATGCCGCAGAAAAAGCAAAAGCAGATCTGGCGACCGCGGAGCAAGATGTCCAGCAGGAGCTTAATCTTGCAAAGACTAAAGCTGCTGCTCTAATCGAGCAAGCGAACAAGAGCGCCAACCAGCTTGTCGAAGATGCCAAAACGCAAGCCCAAGCGGAAGGCGAGCGCATTCGTCAACAAGCGCAAGCATCTATCGACCAAGAAATCAATCAAGCGCGTGAATCATTGCGTGCCCAAGTTGCTGAACTGGCTGTGCTTGGTGCAGAAAAGATTTTGCAAGACAAAGTCGATGTGCAAAAACATGCCAGTATGTTAGACCAACTGGCGGCGAAGCTGTAATTGTGAGGATATAATGGCTGACTTATCAACCTTAGCACGACCGTACGCTAAAGCCGCGTTTGACTATGCCAATGAAAACGGGGTAGTAAATGAGTGGGAAAACTTCTTATTTATTGCCAGTAACATTGTCAATGACAAGTCGTTCAGTACTTGGCTAGACAATCCAGCTGTTTCTGCTGAGCATAAGTCAGCTGCTTTGATCGATCTTTATGATACACAAGTAGCTAGCGCTGATGATTCTGCTTTTAAGCAGTTATTAGGTGAGGCCCAAGGGGCTCGCCCAGACAACAACGCCAGCTATCCAAAAGTATCAGTGGCACTTAGTAACTTCGTTAATCAGTTATCAGAACAAGAGCGTCTGGCGCTGCTTCCTGAAGTTTATGCGCATTATCGCCGTCATAAGGCAACCAGCTTAAAGCAGCTTGATGCCTACGTGACCTCCGCCTATCCATTGACCGATGCACAGCGTGACATGCTCCAAACACGTCTTGCTGCTTCGCTAAATGCTAGTGTGGTGATTCATGAGTCGGTTGATCCTAGTCTTTTGGCTGGCGCTACGATCAAAGTCGGTGACAAAATCATTGATGATTCGATGCGCGGCAAGTTACAACAGTTAAAAACACAGCTAACTGCCTAATGCCATTCATCAACGTAGATATATAAAAACTGCGTGATAGTAAGAGCATTTAAGTCAGTGGGCGGGTTATCATAAATTAAAGGAAACAAGGCAATGCAACAATTGAATCCAGCGGAAATCAGTAACCTGATTAAGCAGCGTATTCAAGACCTTGATGCGGGTGCAACTGCAAAGAATGAAGGCACGATTGTCAAAGTATCTGACGGTATCGTGCAGATTCATGGTCTTGAAGATGCCATGTACGGCGAAATGATTGAGTTTGAAGGTGAAATCTATGGGATGGCGCTTAACTTAGAGCGTGATTCTGTTGGTGCGGTAGTACTGGGCGACTTCCTAAAACTACAAGAAGGCCAAAAAGCCTATTGTACTGGTCGCATTCTTGAAGTACCCGTAGGTCCTGAGCTGCTAGGCCGTGTTGTTGATGCTTTGGGTAATCCTATTGATGGCAAAGGTCCTATCGATGCCAAAATGACTGACAAAGTCGAAAAAATCGCCCCAGGCGTGATCGACCGTCAGTCAGTAGATCAACCAGTAATGACTGGTTATAAAGCCGTTGATACCATGATTCCAATCGGTCGTGGTCAGCGTGAGCTTATCATTGGTGACCGTCAGACGGGTAAAACCGCGATGGCTATCGATGCGATCATTGCGCAAAAATCATCTGGTATCAAGTGTGTATACGTGGCAATCGGTCAGAAACGTTCGACCATTGCAAACGTCGTACGTAAGCTTGAGCAAACTGGTGCACTTGAATACACTACAGTAGTAGTTGCTTCAGCATCAGAGCCAGCAGCACTACAGTATATCGCACCGTATTCAGGTTGTACGATGGGCGAATACTTCCGTGACCGCGGCGAAGATGCTCTGATTGTTTTTGATGACTTATCAAAACAAGCCGTCGCTTATCGTCAGATTTCACTATTGCTACGTCGTCCGCCAGGTCGTGAAGCGTATCCTGGTGATGTATTCTATTTACATTCACGTTTACTTGAGCGTGCATCACGCGTAAATGCTGCGTACGTAGAAAAATTCACCAATGGTGAAGTAGTGGGTAAAACAGGTTCTTTAACCGCATTGCCTATTATTGAAACCCAAGCTGGTGACGTATCTGCATTCGTACCGACTAACGTGATTTCAATCACTGATGGTCAGATCTTCTTAGAGTCTAGCCTATTCAACTCAGGTATCCGTCCAGCAGTCAACGCTGGTATCTCGGTATCTCGTGTTGGTGGTGCTGCTCAGACTAAGATTATTAAGAAGCTGTCTGGTGGTATCCGTACCGCACTAGCCCAGTATCGTGAACTAGCAGCATTTGCTCAGTTTGCCTCAGATCTTGATGACGCGACTCGTGAACAGCTTGATCATGGTGAGCGTGTGACTGAACTGATGAAGCAGAAACAGTATCAGCCAATGTCTATCTCTGAGCAAGCAGCGGTTATCTATGCGTCGAACGAAGGTTTCTTATCAGACGTTCCAGTTGAAAAAATTGGTGCTTTCGAAGAATCTTACTTACGTTATATGCATGATGAGCAAAGTGAATTGATGCGTGAGATTGATGATACTGCGAACTATAATGATGATATCGCAGGTCGTTTAAAGTCAGCTTTAGAGACCTTTAAACAAAATCACAGTTATTAATTTAACGGGTTAAGCCGAACTGGTTATGGCTGTCGCTGACAGCCTATAAGGTGACGCGTTGTCTGATAAGCTTTTTGCTGAGACAGGCGCGTCACTGCTTTAACCATCATCGGTATTAGATCGCGTGTTGCCACAAGATTTAAAATATTATTTGATCAGTTCAATGTTTTATATTAAAAAATTGTTGCAGGCGCCAATGCTTTTTAACCCTCTTATATTGGAATCATTATGGCAAGCTTAAAAGAGATACGTGCCAAAGTCACCAGTATTAAAAGCACCCAAAAAATTACTCGCGCTATGCAAATGGTAGCAGCAAGTAAGATGCGCCGTGCCCAAGAGCGCATGGAAGTGGGTCGCCCGTATGCTGATAGTATGCGCCGGGTTATTTCACATTTGGTGCATGCCTCATCAGACTACAAACATCCTTATATGGTATCGCGTCCGGTCAACAAGGTCGGCTATATTGTCGTTACCTCTGATCGTGGTCTCGCAGGTGGTTTGAATATTAACCTATTCAAAGCGCTCACCAAAAGCATTCATGAGTATCAAGATCAGTCTGTTCAAGCTGAGTTTGCAGTCATCGGTGCCAAAGGCGTCAGTTTCTTCAAAAATTTCGGCGGAAAAGTCACCTCAGCCGTGACCGACTATGGCGACAAACCAACGTTTGAGCAATTAAATGCACCCGTTCAGGCCATGCTTGAGGATTATAGTAACGGTAATATAGACCGTATCTATGTGGTATATAACAAATTCGTTAATGCCATGACTCAAAAGCCAACCGTCAATCAATTAGTACCTCTACCAGAGGGCTCATTTGGTGACGAAGAGAGCGGTATACAGACAGAACTTAGCTGGGATTATATCTACGAGCCTGACATCAAGACGTTGATTGATGAATTGCTTGGCCGTTATATTGAGTCGATTGTTTATCAAGCGGTAATGGAAAACATTGCCTCTGAGCAGTCGTCACGTATGGTTGCGATGAAAGCGGCAACAGATAATGCTGGTGACCTAATTAACGATTTACAGTTGGTTTATAACAAGCTGCGTCAAGCGGCGATTACCCGAGAAATCTCGGAAATCGTTGGCGGTGCTGCTGCTGTTTCATAATTGACTACACCTATATATAGAAGTTCAAGGAGAACGCAATGAGTAGCGGTCGTATTGTACAGATTATTGGCGCGGTTCTTGACGTTGAGTTCAACCGTAGTGAAGTTCCTCAGATTTATGATGCTTTGCAAGTAGATGGTACCGAAACCACCCTAGAAGTACAGCAACAATTAGGTGATGGCATCGTACGTACTATTGCTATGGGTTCAACTGAAGGCCTAAAGCGTAACCTACCTGTTACTAATACTGGTGCACCTATTTCTGTGCCTGTCGGTATTGGTACCCTAGGTCGCATCATGGATGTTCTTGGTCGTCCTATCGATGAAGAAGGTCCTGTAGAAGCTGACGAAAAATGGTCTATCCACCGTGAAGCGCCAAGCTATGCGGATCAGTCAAACAGTACTGAATTGTTAGAAACAGGCATCAAAGTTATCGATCTACTTTGCCCGTTCGCTAAAGGTGGTAAAGTTGGTCTATTTGGTGGTGCTGGTGTTGGTAAAACCGTCAACATGATGGAATTGATCAACAACATCGCGCTTAAGCATGAAGGCTTGTCAGTATTTGCTGGTGTCGGCGAACGTACTCGTGAAGGTAATGATTTCTATCACGAAATGCAAGAAGCTGGCGTTGTAAACACTGAAGACTTTAGTAAATCTAAAGTTGCCATGGTATATGGTCAGATGAATGAGCCACCGGGTAACCGTTTACGTGTTGCGTTGTCTGGTTTGACTATGGCTGAGTACTTCCGTGATACGAAAGATCCTGCTACTGGCAAAGGTCGTGACGTATTGCTGTTCGTTGATAACATCTATCGTTATACACTAGCCGGTACTGAAGTATCAGCACTGCTTGGCCGTATGCCATCAGCGGTTGGTTATCAGCCAACACTAGCTGAAGAGATGGGTATGCTACAAGAGCGTATTACATCAACTCAGTCAGGTTCAATCACGTCAGTTCAGGCCGTATATGTCCCTGCGGATGATTTGACGGATCCATCACCTGCTACGACGTTTGCTCACTTGGATGCAACGGTTGTACTAAGCCGTGATATCGCATCACAAGGTATCTATCCTGCGGTTGATCCATTAGATTCAACCTCACGTCAGCTAGATCCACAAGTGATCGGTGAAGAACATTACAACGTTGCTCGCGGTGTTCAAGAAATTCTACAGCGCTATAAAGAGCTTAAAGATATCATCGCAATTTTGGGTATGGATGAGTTGTCAGAAGAAGATAAACTAGTCGTTTATCGCGCTCGTAAGATTCAGCGCTTCTTGTCACAGCCATTCCACGTTGCTGAAATCTTTACTGGTGCACCTGGTAAATATGTACCACTACGCGATACCATTGCTAGCTTTAAAGCAATCATCGCTGGTGAATACGATGACTTACCAGAGCAGGCCTTCTATATGGCTGGTGGCATCGATGAAGTAGTTGCCAAAGCAGAAAAAATGAAATCTTCTGCAGCGTAAGTTGCTCAAGCATTGGCTAACGAGTAGATAGGCTATAATACGTTTATCTACTCATCAGTAACGCATTACAGTTTTTACTGTTTTTTGATCGCGTTTTGATAGTAAGGAGTTAAGTATGGCAACGTTACAATGTCGCGTCGTAAGTGCCCGTGAAGAGTTGTATTCAGGCGAAATTAGCATGTTAATAGCGACTGGTACCGAAGGCGAGATTGGTGTATTGCCAGGTCACACACCGCTTATTACTTTGTTAAAACCGGGTGCGATGCGAGTGCAAACACCAAACGGTGAAGAAGAAGTGATTTACGTATCAGGTGGTGTACTAGAAGTACAACCAAAAATGGTCACGGTATTGGCTGATACAGCGATGCGCGCCCATAATCTTGACGAAAGCAAAATTGTTGAAGCACGTAAAAAAGCAGAGCAAATGCTGGTCAATCAATCAGATACGGTACAAACCAACGCTGCCTTGGCATCATTGGCAGAGTCCGTAGGACAGCTACAAGCTATCCGTAAGTACAAAAACCGTGCTTAGTCTTATTATTTGCCGTGTTAAACTTTACGTTTAATCCAGTCTTATATCTCAAAAAACAGTCCATCATGGGCTGTTTTTTTTGCTCATTATTTGGTGTGAATTTAGGTCGTGGTACGATGTATCAAGCTATTCGCTATGAAATATTAAACTATTCACTATAATGCGGGATTTCTGTGTTAGGTTTGAATAAATACACGATATAGTTCGCCCTTTTAATTAATAGATAGCCAATATTAATAATTTTATGCAAAAGTCACTAGCGGCAATCCATATATCTCGCTATATTAGCTGTTGGGCAACAATTACCAAGAATATCAAAAACGTACTAGAGCTATTTTATCTAAGGGTTTGATGGTTCATACCTATTGGCCTCTTAACTGCTTGATAGAGACTGTGTTAGGTTTTTTGGCAGTACAAATCATATAATCTTGGACGCAAACTAAAGTTTTAATAGTCGTAGTTTATAGGTTTTGTTAACGACTATAAGCTATAGTATAGGAAGCTGTATGTTTAATAGTATACTGTCCTACCAAGTTTGTAACAGCTATACGAACATCAATTGTGCCACTCGGTGGCGCTATTAATTTACCGCTCTTACTTTTACTGCTTTTAAATTAGATGTATTAGAGGATATAACAATGACAACAACTGAAGAAGACAACACCCCCCGAATTTTGATTGTTGAGGATGATGAGCGTCTGGCCATGTTGACCCAAGATTACTTGGTGAAAAACGGTTTAGAAGTGGCAATTGAGACTGATGGCAATCGTGCCATTCGCCGCATTGTCAACGAACAACCAGATTTGGTCGTGCTTGATGTCATGCTTCCTGGTAGCGATGGGCTTACAGTCTGCCGTGAAGTACGTCCGCACTACCAGAACCCTATCTTGATGTTGACTGCTCGTACTGAAGATATGGATCAGGTATTGGGTCTTGAGATGGGTGCCGATGATTATGTCGCCAAACCTGCTCAGCCGCGTGTACTGCTTGCCCGTATCCGTGCTTTATTGCGTCGCTCGGAAAATGCACCATCAGAAGATGTGCCACAACGCTTAGAATTTGGCGAATTGGTCATCGATAATGGTGGTCGTTCAGTGAATTTAGGCGATGAGTTGGTCGATTTTACCAGTGCTGAATATGATCTTTTGTGGTTGCTGGCTTCTAATGCTGGTCGTATTCTCTCTCGTGAAGATATTTTTGAGCGTCTACGTGGTATTGAGTATGATGGTCAAGATCGTTCGATTGACGTACGTATCTCGCGTATTCGTCCAAAAATCGGTGATGATCCAGAAAATCCAAAACGTATCAAAACCGTACGTAGTAAAGGTTATTTATTTGTCAAAGAAGGCAACTAATTCATTAACTGAATTAGCCAGTTTTGCTTATGCAAAGATTGATTGTTAGTGTAAGTTAGATAAAAAAACCAGCAATGATGCTGGTTTTTTTGTGGCGAAATCTTAATTTTTGAACTTAAATGTGGTGTTATGTGGTTTAATTAAGCCATTATTATAGATACTGACTAAATAGATGTGATGCGCATAGGTAATCAGATTACTGGCACATAAAATCAAAACATAGCGGTCAGGGTTTATCTCTATTCAACGATGTTCGATATCATTAATATTGCGTCATTTATATGCTAAATGTTATCAGTCGTTATTATTTACTAAGTTGGTCACGGCACGTATGTCATTAGTCTCTTCTTTAAAACATAGTATTTTTGTCCGTATTTATGCTGGACTACTCATTGTCTGTTTGTGTGTGGCATTATTTGCTCAACTATTGATGGATACCATCAATAAAGAGCGCGTACAATCCTACCGTGAAAGCATGGCAACAGGTGCTTTTCATTTGGTCAGCGAAGGAATTGCGCATCAAGACAATGAGATGCAGCGTGAGTACTGGTTGTCTGATGCCAGTAGTTTGTTTGGCGCGACTTTTAGTGTTGTGCCGATTGAAAAAGTCGATTTTAATGCCAGCGAATTGCGACGTTTTGAGAACGGCAATACCGTTGTGCGTTATGTGAGTCAGCCCGTCTACGCAGACGTTTATTATCGTCTACCAGATAGTAAAAGCGTGTTGACCGCTAGAGTTACTCAAGTCACTGAGCAGCAAGTACGCGCCATTGCCGTATTTCTACTAGATGATTTGTCCTATCATATAACGCTGTCGGATAAGCGTGCTCGCTTGGCTGAATTGGAAGAAAAGTTCTCTTTTCCTTTGGCATTTAAAGCCGTCAATACGCTTGAGTTGGACACGGATCAGATGGCGCGTCTGCGCCGCGATGAAGTGGTCATTTTATTGCAAGATACCAATAGCAGTAAAAGTAACTCATCTATCAAAATTATTGTGCCATCTGAAATCAACGATATGGCGATTCTGATTGGGCCGGTTCCTTTGTTCAATTGGTTCCCGCTCAATCTGATTATCAGTATGATTCTAATTAGTATGTTTTTGATCAGTCTGGGTGTCTATGCGCTTATTTTTCCGCTCGAGCGTAAATTACAATTGATCCAAGTCGGTGTTAATGAGGTGAGTCAAGGTAACCTTGATATCCAAGTGCAAGTCATTGGGCAAGACGAAATTGCGCGTCTGTCAGCGACGTTTAATGCCATGACCTCGCATATTAAGCGTTTGATTGAGTCGCAGCGAGAGCTGACGCGCGCGGTATCTCACGAGTTGCGTACGCCAGTGGCTCGTATTCGCTTTGCTGTCGATATGCTAGCAGATACCGATGACGAAGACTCACGTTTTATGCAGCGTGATTATATTGACGAAGATATTGAGTCGCTCAATGGCCTCATTGATGAGATTTTGACCTATGCTAAGCTTGAAGAAGGCTCACCAAAACTCGATCTAGAGCCGGTGAATCTTAAAGAATTGCTCGAACAGATTGAGCGCGAAACCAATGCCTTAGGCAAACCTATAAAAATCGTCGCCAATCTGCCAAATCCTAAAGTAACAGCAGTAGCAGACAGACGATATTTGCACCGTGTCATTCAAAACCTTGCGGGTAATGCTTTACGCTATGCAGAAACGACCATTATTATTAGTGCGGGCATCAAAAAGGGCAATGCTTTTGTCAGCGTAGAGGACGATGGTCAAGGTATTGCAGAGGCTGATCGCGAAAAAGTGTTTATTCCATTTTCACGCTTAGATGACAGCCGTACACGAGCCTCTGGTGGCTATGGTCTAGGACTTTCTATTGTATCGCGTATTGCCTTTTGGTTTAATGGCAGTATGAAGGTAGACGAAAGCCGTGATCTTGGCGGTGCTAGATTTGTGATGACATGGCCTATCAAACCTTTGACGCAAGTGCTGGCTGCTGATCAATTAACCCAAGAAAAAAGCGACCGTGATTTTGAGATTAAATAATGCAAGCAGCTACTTTATGTCTGTAAAATTATGAGTATTTGACCAGCAAAAAATAGACTAAGCGCTCAATATATGGTGAACTAAGCTGAGATGCTTTGGTAGCAAACCTGTAATAACAGGTTTTATAAGTTGTAAAATAGAGGAGGGCAGAGGATGCCGTATTTATTTGGTGGTTTGGTACTACTGAATGCGTTGACACTGGGTTATTATTTATTTCTACAGCAGCCAACCACGACTCAAACGCTCAAAGCCGCGCAGGATGAAATTACTCAGCCCCTAGCGTTCACTAATAGTGCTGAGTATATTCCACCGATTATCGGCGTACGGGAATAATTTTTGTTGCCTAAATATTGAGACAGTTAGGGCGTGTTGAACATTGAAAAATAGGCACTGCTGATCGCTAAAACTGCTCCAGACAAGGCGTAAAACGACGGTAATGCTAGAGCCTTAACTAGGTTTACAACGCAGTATGGAGCAGTTTTAACATCAGCTCTAATACCAACAAAGGGAGACAGGACTATTTTTTGCCACTTCATTGTTAAAAACAGACGCTTAGAATGACTAAACTTACTATTTTTAACGTCGAACTGTCTAAAAAATAGTATCTGTCAGTGCCATGGTCGAATGTTCAACACGCCCTAAGTTATCACACCAACTTTTAAAGACGATTATGAAATCGTCTTTTGTCAGTTTTTTATAGGTCTTTATTAAAGGTAGTATCTGCCCTCGACGTTTTATCTGTATTAGCTGCTAATGTTTGCTCTCCTGCTACCTTGGACAGTAAAGGGATACGCACACACACTTGTAGTCCGCCTTCAGGGTGATTGATTGCCTCAACCGTACCATGATGTAACCGTGCAATACGGTCAACAATCGCCAGACCCAGTCCACTACCTTGCGTGGTACGTGCTGTCTCACCGCGTTCGAAAGGCTGCATGATGCGATCTAATTGATCTTCTGCTACGCCATCACCACAGTCCCTTACACATATCATCAGCTGCTCTTGAGCTTCTTTATTGACTTCATTTTCAGAAACCACGTCGCTGTCTTCTACTTCAGTTGTTTCTATGAACGTTGGTACGACAGTCGCTGAAAGATAAATAGGCGGTTTGCCATACCGATTGGCATTGTTGACCAGATTAATGACCAAGCGCTTAATCGAGAGAGGTCGCACTGGTACTACTTTGTCACATTCCGATTGATAAATAAATTTCATTGGCGCAAATTGCACCATGATTTCATTAAATATGGTGTCTAAATTGGTCAGGCGCACTGGTTCATCCGAGCCATCTTTCATAAATGAGATGAACTGTTCTAAAATCGCATCCATATCCTCAATATCATAAATCAAACCCTCGCGAAAAAAATCATCCGGTAGCATCTCTGCGGTCAAGCGCATACGAGTCAAAGGCGTGCGCAAATCGTGCGAGATACCGGCGAGCATAATCGTGCGCTCTTTCTGTGCTTGGTTGAGTGTGGTAAATAGACGATTGAACGCCATATTTACTTGACGAATTTCAGTAGGGCCGTTGCGTGTCGGCAAGGTAGTAGCGTGACCAAGGCGAATATAATTGGTCGCCGCACGCTGTAAATAACGCAGTGGACGATTCAATTGCCGTGCTAATAAAATAATGGTCAGCAGCGATAATATAGGTAATCCAATGAGGAATAGTACTAACAATCCTGGGCTATATTGAGAATAATAAACCACGGGTTCACGAATCCAAAAACTGGTGTCACGGCTGTCTTGTACCCAAAGCTGCGGCGTTGGTTTGAATTTAAAATAGACCTCAACCGGTCGACCCAACTGTGCCCCGATTTCGTACTGCAATACATCGGTAAAAACTCCCACAAACGCTTTATCTGCTACTTGTGGGAAGTCACTAGGATTGTCGACCACCACCACGTGCGAATGTTGATATATCCACTGCCGTACCTTAGGGTTATCCTGCCAGTCTCTATTGACGCTATTCATCAAACGTAGCTCGCTGGTCAGATAACGCGCATGATTTTTCAGCTCTGGCAAATACAGACTGCGCCAAAAAAACACAATCGATAAGCCGACACTGATAAGGACAATAAAGGACACCATCAACGTGGTCAACCAACTGTTCGAATAGGAGCGTGGCAGCCAACCTTTGCGAGGTGGTTTGGGGTTTGGGATGATCATATGAGTCCAAGGCGTAGATAAATAATAGGGTGATAAAATAAA
Source organism: Psychrobacter sp. Pi2-51 (assembly GCF_904846665.1). Classification (NCBI taxonomy): domain Bacteria; kingdom Pseudomonadati; phylum Pseudomonadota; class Gammaproteobacteria; order Moraxellales; family Moraxellaceae; genus Psychrobacter; species Psychrobacter sp. Pi2-51. Next base: position 132,016 of record NZ_CAJHBP010000003.1, read on the forward strand.
GTCGTGTTTCACAAACTTCAATATTTTTTTATCGTTAAGCAATCAAGCACGTTGCCGACATTGGGTATTAAGGTCTATTGTAGACTGTTTTTATTAGACCATTATAGAGGCCGGTAGGGTAGCACAATCAAGTAACTACGCTGATGGCTCAAATTTGCATAATTATATTTAGCCATTTTAAGACCTCTAAATGTATCAAGGTGCTAATTGATGACATGCTCTAAATAGAATATAGAAAAGTCACCTAACAGTGTTTTAGCGATTTAATAGAATTAAGCGCACAAGAACGGGGCTGCATAATCGTTGACGATTCATAATTTTAATTTACATATAGGTGCATTTAAGCTATTGTTAATAAATAATTAAATAAGCACAGTTTATGTTTTCAATAAAATAAGACTGTGCTATAATTATGCCCTTTTTGGTATACCTGCGAAAGAGAGAATTCACATGGTTGTTATTCGTTTAGCACGGGGCGGTGCCAAGAAACGCCCATTTTATCAAGTAGTTGTTGCTGATCAACGCCGCGCGCGTGACGGTCGCTATATTGAAAACATCGGCTTTTTTAACCCACTCGCTAAAGAGTCTGAAGAAGCAGTACGCCTAAACATGGAAGCGTACAACGCGTGGATCGCAAAAGGTGCACAACCTTCAGATCGCGTTGCTTCATTAGCAAAAGCTTACAACAAGTCTGTAGCTCAAACTGAAGCAACTGCTTAAGTTTAGGTTATTACTGAGACGTTTATAGTCTGACTATGATCTCACTCAGTAGACTTTAGAATACATAGCGTAACTGGTCTCACCAGGGTGCGCCATTAACTGTTTATCGCTTTTGACACAATTGTTTTTTCAATTGCTGTTTTAATCATTGTTAGGTTAGCTGCTATGTCATCTGTTCCAAACGCTAGTGCCCTTATGAAAATTGGTCAGCTCAAAAAGCCTTACGGCATCAAAGGTTGGCTTTGGGTATTCAGTGAGACGGATGATCGCACAGCGATATTCGATATGAAGCCGTGGTGGATGAAAACTGCCACTGGCATGAAACCTTTGACTGTAAAGGCATGGCGTGAGCAAGGAACAGGAATTGTGGCTCAGTTTGAGCAGGTTCCTGATCGTAATGTTGCTGAGACCATGAACGGTGTTACCGTTTGGGTCGAGCAAAACATTCTGCCTGAAACAGCTGAAGACGAATATTATTGGTCGGATTTGGTCAGTCTGCGCGTGATGAACGAGCAGGGTGAATATTTAGGCAATATCACTGAAATGTTTGAAACTGGCGCCCACGCTATCATGCGTGTAACGGCAAATTCAGACAGTTTAGATAAGGAAGAACGCCTGATTCCATGGCACAAGCAAACTGTTGTAGAGGTCAATATAGCCGAAAAAACAGTGCTGGTTACATGGCAAAGTGATTACTAATATAATATCTGGCTTTTTAGCCAAGTGTTATTGGTAGTCATACCGATTGTTTTAGCCACAATGCAAGTAGACATCAGATGTATTTTGCCGTCATTAGTATTTTTCCTGAGATGTTTGCGACGATTCGTGATTTTGGTATCACGGGGCGAGCAGTCACTCAAGAGCAAGTGACGATTGAATGCATTAATCCACGTGATTATACCACTGATAACTATCGCCGTATTGATGAGCGCCCTTATGGTGGCGGTCCTGGGATGGTGATGATGGCTGAGCCATTGTCAAAAGCTATCGAGGATGCGCGCCTGCGAGCGAGTCAACATGGCTGCCGTGTCGACAGTGAGCATTGTCCGGTGATTTATATGTCGCCACAAGGACAAACGCTCAGCGAAAGTAGTGTGGTCAGTATGACTGAGTACGATGGCATGATTATATTATGTGGTCGTTACGAAGGTATTGATGAGCGCTTACTGGCGCAATATGTCGATATGGAAGTATCGCTGGGTGATTATGTGTTGACTGGTGGCGAGCTGCCAGCAATGGTGATGATGGATAGTGTGATACGTCGTTTGCCAGATATCATGGGTGACGACAAGTCAGCTGAGCAAGACTCGTTCGTCGATGGCTTGCTTGATTGTCCACATTATACGAAACCGCATGATTTTGCGGGTATGGCTGTTCCTGAAGTATTACTATCAGGTCACCATGCCAATATCGCTAAGTGGCGCTTTAGTCAGCAAGTCAGTCGCACGCAAGCGCGTCGTCCAGACTTATGGCAAGCGTTCACACCGACGGTAGCGCAAGCGAAGTGGTTAAAAGCATTGGCAAAAGCAGATAAAAAATAGATTGTTGAAATCTGTTTTTTTTCACATTTGATAAACGGTTAAGAAATAGAATTTTGAGCATTAATAAAACGAGTCATCGCATAGTGGCCGTTGGTTATAACCCATTTACGTTGTGTCTCACTATAAAGAGATGCGATTAATTATTACAAACAGGTGATATGCGTTAAGCCTCTATTATCTAATGTGAGGAGATAACTCTCATGAGCAACAAGCATCCATTGGTTCAGGTCATCGAAAACGCTCAATTGCTTGAGCGCCCAAACTTTGCACCCGGCGATACCGTTGTGGTTCAAGTAAAAGTACGTGAAGGTGAGCGTGAGCGTTTACAGGCTTTTGAAGGCGTTGTAATTGCTAAGCGTAACCGCGGTCTAAACTCAGCATTTACCGTTCGTAAAATCTCAAGCGGTATCGGTGTTGAGCGTGCATTCCAACTGCATTCACCAATCATTGAAAGCATCGAAGTGAAACGCCGTGGTGCGGTTCGTCGTGCGAAACTATACTACTTACGTGAACGCTCTGGTAAATCAGCCCGTATCCGCGAAAAACTTGGTGCTCGTCCAGTTGCTAAGAAAAAAACTAGCGCTGGCGTACCTGATGCAGTTGATACTGCACCTGGTATTTAAGCACAAGTTTGCCATGCCTATTTAGCCGTATGATTATATGGTCGATGATAGGTAAGGCGAGAGTAGATACAAGCCCTTATTCATAGGTTTATTTATAAATAAGCGGGCCATACCAAAAAAGACGGAACCCCAATCTATGCGAAAGCTAGGTTGGGGTTTTTGTATGTGTGGTTTTAAATTTGAATTGAAAATGACATGTTCAGTACGCTTTAACCTTCATCATCAAAATTATCTATACTACTACTTTGGTCTTTAGATTTGCTGTACTTACGCAGTCGGATGTAGATAGTTTTGGTGACAGTGGCGATCAGTTTTTGCTGATCATCAAAGATATCGGCCTGATATTCACGAAAGACCGCATCACCATCTTTGGCCAGTTCTTGAATAGTGATGATTTCAGCACTGGGGATTTTCATCCGAGTGATCACTTTACTGTTACCTGGCGCGACAAAGTCGATATGTGAGCTTTTGTCCCACACCACGTAGCTACTGCCCAATTGATGCATGAGCATAATCATATAAAATGGATCAACCATCGAATATAAACTACCACCAAACTGAGTGCCGACGATATTTTTGTTCAAAGCATTAAGTCCCATACTGACGACGCACAGACCTTGATCTAGATTGATATGATCGATTTTGATACCTGCACCGACATAAGGTGCATAGGTATTGATGCGTAGCTTAAGTAAATGTGGTGTCAGTAATGGCATGATGCTTTGTTTAGCCCGACGTTTTAATGTCTCAAAATTGGATGGTAGTAAACGCATGAACTTATCCTGTTATTGCTTCTGAGTTTTTCTATTTGTTTTAATACAGCTGATTATTTGAAAGATATTTGTATTGAGCATAATCATTAGGGGGTATTTATCATAAGTAAAAAACACCAAGACCGCTAGCCTTAAAGCGTAACTGACATGGATTTTCTATGGTTACTTTAAAGTTACCATAAACTATTTAGTGTAATTATCTTTAGTATTTATTTATGTGATAACTAATGTCCAAATATAGATGATTGTTAAGAAAAAAGTCATTTACATTAATTTAAAGCCTATATTGGATGTGTTTTTTCCTCAGGGTTTCCTATTAAGTTCAATATCGTGCTAAATAGAAACTTTAATTTATATATTATAATGAGATATACAGTATCTTTAAATGGTTCTAAGTTCGCATTTCAAGTTCTCATGTCATACAATGGCTTGCAATTTTTAATGAACGCTTTAGTCACATAAATTTTCACTATTAAATTATCAGTTAACCAAAGCCTCAGTCGACACAAGGAAATGTGATGAGTAACACTCAGATCCCTTCTCCAGGGTCTAATCAACAGCCGTCAAACCCGTCAGATTACGACACAGAGTCATCAGGTAGCTATGTCGATTTGCACAAGCCAAGTTCAAGCTTTGATAGTCGTGATGATTATCTGAATCATGAATTGCAAATCATGCAGCCCAAACGCTGGCGTGCCAACCTACCGTTTCGTGATTATCGCTTTGAATATGAAGACACTATTCCTGCAATGGCCGCGACGATTGGCAAAGTGGTTATGGTAGGTGCGATTGCTGCCACATTTGCAGGTCCACTTGGTTTGGGCGATGCGTTTGTTTTAGAAAACGTTCGTTATGAGCTATTGATCGTTTCATTTTTTATTATCTTATTTTCAGGCTTTCTGCTGCCTACAGCCAACCTCGCAGGTACTCACGGTCCCCTTATTCCACTTATTCCTATTGTTGTAGCTGCTGGTGGCCACCCAATGGCGTTTGGTCTGCTCATTGGTGCTTTTGGCTTGCTATTGGCAATCAGTAAAGGGGGAAGTTTGCTGGCAAACTTGACCAGTAAAGGGGTGTGCGGTGGCCTCTTGATTTACTTAGGGTTTATCGGGACCACCTCACAGGTCAAAAACCTCTTTGCATGGTCAGAGAGTATCGGCATGTCGCATATTGCCTTTTTTATTATTTTGGCAACTATCCTGTTATATGCATTACTTGAGCACTGGCAAAAACGCTGGCTCGCTGTACCGCTAAGCTGTGTCTTAGGTGGTGGTCTTGCTTTTGCATTGGGCGCACCCTTTGAGTTCAAAACTGCACCAGGCTTGCCGAATATGAACCCGATGTATTGGTGGGGTGAAAATACTGGTTGGATGCTAGGATTACCGACAGTTGAGAGCTTTATTATTGTACTGCCATTTGCTATTTTGGCAGTTGCTATGTGGTCACCAGATTTTTTAGGCCATCAGGTCTTTCAAAAAATCAGCTATCCTAAACGTACTGAAAAGGTACTCATGGATATCGATGACACCATGACCAGTGCCTCATTTCGTCAGGTCGTCGGCTCTGTATTGGGCGGTGCTAACTTTGCATCATCGTGGGGCACCTATATTGTCCCAGCAGCGATTGCCAAACGTCCGATTCCTGCCGGTGCCTTATTGACGGCATTGTTCTGTATTATCGCAGGGGTTTGGGGCTATCCAATGGATTTGGCTATCTGGCAGCCAGTGATGTGTGTGGCATTGATCGTTGGGGTGTTTATCCCACTGCTTGAAGCTGGTATGGAAATGACTCGCGAAGGAAAAACCACGCAATCTGCTGCGATTGTGGTGTTTGCCTCTGCATTGGTAAATCCTGCATTTGGTTGGTCACTCACGTTATTACTTGATAACTTGGGCTTGATTGGTTCTAAAGAACGTAGCGCCAATTTGACTAAAATGAGCCGCTGGATCATACCGGGTATTATGTTTGTGGTACTGACAGGCGTAATGGCTATCGTTGGTATGTTGCCAGGCATCCCAGCATTGATGGCTAACTTCCGTCATTAGTAGTATGTTGCTGAATAAACGATAATAGAACAAACTAAGTCAGCGAAAGCTGGCTTTTTTATGGGTGATACTATGATAATAATTGGCTTGTAAAACAATGACTCCCGCCCCATAACTAGCAGTATTATAAGACTTTTAAGAGCAATGAATTCTATGGTTAATGTCTCAGAATCGAGTCCTATCGATGATAAAAAAGCCCGTCTTAAGCATTTAATTCAGCGCCTACCAAATTTGCCAGGCGTGTATAAAATGCTGGGGAAAAACGGTGATATCTTATACGTTGGCAAGGCTAAATCACTGAAAAGCCGCGTAAACAGCTACTTTGCAAAGACGATCGATCATCCAAAGACACGAGCATTAGTGGCGCGAATTCATAATATTGAGACCATCATCACACGTAGTGAGACAGAAGCACTATTGCTCGAGCAAAATCTGATTAAAGAATATCGTCCACCTTATAACGTGCTACTGCGTGATGATAAATCTTATCTTTATGTGTTTATTTCAGCAGATAAGCCCTATCCAAGATTGGCTTATGGTCGTGGTAAAGGTAATCATCAAAAAGGTCGCTTTTTCGGTCCTTTTCCTTCCGCGCATGCGGCAAAAGAGACACTGGTGCTGATGCAAAAAATGTTTCAAATGCGTCAATGTACCAATACTTTCTTCAAGCAACGTAAGCGCCCATGTCTTGAGTATCAAATTAAACGCTGCCGTGCGCCTTGCGTGGGTCTGGTATCAGCAGAAGAGTATGCAGAGGACGTCAACAATACGATTCGCTTTTTAAAAGGCGACTCTAGTGATATTCACACCACGCTGATTGAAAAAATGGAAGAATCAGCTGAAGAATTAGATTTTGAAAAAGCGGTCTTTTATCGGGATCAGCTCTCTATGCTGCGTGAAGTGCAAGCCAAGCAAGCTGTCTATACCGTACAAGGTGAGGCCGATGTGATTGCCATTGCCAGTCAGGCAGGCATGACGTGTGTCAACGTACTGACTGTCCGTGGCGGGCGCGTACTGGGTGGTAAGAACTATTTTCCTGATGTCGACAGCAGCGAATCGCTCGCGGATAATTTATCTGCTTTTATTACTTCTTTCTATTTTCAAGTAACCGATGACTTGCCAGCAGAAATTATGCTAACTCATGAGCTACCTGATCAGGTGGCGGTGAGCGAAGCTTTAGCCACGCACTTTGGTAGCAAAGTCGTCATCAAAACTAACGTACGTGAACATCGTGCAGAGTGGCTGGATTTGGCAAAACTGAACACTAATAACGCGCTAAAAACCAAGCTGGGCGATTATTTAGAATTGCATGCACGCTTTGGTGCATTGAAAGATGTATTGGCCGATGTCACTGAGCGCACCATTGATCGGATTGAGTGTTTTGATATCTCACATACGATGGGTGAAGCGACCATTGGTAGTTGTGTGGTATTCGACCAAGGTGGCTCGCGTCGACGTGATTATCGTCAGTATGCTATCCATGACATCGTAGGCGGTGATGACTATGCGGCAATGAAGCAAGTGCTGACACGGCGTTATAAGAAGCAGCCGTTGCCTGACTTGTTGCTTATTGATGGTGGTAAAGGTCAGCTTGGTATTGCCAAAGAAGTATTAACTGAGTTGGGTATTCTGGGTGACACTTTGCTCATTAGCGTGGCAAAAGGGGAAGGGCGCAAGGCTGGGCTTGAAGTATTGCACTTTATTGACCACGAGCCGCTAGATCTACCGATGGATAGTAAAGCACTGCATTTATTGATGCATATTCGCGATGAGGCGCATCGTTTTGCAATCACTGCTCACCGTAAAAAACGCGATAAGCGTCGTTCATCGTCAGTACTAGAAGTCATACCGGGGCTGGGTGAAAAGCGCCGTCGTGACCTGCTCAATCACTTTGGTGGTATGCAGCAATTGCTTGGTGCGTCTCAGCAAGAGCTGTCTGGAGTGCAAGGTATTGGTCCGGTATTAGCGAAAACCGTTTATAAGGTTTTGCATGAGTAGCTGTATATATTAAAAAAACGACAACAGAACCAAATCTGTTGTCGTTTTAACGTTAGTAATGTTTAGCAGATTGAAATATTTAATCGCTAAAAATTAAAACTTAACTGCTGGTTTGGATAGCTACGACAGTGTTCGCAAACGCGCTCCCAACGATTAAATCGATAGCGTAAATACCAACGAACATGCACAGCTTTAGGATAACCGCATTGAATAGCCATTAGTGACCTCTATAATTATGATTAGGAATTCATAACCATGGAGACCAGACATAGACACTTATTAGCATTTGCTATAAAATATATGAACCCTGCAAGGTAAATAAACTTTATTAGTATGCTAATAGCGGAGTCTAGCTCCACAGTTATCTTATCTAAAAGTTTTTTAAGCTCAGCAATTAATTTTGCTGGGCTTTTTTAATTTTCCATATTTGGTTCCTCCTTTTAAATTATATCTTATTAAAGTTGAATAGAAGACCAACCAACGTTAGGCTTTTACTTTATAAGTCACAAATTTGAAATCTAACGTACTCTTTTCATCGTGCATCTGCTCAGACTGTTCTGCCACTTCAAATTCACTTGGCAATTCAGGATAAAAAGCCTCACCATCAGCAATTTCGGTATCTACATGGGTCAGCTCAATACGATCGGTATACATCATCGCCTCTTTAAACACGCGTTCACCGCCAATCACCCAAATCGTATCCAAATGTGCGCCATGCGCCAGACTGGCTGCTTGTGTGAGAGCATCATCTAGGTTATGCGTGACATAAGCATTGGTCTTACCGACAAGGCCTTTTTGTTCAGCATAATCCATCTGAGTACTGATGATAAAGCTTACTCGATTTGGCAAAGGCTTGCTGCCCATTGATTCAAAGGTCTTGCGCCCCATGATGACGATACCTTTAATAGCACCATCACTATCTTTGGTTGTCATCTTTTTGAAATGCTGCAAGTCCGCTGAGATGTGCCACGGCAGCGCATTGTCTTTACCGATACAGCGATTACTACTGATAGCAGCGATTTGGGCGACTTCGGTGTGGGCATAACTCATAACGTATCCTTTTTATTATCTTTTACAATGCTAATCTTATTTGAATCAGTCAATCAGACAGATGCTATACCGCAACTTTTGCTTTGATAGCAGGATGCGACTCATAACCTTCAACACTAATATCGTCATAATTAAAGGCAAAAATATCATTAACCTCAGGGTTAAGCGTCAACGTTGGCAGTGTATATAGCGAACGCGTCAACTGTAACTCAACCTGCTCACGGTGGTTTTGATAAATATGGCAGTCACCACCTGTCCAGATGAATTCACCCACTTCTAGACCACAAATTTGCGCGACCATATGGGTAAGCAGGGCATAGCTGGCAATGTTAAACGGCACACCTAGGAATAAATCTGCTGAGCGCTGATAGAGCTGGCATGACAGTTTATTGTCCGCGACGAAGAATTGAAATATGGTATGACAAGGCGGTAAGGCGACTTGATCTGCTTCGCCAGGGTTCCAACCAGACACGATCAAGCGGCGTGAATTAGGATTGGTTTTTATTTGCTCGATAACCTGGGTGATTTGATCGACACCATCAGCATGGTAATTGCCGTCTTCATCTTTGGTAGCGCCATAATTGCGCCATTGATGGCCATAAACAGGGCCCAAATCGCCAGCAGGACGATTAAAACGAGCCGTCTGCTCTGCAGTAGCCCATTCATTCCAAATGCGTACGCCATTGGCTTGCAGGTAATCGACGTGAGTACTACCACTTAAAAACCAAAATAGCTCATAAGCGATGGATTTAAAATGGACTTTTTTGGTGGTCAATAGCGGAAACCCTGACGCCAAGTCAAAACGTAGCTGTGCGCCAAAGTGACTGAGCGTACCAGTGCCAGTACGATCGCCTTTTTCAGTGCCTGTGGTCAAAACGTGTTTGAGCAAGTCTAAATAGCCCTGCTCGTTATTGTTATTGATCATAAAAATACTCTTTTGCATTATTAAAATGCATTGTCAAAACCGATACTCGACTAAAAATACTGCTTAATAAGCAGCTTGCTTACCCCAGTCATAGATGCCGCGTTTGTAGGCATAAATTAACAAGACAAAGCCAATGATTATCATCGGTGCGCTTAGTATTTGCCCTTTGGTCATCCAGCCTAATAGGATGAATCCTTGGTCGATGTCTGGCTGACGAAAGAATTCAATAATGAAACGGCTAAAGCCATAACCCAACATGAAAATACCGGTCGCTGCCATACGAGGGCGGGGTTTCGATGAATACCACCATAAGAATAAGAACAGCAATAGACCTTCAGCAAGCGCTTCATATAGCTGTGAAGGATGACGAGGTAATAGATACTGACCATTGACTTCGGTCATTAGCTCTTGCAGCTCAGGATTGGTCTGTAACTGCTGCATATCGAAAGAAGCGGCTTGCGGGAAGTACGTCAACCAATTATAGCCGCCATCAGAGACACGCCCCCACAGCTCACCATTGATGTAGTTACCAATGCGGCCAAACAATAGGCCCGTCGGTACGCATGGCACGACAAAATCTAGTACTTGGAATGGTGTCTTTTTATACTTACGAGCAAAATATAGCATACCAAGCATGACGCCGATCAAGCCGCCATGGAATGACATACCGCCTTCCCAGACTTTGAAGAGATATGCTGGGTTTTGTAGCAATTCACCAAACTGATAGAACAAGACATAGCCGACACGGCCACCCAAAATCACACCGAGTGCACCAAAAAATACTAAGTCAGAGACCATATCAGTGGTCCAATTATCGCGTTTGCTGCTGCGATACCATGCCAGACCGAAAGCGGCGGCAAATGCCAGTAAATACATCAGCCCATACCAATGGACTTCGACGGGTCCAATTGCTAATGCTACAGGATCGTACTGAGGATGAATCATCATAAGGGCATCATAATATTGATAATAAAGTGCTGACTATAATAGCAAAATTCGTCCCTTGCGAATACTATGATGAGTGAATGGATGATTGAATGAATAGCAAAGCGATAAAAAAACCGATAAGATGAAAAAATCGCATTAATTTCTGAGGAATCATCATGCATCTATATTTATCAACGCCACCGTTTTTGAGTGACAAAAATCAGAAATAACGGCTGATGAGACCTGATTAGCAAATAAAACCTTAAACGACGTCTTTTACCTTTGCTAACAAGTACTTGTACAACAGAAAATTATTATAAAAGGAATGCTATGTGTATCGTCGCCATTGCTTGGCAGTTATTTGATGAGTTGCCATTGGTATTATTGTCTAATCGTGATGAGTTTTTGCAGCGTCCAACTGAGCCACTACATCAATGGTCTGATCAGCCTATTTATGCTGGCCGTGATAAGCAAAGCGGTGGTACATGGCTAGGCATTCATCAGCAAGAAACACATGCACAAAATCCAGAATATCATGAGCAGAATGGACGTTGGGCTGCGGTATTGAACTTTCGTGATGGTGTGCAGGCAAGCAGTAATGAGCGCTCACGTGGTGCGCTCGTGACAGAGTTTTTAACAGGAGATTTAAGCCCGATGGATTTTGCCCGAAGTATTAATCTGCAAGATTATGCTGGGTTCAATCTTATTATTGGTGATACGGCACAAGCCGTCATCGTTAATAATCGCGGTCATGCACCCACGCCATTACATGCAGGACTTCATGTCATCTCTAATGGTCAGCCAGAGGACAGTTGGTTTAAAACCGAGCGTCTACGTGGCAGGCTGCGGCAAGAAGTGCTACCCTTGATTGCTGAGGACAGCTCGCCTAAGTACTGGCAAGAGGCTGCTTTTAATGTATTGTCAGATAATACGAAAGCACCGGTGGACCAACTACCAGAGACGGGTATGAGCACTGAGATTGAGCAGACCTTGTCGTCTGTTTATATTGAACCAGTTGCTTTTGGCAATGCTGAAACCAGCAAACCCACTTACGGAACACGGACTCAAAGTATTTTAACCTTACGCCAAAATAGGGCATCAGACAAACAAATCCTTGCTGAACTTATCAGCCATAAATGCAATCATCCTGCAAATCCCAAATAAAAATGCCCACATTAATATCTACGTTTTTTAGATATCAATGTGAGCATGTGTTTTGTATTAAACTATCTATTTACTCCATTAACAAGTGATTGTCTTGCTCAGGAATAATAAGCTCTTGTCTAAGTGGTAGTTCGCGTGCCAGTTCTTGCAAGGCGCGACGATATACTCCGCGTTTAAAGTGAATCACTTGTCCGAGTGGATACCAGTAGCTGACCCATTGCCAATGGTCAAATTCCGGTTTTCCCTCATCAAAGCGGATGTGTTGAGTATTTGGCTCATCTAAGCGCAGCAAAAACCACTTTTGTTTTTGCCCAATACATAAAGGGTGCTGTCCGTGACGGACATAGCGTTTTGGCAGACGATAGCGCAACCAGTCTTGCGTGACTGCCAATAAGTCCACATGACGCGGATGTAAACCGACCTCTTCCCAGAGTTCGCGATACATCGCATCCATCGGCGTCTCTCCACGGTCGATGCCGCCCTGCGGAAATTGCCAAGCGTTGTGACCAATGCGTTTTGCCCACAGAACTTGCCCTTGTGTATTTGCCAAGATGATACCGACATTGGCGCGAAAGCCGTCTGCATCTATCATGACTAAACCTTTTAATATGTCTAAAAATAGCTTATTCCCACATAACACCGTGACAGCAATCATAATTATTATAGGGTGACTGTTATCGATATCAGGCAAAAATAAGATTCATTACCGTTATTAAACCAAGAAACAAGCAAAATGTGTAACAGTATTTTGCTATAAAATGTTTCACGAGTTTAATCCTTTAAAATCAGTTAGTTAGAAATGGATTTTTGTAAGCTTATTTTAGGCATTATGAAGACAAACTTAGGTCACAGTAAAAAAACTGTGTTCAGTATGAGGCTGAAAGTCTGGCTAGCGAAAGTGCACCCTCGAAAACAGACTCACCGAGCGCTCATGGCGATAATCTCACAAAAATAATCTAGGGCATGTTCTCACTTTGAATTCATTTAGATCATTATCGATCGAATGTAGGGCGTATCCTAAGACAATGGCTGTATAAAATCTCGCTTTGGCTTATGCTACACTAGCCAAGCGGCATATCTTTCAAACAATAAAAAATAGGCAATACGTCAATTAAAATAAGGAATATCTACAATGTCAGAGTCAAAAGCAAGCGTCACATGGCAAGAGAACAAAGCCTTTATGGGCGTGTCACCATCAGGACATAATGTACAAATAGATGCTGATAAAGAAAAAGGTTCAAGCCCGATGGAGCTGATCTTACTAGGGCTGGGTGGCTGTGCGAGCTACGATGTGGTAGCGATTTTACAAAAGTCACGCCAAGAGGTGACAGACGTGCGTTGTGATTTGACCGCGCAGCGTGCCGAAACTGTACCAGCAGTATATACCGATATCCACATGCACTTTGTTGTGACAGGGCAAGATATCAAAGACAAACAGGTTGAGAAGGCCATTCATTTATCAGCAGAAAAATACTGCTCCGCCAGTAGAATGTTGGTACAAGGTGGGGTGAATATTACCCACGATTTTGAAGTGATTGCAGGGTAGGGGCAAATAGAATAATGAATGTATTTTTTGGGTTAATCCCTGATACAGCAGCGTCAGCGATCTGGGCGATGGTGGTAGCAAGCTTATTGCCATGGGTGGTATCAATAGTTGCAAAAGCATCTGGCGGCTTTAAGTTCAGAAATAATGCGCATCCACGTGATTTTTTTCAGCATGCGACAGGGGTTGCAGCACGAGCTAATGCTGCACAGCAGAACAGCTATGAGACTTTGCCTATATTTTTGGCCGCAGTAATAACAGCGATGCTATTTTTTGTACCGCAATCGATTATCAATGTATTGGCTTGGCTATATGTGTTGATTCGTATCGGTTTTTGCGTGGCTTATATTACTAATTTGGCGATGTTTCGTTCTATCCTTTGGGCGTTATCGATGGCTTGTTCTTTGATGCTATTCTATCTAGCTATTCGAGTGAGTGTTTAGCGTTATTTGTTTCGTTAAGGTGCCAGTTTGAGAGAGAGGCAGTTATGATTATCGTACACTCATTCGTAGTGCACTAATGATAACTGCTTTATTTTTTTCTCGTTTGATACTGTCCCATAATATTTTTGCCTCGCTATAACCTTTGGTGAGCATCGCGAGCCACTGCTTGTAACGACCAACCAATATCACTTCAGTTTTAGCCTGACCTTCCAAGAATTTTATCTGATGTGCAATTAAATCTTCCCATGCTAAAACAGTCAACGTTTCTGCATCATCGATATTGGCATCAACCTGCGCAATCAAATCGGGACGGGTCACTGCACCGCGACCCAACATCAAATGCTCTGTACCTGCTTGCGTCATACAATTTTGTGCATGCTCTGCATTCCATATTTCGCCATTGGCAATGACGGGAATATCAAGCGCATTAAAGCTTTGAATCTTGTCCCAATAGGCTGGTGGCTTATATCCTTGGGTTTTGGTTCGTGCATGAATGGTCAGCCAATCAGCACCACTGTCGTTAATAGCGCCGCGAATATCATCCATGCGACTGGTATCGGTATAGCCTAAACGTATCTTAGCTGAGACTGGAATGTCGGCAGGTACCGCTTGACGCACCGCACTGATAATCTGATACATGGTTTCGGGTTCATCCAATAATACTGAACCACCGCGATGGCTGTTTACCGTTTTAGCAGGGCAACCAAAATTGATATCAATGGCAGGTGCACCAAGCTCGGCAGCATATGCCGCGTTGTCTGCCATGAGTTGCGCTTCACTACCAAGTAACTGGATATGAATCGGTGTGCCGCAGGCGGTCTTGGCATCATGACGCAACTCTGGAACGTATTTATAAAATACATGCGCTGGCAAGACGTGTTGGGTCACGCGGATAAACTCGCTCACTGACCAATCATAGGGACGACCTAAATCTGCTGCAATCTGCGTTAGGATTTGTCGCATTAATGGATCTGTTAGGCCTTCCATTGGCGCAAGGAGGCGGACAGGATTGGCAAATAACTGACGGATGGTGTTTTGACGTGCTTGAAGTTGCTGACTATTATTCATGCTTGTTATTCACTGCTAAAAGGTCGTTATAAAGAAAGGTAGACTAAGAATTCAAATTGACAACTACGAAGAGGGATTAAGTATTGCCAAAAATCACTTTTTTGCCTGTCTGTAATCCTGATATCAAGTCTTTGATATTATGGATGTCCAAATTACTCTGCGCACGTGTACAAGCAACGTAGAGCAAACGCAATTCTTCTGGGCTTATCCTGACCGCATTGGTGGTGACATCATAATAAAAATCATCGTCTAATTGTACCTTTCCCCATTCAAGCCCTTTGGCTTTGTGAGCGGTAGAGATGACATAGTCGGCATTTTCGATGCTGGTCAAACTATTAACTGCTTGGCTTAATACATTGGTGCCATGATCATCGACCAACTTGACTAGAGTTTTGAGATCGCTGCCTTCATTGGTTTCAGCATATTCTTGTACATCAGACCAGTTATAGAAATATGCCAGCTCTGGCACACCATACGCCGATTTGCCATTTTTTAAATTTTCGGCGGCCTGACAGAATTTCAGCATACGCTCGGTATCGGCTTGCAATGCCACGCGGTGTCCTAGCTTAAGTCCGGTCAATAATTGCGACATCGCAGCGGCATTGGTGCGGCACAGAATGGCATCTTTTTTACTATGAACCATACCTTTTTCAGTAGAAGACTGCTTGTTAGGATTGCCTTTTAACGGTACCTCTTCTTGCAATGCTTTGAGCAAAGTGTTGGCAACCTCAGCAATCGGCTCACCGAAACGAAACGACTGCGTCAATAAGGTTTGCGGCAATGGCAGCTTTTTCATTGCATTGACCGCGCCGCGCCACTCATAAATCTGCTGGTGCGCATCGCCGACATAAATGACTTGCCGTGGTTGCTGCGTCAGAATTCCCATCATCAATGGGTCAGCATCTTGCGCTTCATCAAATAATATAAAGTCCGCAGGGATACTTGGCTTAGATAGCGCCCAAAGTTTGAGATAAATGTCATGCCCGATACCAGCGGGGTGACGTGCATCAATCGATTGTAGCCAGCGTTGCTCTACGGCAGGGTAGAGCATCTCACGTAATTGCTCTGCATCAGAATCATCGAGCCAACTCGGAAACAATATATGCCTTGGTGCCGGATAGCTGGCATGCGTACTACAAAAGTTGCTGACTGCGTCACTAACGAATCGAGCTAATCTCGCAGGCGTGAGCGTAATGTATTTATTAATGCCATCCATTTGCCGACGTACTTGTACCGGTTGCAATCCCAAGTCATCACCAAGACGCTTGGGTGAAAAGCGTGGCAAGGATAGTTTTGCCGTGATATCACGCGCGACATGCCGATAAGCAAGCGAATGAAAGGTGCGACATTCCACATGGGATGGAAACTTTGAACGAGCGTCATTGGCAATTGTTTTGTTAAAGGCTAAATATAAGCCGCGTCCACGTAAGCGCTCACCGATTAGTTTTAGCGTCGTAGTTTTACCGGCACCCGCATAAGCGACCACTTTAAATGATTTGTGATCCATCGCCATATTAAGCGCGCTCAGCTGCTCATCAGTGGGATCGCTCATATAAGCTGGCATAGATGCGGACATAATAAAGCTACCTAAAAGACTAAAAGTGAGTAAAAACGATGGGGGTAAAAAAAGCCACTGGATAAGCAATGGCTGGCGAACAATGATGACGCTTAGTAAGGCTAATAACTATAGTGAATTTACTTTAAAACAGATACAGTGCGACTGGGATGAATTTTTCGTAGCCTCTGTGATAGCAGCAAGCAAGAAAAATTTATACCAGTCGCACTTAACTAGTCATGTATCCATTTTGTTTTGAACTGATGATACTAAGCTAATAAATGAGATAGAGGAAAGTCAAAAATAAATGCTAATAAAAAGATTAGCATTTATTGATGCGTCAAAACATAGAGAATATAGTTTTTTTACTCTTTATCTACGGCTGCCAAATCAGGACTAGACTTTTCTTTGATTAAGATTTTTGCTAATAACAGGCCCAGCTCAAACAATAACCACATAGGGATGGCTAGTAACAACATCGACACGCCATCGGGTGGTGTGACGACTGCAGACACGGCAAAACAACCAACGATAATATAACGACGTTTATCTTCTAGAGTCTGAATGGAGACAATCCCCACCAATATCAATAGTAAGGTGACGACAGGAATCTCAAAAGTCAGGCCAAACACCATAAATAGCTTAAGCGCAAAACTTAAATAGCTATCGATATCCGTCATTGGCAAAACGTTCTGCGGGGCGAACATGATAAAGAATTTTAAGACGCCTTTCAGCACGATAAAGTAAGAAAAAGCCACGCCCGCATAAAACAAAAAGATAGAGGACATCAGCACAGGGATAGCGATTTTTTTCTCTTTTTTATATAACCCGGGTGCGACAAAAGACCAAATTTGGTACAAAATATAAGGCATGGCAAAGAAGGCGGCGACAAAGACAGTCAGGCGTATTGGTGCCATAAAGTTAGAGGTGATATCTGTGGCAATCATCGTCGAATTGGCGGGTAGCTGCGCGACCAATGGATCGGATAAGAAATTATAGAGCTCGCGTGAGAATCCAGCCAAGGCTAAAAATATGACCAACACTGCCACGCATATTTTGATCAGATGCGAGCGTAGCTCAATCAGGTGCTCAGTGATGGGCATATCAGCCAATGAACTTAATATATCATCAGATTTCTCGTTACTGGCTGTCTCAGTTGTTTTTTCTAAATCTGCATCTGCAATTTTTTCTTGACGACTTTTTTTGCGCTTAAATAAATTCATCAATCAGTCTCCTGCTTATTGACAGAAGCCTGTGTTTTTAAAGAAGGATCTAAATGACTGTTTAATAATCTATCCGCTTTGTAATTCGGTAAATAGGGCGGCTGCGGCAAACGACGCGCTTTATCATAAGCGCCCAGACGGAACCACATATTTTCCCATGGCTTAGTAGTGATGATTTGAGCAGTTGGTTGAGTAATTTGTTGAATATTATCACTAGAGGCAGTTTTTGAGGTTTCGTCGCCAGTACCGTGTTTCAATAATTGCTCAGAATCTGCTGATTTTTCGTCCTGCTCGTAGGCGTAGTCAAATGCCTTTGGTGTGACAGGTGGCGTGTTTTTTTGATCACTATTATCTTGCTGATTATTGCTTGTTTTATTATTGCGATGGTCAGAGTCTAGGTCATGCGTGGCTTTCAGAGTCTGGTTTTGTGAAGACTCAAACTCCTGCATACTGCCACGCATTTCTGCCATCTCACGCCGCATTTCTGCCTCAGTTTCACGGATTTTAGCCAGCTCTTTTTGCATTTGTTGCCGTGTTTCAGCTAGGTCTAGCTCAGCCTCTATTTCAGACTGTAGGGTAGAGACTGTACGGCGAATTTTGGCATACCATTGCCCAGCAGTGCGTGCTGCTTGTGGCAGTTTTTCTGGGCCCAAGACAATTAAGGCAATGACGCCAAAGAGGAGTAATTCAGAAAACCCAATATCAAACATAATGGTTGATTATCACTATCTAGATGCCAGCAGTATCATACCCAGCACTATACTTGGTATTATCAATGGTGCTTATCGTCAACAGGTGCAGTATTGATATCGCTATCCTGCACCTTACTGGTTGCCGCGTGATCTGTTGGGTGTGCATTGCCATCATGGTCGAGAACTGCATGCTTTTTGGCATGCTCTGTATTCTCATCTTTGACCGCTTCTTTAAAGCCTTTGACGGCACCGCCCAAATCCTTGCCCGCATTTCTAAGTTTTGAGGTGCCAAATACGACCACCACTACCACCAATAATATCAGCCAATGTGTAATGGAAAAACTGCCCATAATGATATCCTTAATGTCTTGATTGTAATATCTATATATGAATGCTTTTATGTTATAGAATATTGATCTGTTAAACAAAAAATATAGATAAAAGATGCGAAGCTAAAAGAGCTATATTATAACCTGCCATTGTGACAAAAAGGTGAAAGCAATCATAATCAAAACAAGTAGAGATTTGTTTTACGACTTCGCCCGTTATCGTTACTGGATTAACTTTTCAGTGTCACAATTTATCGCGAGGCCTTTTCGTCGATGCCTGATAGCCCAAAGCGACGACCCAGCTCGTTTAACACAGCATCCGACTCTATATCGAACCATGCTAGCCCCACCAATGTATGAAACCAGACATCGGCAACCTCATAAATGAGCTCATGACGAGCCTCGTCATATTGTGCTTTGTTAGTTTTCTCATCGCAATTGGCAAAGTCTTTGGCAGCGATAATGCTTTCTGTGCTTTCTTCGCCCACTTTTTCTAGGATTTTATTCAACCCTTTTGCATATAAGCTTGCCACATAAGAGCTGTCGGCATCCGCTTGTTTGCGCTCTGCCAATACGTTATCAAGTTGCTGTAAAATGGAGGTGTTACCTGTTGCGGTATTATGATCTTCAACTGCGTTATTCGTACTATCCGCATTCATAGCATCATTTGTATCAGTATTATGGCTGTGAGAAGTAGCGCCAGAAGCTTCAGAAGATTGATAAATATCTGCTGGGTCTTTTAGTACTTTATCGACGGTTTGCCATTCAGGGGTCTGCCCAGACAAATCCAAACGCTGGTAAAAGCAAGACTCGCGACCAGTATGACAGGCGATACCACCAGCCTGAGTCACACTCAACACAATCACATCAGCATCACAATCTAAGCGAATATCATGGACAGTCTGAGTATGCCCTGATGATTCGCCCTTATGCCATAGCTTGGCACGTGAACGTGAAAAATACACGGCAGTTTTTGTTTGTGCTGTTAATTGAAGTGCTTCAGCATTCATCCAGGCCATCATCAAAATGCGCCCTGACTCGTGATCTTGAGCAATCGCAGGAATCAAACCATCAGCGTTAAACTTTATGGCAGTCAGCCAAGCAGGTAAAGTCATAATCTGTCTATCGTCTTATAATTAGAAAGTGGTAAGTAATTGGTTAGTACTACCAAGCCCAAAAAGTACGATTAGCGGTGTCAAACTCGTTTAGTCTACAATGCGTAGCACTTACACTCGTTTTCCTTGCTACTCTAATTTTTGTGAATGGTATAAGAAAAGTTAAAGCTCGAATAAATGCGGGTATAAGGCTTTCTTAATCGTGCTATCTAGCGTGGTTATTTTATTTAGGCGAAAATCATAATTGACAAAATGCTGCCTTGCCTTTGCCACTATTTCGCCATTGTGCATACGCATGGCTTTAAACACAATATTGCCACCATTATCACATAATGGCTCAACGCCGACCTCAAACAAAAGCTCTTCACGCGCCCGTACACAGCTAAAAATGCTCAGCTGTAGCTTATTAATAATCAAGCCTTGATGATCGGCATTGATCTCTTTAATCCCTTTAGAGTATAAAAAGCGCTGCATTGCTTCAGTCAGTAGGGCTGTCAATGATTGCAGTGCTAAATGCTGACCCATATCAATTTCGGTATTGCGCACCCGCATCACCGTTTCAAACACAAATATTCCGTCATCAAAGTTTAGTTCTTGGTTTGACAACGTCGTCTCCTAGAGTGATTGTCCATAATCAGTTGTTCTGTTGAGCAATTGGCAAGCTAGCCGAATAGTTAAAAATAAACATGCATCGTATGATCTACGGTAAGTAGATGCAGTAATTGGCATTGTTTATTGGCACTTAAAATGTAGCGACGCTCAGTCTCTACTTAAGCACAGCTTAAACCGAGATTCAATCTATTTACAAAAAAATTCGTGGTTTATGAAGCTTTATAGAGATTTCAATAATGTATGGTGCTATCGAACACTATTCAATAGTACCTGACATAAGTTTTTATCCAGCAACAAATATGAAATGAGGCAAAGAGCGCTGAACCCTTGTGTCTGGTTTATGGTAAATAATTGATCGTGGCTGCATGATTATTAGCGCTATTTTATCTTATTCATATCTTATAAATTAATGATAGCTAAAAAAGAGAGGTCTTTATGACGATTAAAACGGCTAGGAAATGTACTTTTGTTAAGACGAATGACAAGCATGAATTGTCTATTAGAAGAGGGCTGAAACTTTACTTGGCAAAATAGCACACTATCTGCTAAAATAGCGCCTCCCACCTCGAGGCAAATAGAGGTCTAGTGGTTGTTTTTAAAGCCACTATTCATTCTAACTATTTGACGACCAGGTTCTATTAAAGACAAAGAGGCAAATCATCATGAAAGTTAAGATGAAAACCAGAAGCGGTGCAGCTAAACGCTTCAAAAAAACAGCAAACGGCTTCAAGCGTAAGCAAGCAAACAAAAGCCATATCTTGACCAAGAAATCAGCTAAGCGTATTCGCCAGTTGCGCGGTCTTAAGATGGTGGACAAGTCTGACGAAGCAGCAGTTCGTCGTATGTGCCCATACATCTAATAGCCTATCGTCATATGTATTTAATCAAGAGCTGTTTAATTCATAGCTACTTAGTTAAAAATATTTGACCTTGCAATTTGATAACGATGTCTACTATTTGATGACATCGTGATTCGTTTAATAATGATTAACAATATCTTGGAGTAATTTATGGCCCGTGTAAAACGTGGTGTACAGGCGAATCGTCGTCACAAAAAAATCTTAAAGCGCGCAAAAGGCTACTACGGTGCCCGTTCACGTGTTTACCGCGTAGCGGTACAAGCAGTGACCAAAGCTGGTCAATATGCTTATCGTGACCGTCGCAACAAAAAACGTACCTTCCGTCGTCTTTGGATTGCACGTATCAATGCTGGTGCACGCTTAAACGGCTTAAGCTATAGCCGCTTTATCAATGGTATGAAAAAAGCCAACATCTCAATCGATCGTCGCGTACTTGCTGACATCGCTATGCATGATGCAGCGACTTTCACAGCATTGGTTGAAAAAGCAAAAGCGGAACTAGCATAAATATTAACTATCCTTTAGATATTAAGTAGATATAACGCTTATCTGATTAAGCATCTAAACGAATAGGACTAATATTGATTAATAGGTCGATATTAATAAAAGCTACCGCTGGTCGGTGGCTTTTTTTATATTAAATTATTTTACGACTAATTTTATTAATGCTTAAGCTTCTTGTGCTTTTCGCGATATTGCACATTTAATCGTCTAAATATTCAAGCCATTCATATAACTGGTATTTATTTTTTGTTATTCGAAAGTAGTTAGGTACAATTAGCGAAACAAAAGTAGTTAATTAAAAATAACTAATTACGAGCAACTAATTGAAAGTAGCTAAATACGAATAACTAAATACGAATAACTAAATAAAAGTAACTGGGTAAATGGTTTGCAATATTTGGTCAAATCCCTACAATTAATAGTCTGTTTAAATCAGGAATGATGCGTCTTATGACTACCCCTGTTGCCACCAACGATTTGTCGGCGCTACCGACTTTGTCTTCAGAGCTCAATGAGCTAAATGAAGCTCAGCTAACTGAATTTGCCAGTGCTGCTGAATCTTTAATATTACAAGTAACTGATGCGCGTGTGCTGCAAGAGTTGCGTGTGCAATTGACTGGCAAAAAGAGCCCATTAACCGGCTGGTCGAAGCAGATGGGTAAGCTCAGCAGCGACGATAAAAAAACTTACGGTGGCTGGTTACATCAAGTGCGGAGCCGTATTCAAGAATCGTTGACCAATCAGCAGCAGCAGCTGGAAGTCGCGGCATTAAATGCCAAGCTTGCAAGCGAGAGCATTGATATTACATTGCCTGCTCGCGGTGGTCAAAAAGGCCATTTGCATCCAGTGACCATGATTACCCAGCGTATGCAGCAGTATTTTATACAAGCAGGTTTTAACGTCGCCACAGGCCCTGAAGTTGAGAGCGATTACTATAACTTTGAAGCACTAAATATCCCATCGCATCATCCTGCACGCGCGATGCACGATACATTTTACTTTGATGCGCATTATTTATTGCGTACGCACACCAGTCCAGTGCAAATTCGCACCATGGAAAAAAATGAGCCACCGATTCGTATTATTTGTCCCGGTCGCGTCTATCGTAATGACTCGGACCAAACCCATTCGCCGATGTTTCATCAGTTAGAAGGGCTTATGGTTACTGAGTCGAGTACCTTTGCTGAGCTAAAAGGCTTGATTAGTGAGTTCTTAGAAGCTTTCTTTGCCAAAGAATTAACCGTTCGTTTCCGTCCGTCATTTTTCCCATTTACTGAGCCTTCTGCTGAAGTTGATATCTTAGATGACAATGGCAAATGGCTTGAAGTCATGGGCTGCGGTATGGTGCATCCACAAGTGCTGACCAACTGCGGTATTGATGCCGAAAAATATACGGGCTTTGCCTTTGGTATGGGTATTGAGCGCTTTGCGATGCTCTATTATGGTATTGATGATTTGCGCCTGTTTTTCCAAAACGACGTACGCTTCTTAAAACAGTTTGGCTAGCGTTTCCCTCGTTGATATAACAGGTTAATACGTCACCCTTTATTCTAAAATCTTTATTATAAAATTCTGATCCGAGATATTTATGAAAATTAGTGAGCAGTGGCTACGTCAATGGGTAAACCCCAACAATACCAGTGAGCAGTTGGCCGAACAACTCACTATGGCAGGGCTAGAGATTGATGATCGCTATGCGGTCGCCCGTGCCTTTAGTGGTGTGGTCGTCGGTGAAGTCGTCAGCGTCGAGCAACATCCAGATGCTGATAAACTGCGAGTTACGCAGGTAAATATCGGTGAAGCTGAGCTGCTACAAATCGTATGCGGTGCGCCTAATGTCACCGTCGGTATGAAAGCACCTGTTGCGACCGTTGGGGCAGTGCTCCCAAGCGATGACAAGAAAGGCTTTAAAATTAAAAATGGCAACCTACGCGGTGTCGACTCTAACGGTATGCTCTGCGGTGCTTCTGAAATTGATTTAACCGATAGCATTGATGGTCTTCTTGAGCTACCAGCTGATGCACCGATTGGTACAGATATCCGTGAATATTTAGGTCTAGATAACCAAATACTGGATATCTCTATCACACCAAACCGTGGTGATTGTTTTAGTGTCCGTGGTATTGCGCGTGAAATATCAGTCATTAACGACTTGCCAATGCAGCTGCCTGAGATTCCTACCAATGTAGCGGTTGCTGATAACGGTACTGATACTGCTACGCCAGCGGTAACGGTCAGTGCAATTGAAGCGTGCCCGCGTTATTTATTACAATCAATCAGCAATATTGATCGTAGTATCGATACGCCAAAGTGGATGCAAGATGCGTTGGTTCAATCAGGACTACGCTCGCACAACTTTTTGGTTGATGTGACCAATTATGTATTGATGGAATTGGGTCAACCGCTACATGCTTTTGACGCCGATACCATTGTTGGTGATATCGTGGTTCGTTTGGCACAGCCTGCTGAGACCATTACCTTGCTGAATGAGCAAACCATTACCTTAACGGGCGATGAGTTGGTGATAGCTGATGATAAAGGCGCTCTTGCGCTTGCTGGTATCATGGGTGGTCAGCGTAGTAGTGTGACTGATAGCACGACTAATATTATTGTAGAAAGCGCTTTCTTTGGTCAGCTTGCTATTGCTGCACGTGCACGCCGTTTTGGTTTGCACACTGATGCCTCACAACGCTTTGAGCGTGGGGTAGATTTTGAATTACCAGCGCTGGCACTGGCGCGTGCTGTTGATTTGATTACTAGCGTTACTGGCGGTCAAGCAGGCCCTATCGTAAAAGCTGAAAGTAGTGAGCACTTGCCAGCCCGTGCACCAATTACTTTGCCAATCACTAAAGTTCGTGATGTTATCGGTATTGAGATAGCGCCAGCAGTCATGGTACGTATCTTAACCCAATTAGGGTTTGAGGTAGAGCAGCAAGCGGATAGCCTTATCTGCACGCCGCCTTCTTATCGTTTTGATATGAGTATCAAAGAAGATCTCATCGAAGAAATCGCTCGTATCTATGGCTATGACAATATTCCAAGCGTCCTGCCACATTTGCAGGTAAGCATGGATTATGATGATACGGCAGACTTGACGCACGAGATGAAGCTAGCACTGGTCGATAATGGCTATATGGAAGCGATCAGCTTTAGCTTTAGTGATGCAAAAATAGAAGCATTACTTGATGATGAAGCATTAGGAGAAGTATTAGCACTAGCCAATCCTATCTCTAGTGATTTAGCAGTGATGCGCCGTACTTTGCTATCAAGTTTATTGCCTTGTGTACAATACAATCTCAATCGTCAGCAGCCACGCGTACGTTTCTTTGAAACAGGTCTGAGCTTTGTTGGTCAAAGTATTAGCGATTTGGTACAAACGCCAAGTATTGCCCTGGTCGCAGTCGGTGATATTTGGGATGAGCAAGCTTATCAAAACCGTGCGCTAGACTTTTATGACCTTAAGCACGATATCGAGCAACTGCTACCAGCGCAAATCGATAGCATGCGTATCCGCTACGAGCGTAGTGAGCTTGCCTTCTTACATCCGGGTCAAAGCGCCAAATTATATATCGATGATGCGTATGTCGGTTGGCTTGGTCAATTGCATCCTAATACGGCCAAACAGCTAGACTTACCGGCTACTTGGGTTGCACAATTGTCCCTTGCACCTTTGCTAACGCTGGCTCGTGAACAGCAGGCTATTACCACGCCAAGTAAATTCCCACAAGTACGCCGTGATATTGCCATCTTAATAGATAGCGAGATCAGTTTACAGGCATTAGAATCGACGATTCGTGCTGCCGCAGGTGAGCTATTGACTGATCTATGGTTATTCGATGTTTACCAAGGTGATAAAGTACCAGCAGGTCAGCGTTCACTGGCATTTGCATTGATATGGCAGGATAGATCGCAGACCTTGTCTGATGAAGCTGTGAAAACAGCGACTGACAAGGTAGTACAAGCACTAACTGAGCAACATGCTGCAAAACTGCGTGACAGCTAACACATAACATTCATAATAGCCTATGCTCTGTAGCCTTTCTCGTTATGAGGCTATAGAGCATTGCTATTTATAAAGATTGTTATCTTAGATAAAATTTTATAAAAAAAGTTAAGTGGTTATTATCAAAGGATTTTAATTCAGACTTTATTAAAAGAATAACAAAAAACCTTTATACTAACTAAGCTTAACCCTCATACCGCTAAACCATGATATTCGACATCACGACATAGCATAGGAGTCGTACTGTGAGCACCTTAACCAAATCTGACATGATTGAGCATTTGATGAGTCATCTTAACCTGACACGCCAAGAAGGCCGCTGTTTGGTAGAGAATTTTTTTGATGAGTTGTCAGAGAGTTTGATTGATGGCAACGAGGTCAAGCTTTCAGGCTTTGGCAACTTTGAGCTTAAAGATAAAAGCAGCCGTCCAGGACGCAACCCTAAGACAGGGGAGCCCGTGGCTGTATCAGCACGCCGTGTGGTCACCTTTAAAACGGGGCAAAAATTTCGTCAACAAGTTGATGAGCGTCTATTCGATGAATAGCTGTCACTCATCTCTATAAAATTCTGACCAGTGAAAGATCTTATAATGTCGCGATGATTTTTCAGGATCAGTGTGCGTTGTCTATAGCTGTCAATGCAAAGTGTGACAACAAGCATTAAATCTTCTAGCCCGTTATCAAATATATTAAATAATAGGCATAAAAAAAGAGAGCATAGGCTCTCTTTTTTTTACTACAGTATATCTATCGTTGGATACGATAAAATTACTGAGCTGGTTCTTCAACAACAACTTCGTCAGATGCTGCAACAGCAGTATCAGTTTCGCTAGCCATATCTACGCTAGTAGTAGTACCGTCTACAGGAACTTCAGCGTCCATTTCGTCAGTAGCAGTTGCAGCTTGTGCATCAGCGATATCAGCTTCAGCGCCGGCAACAGCAGCGTCAGCATCAGCAGTCATTTCGCCTTCAGCAGCAGCTTCGTTTAGCTCTTCTGAAGCGTCTTGCACTTCTTCTTGCGCGTCAGATAAATCTTCAGCAGCGTTTTCTTTGTTGCTGTCACAGGCAGTTAGGCCCATAGTTGCAGTCATGATACCAGCTAGAGCAAGTAATTTAAGTTTCATAAGGTTTTCTCCGGGAAAATGAAATGAGCAGTAGCAGCAGCAAAGGTTGAATGTCCGAGATGTCTCAGAATTCAACTAGTCTTAGTCACAGCTACTCAGCTTCCACGCATTCTATATGTTTTCTTTTCAAATGAAAAGACCCTGTACAATTGAGTAACAATAAAATTGTAAAAAGTATTTTACATAGCTCATCTAATATAATTTTTAATACAACAACCTCAATTAATCGACGTATAATTAATGCAAATCGAGCCATTTTCGTAACCAATTGGCGAACATTATGGTGTGGCGTTGCCTCTTAAATAGATTCTATTAAACAAGTTTTACTAAATAAAGCAGGTAACAGGTTAATTGCTTATTAGAATGGAAGGATAGTCAAAGACTAGAAAAACAGCGGGTAGGTGAGACATCTATTAAGCATGATTAATAGCAAATCGAGTCAACAACTAAACAATATAAATAACTACCCATGCGCATGGCAGGGTGTATCGTATGTTTCGGGAGTAAGAATATGAAATGGCAAGGCAGACGAGGTAGCTCCAACGTACGCACGAGTAGCGGTGGTGGCAAAATGATTGGCGGTGGTATTGGTGGTATTATTATCGCGGGTATTTTGTGGTTAGTATTTGGCGTTAACCCTATGACCGCTTTACAAACGGGCCAAGTAGTAGCAGGTGGCGGTAGCAATACTTCAACCGAGCCGGCGACCAGTGACGATCGTGATACGCAGTTTGTAAAAGTAGTGCTAGCCGACACAGAAGAAGTGTGGCATCAAATATTTAATGAAGGTGGTAGTACTTATCAAGAGCCGTCATTGATACTCTTTAATGGACAAGTCAGCTCGGCTTGCGGTAGTGCCAGCTCTGCAACGGGTCCATTCTATTGTCCAGGAGACCAGACGGTCTATCTAGATACTTCTTTCTTTGTAGAAATGCGGCAAAACCTTGGTATTACAGGTGATCAACAAGGATCAGGTAATAGCGAAAACCAAGGAAAAGCGGGAGATTTTGCGCAAGCTTATGTGATCTCGCATGAAGTTGGTCATCATGTGCAGACGCTATTGGGTATTAGCCAACAGGTTAATGAAGCTCGTCAGCAAGTGACGCGTGCAGAAGCCAATAAGCTCTCCGTATTACAAGAGCTACAAGCTGATTGCTTCGCGGGTGTATGGGCGCAGCGTAATCAAGAACGTGTCCAGTTCTTAGAAGCGGGCGATATAGATGAAGCCATCAATGCAGCCAGCCAAATTGGTGATGATCGTTTGGCGCGTGCGAGTGGAGGCGCGGTAGTCCCTGATAACTTTACCCATGGTACCAGTCAACAGCGTGTTCAATGGTTCACTCGTGGTTTGGAGAGCGGCAATGTGCAGACCTGTGATACCTTTAGTGGGGCGTTATAGACGCACTGGCTTTTGACCAATAGACCAAATGCTAAACACAAAAAAGCCTGCAATTGATTGCAGGCTTTTTTTATCTTAAAACATTCTAGGCAGAGTTATGTGTATACAGAATAAAAGCAGTTAACCTAATTAGAGATTATCTGCTGTTATTTAAAATATAAGCACCAGCACCGCCTATTGCAGCACCACCAAGTGCGCCACGAGCGATGTCTTTGCTATCGCCGCCACTTTTGATAAGTGCACCAGCAGCAGCGCCAGCAGCAGCACCTTTAGTCGTGTTGCTTAAGCCACTGGTATATCCAGTGTTAGCACAACCACTCATGATAAGAGCAGAACTAGTGATTGCCGTCATTACGATTGTTTTAGCAAATTTCATATGATTACCTATAGATTCATCAAGTTTAAAATACCAGATCCTTAAAAGAAGGCGTCCAGATTATTTTCAAATATATTCCTACTATCTATCATGATAGTCGGTTGCTAATCATATAGTCGTAGTAAAAACGCTAATCTTTGCAAACACGATGTAAGCGATGTTGCCACACTGTGTCATAGGCAGTACCTACAGCTTATATTGAATAGCAAATTTCTAATCATTAGATAATGGATATTTTAGGGCGTGTCCTCACTTTAAAAATGGTGATAGAAATGAGATAAATTGCAGTCAAACAAGGAAAATAGCGCAGTTAATATCTTGATATTACCCAGCTGTTTGACGAAGTTTAGTCATTTTTAGCCCATTTAGATATTCATCGATTGAATTGAGGACACGCCCTAGTCTTGTAAATAAAAAAGACCACCTATTGGTGGTCTTAATATTGAATCAAAGCTAAATACATCTGACAAGATAATCGGAAATTAGTTTTGTGATTTACGCTTCATTTGCTCAAAGAATTCATCATTGGTCTTAGCTTCTTTTAAGCGATCCAATAAGAATTCAGTGGCTTGTACGCCATCCATCGGCTGTAGCAATTTACGTAAAATCCAAACTTTGCGCAATTTATCTTCATCAAGCAGGCGCTCTTCGCGGCGAGTACCAGATTTTTTGATATTGATCGCAGGGAAGACACGTTTTTCAGCCAAATCACGCTCAAGCGTAATCTCTTGGTTACCGGTACCTTTAAATTCTTCAAAGATAACGCTGTCCATCTTACTACCAGTATCGATAAGGGCGCTGGCAATAATCGTTAAGCTACCACCTTCTTCAACATTACGTGCGGCACCGAAGAAACGTTTTGGACGTTCCAGTGCATTGGCATCCAGACCACCAGTCAATACTTTACCCGATGAAGGAATGACGGTGTTGTAGGCACGGGCGAGACGAGTAATAGAATCCAATAGGATAACCACGTCTTGCTTGTGCTCGACCAGACGCTTGGCTTTCTCGATGACCATTTCGGCAACCTGTACATGGCGCTGAGGTGGCTCATCAAAGGTCGAAGCAACCACTTCACCGCGTACCGTACGTACCATCTCGGTGACTTCTTCTGGACGTTCATCGATCAGTAGCACGATTAGATAGCACTCAGGATTGTTACGAGTGATGGATTGGGCAATGGTCTGTAGCAACATCGTTTTACCCGCTTTTGGCGGTGCGACGATAATAGAGCGCTGACCTTTACCAATCGGAGCAATCAGATCGATAATACGACCAGTCAAATCCTCAGTAGTACCGTTACCTAGCTCAAGCTTTAATTGCTCAGTTGGGAATAGGGGCGTCAAGTTCTCGAAGATAAGCTTATGACGTGAGCGATCTGGGGTATCAAAGTTGATTTCACCTACTTTCAATAGCGCAAAATAACGCTCAGAATCTTTTGGCGGGCGAATGGTACCAGCGATACTATCGCCAGTCTTTAGGCTAAAGCGACGAATTTGGCTGGGGCTGACATAGATATCATCAGGGCCTGCTAAATAAGAGCCTTCTGATGAGCGTAAAAAACCAAAACCATCAGGGAGAACCTCAAGTACACCATCACCGTAGATGGCTTCACCGTTACGAGCATGGGTTTTTAGGATAGCAAAGATGATGTCTTGTTTACGGCTACGCGCCATATTATCAAGACCCATTTCTTTGGCGATGGCCAATAGCTCGGCGATTGAGTTTTTCTTTAATTCAGTTAGATTCATAGATAGGTCATTAGCAATTGGTCAGATGAGAGATGCCATTAGCAGCACGAATCACGATATTGATTAAAACAACGATTGTAGGGCGATAGAGGGTGTGGGCACAGAGCTGGATTTATGTAGTAAAAATTTTATGTGTCAGCTTACGTACGCGTTGCGGGTTTTGCTGCAAGGTCATAAGAAATGAAGATAAAGAAGGCCACATAAGAGTCTGCGTCAAAAACTCAGTATCAGTAATTGTGTTTAGTCATTTCGTTCAGTAATGGTGTTTATAATGACGATTGTGTTTTTGTTGATAAACACGAGGAGAATAGCGACAAGATACTTAGGAAAACCGTTAGTTTTCTCTTGTCAGCAGACTATACGGTTTTCATAATGGCATTGTCAATAATTTTTGCTAAAAAAGTCATATAATTGCGCTTTTTGCATAAAAAACAAGCAAAAAAGCCATTACCTATACAAGATAATGGCTTTTTCGATTAATCTGGCTTTCTGTGCATTTGCTAATATTTAAATGAGTTAAAACCAGCAGTATCACTTATAGATGTTTATCTATTACTTTAGCCAATTCAGCTTTTGGTTGTAAACCCATTACTGAGTCAACTTTTTCGCCATCTTTGAATACAAATAG
Source organism: Psychrobacter sp. Pi2-51 (assembly GCF_904846665.1). Classification (NCBI taxonomy): domain Bacteria; kingdom Pseudomonadati; phylum Pseudomonadota; class Gammaproteobacteria; order Moraxellales; family Moraxellaceae; genus Psychrobacter; species Psychrobacter sp. Pi2-51. The sequence continues at coordinate 163,008 of NZ_CAJHBP010000003.1, forward strand.
CGTTGGGATGTTACGAATACCAAAACGGCTGGCTGCTTGTGGGTTGTTGTCCACATCAACTTTGACGATTTTGACTTTGCCTTGATACTCAGATGCTAGATCTTCTAGAATAGGGGCAATTGCTTTACAAGGACCACACCACGTTGCCCAAAAATCTACCAATACTGGTACATCTGATTGTAGGACGTCTTGGTCAAAATTTGCATCGGTGGTGTTAACAATAAGGTCTGACATAGTTTTTCTCTCTTGTTTTATTATTTCTATCGCTACTCATCGACATGCATATTGGTTTAATAATAGATTGGTCAGTAGCTAAAGAAGCGTTAAGAAGTGGTGAAAATGTGCCATTATATTAACATGTTTGCCCAGATTTGACAGATACAGGCCGGTTAAATTGCTCAACAATTACGATTAGCACAATAAATCAACACATAACGACACAAGTACTGTTTTACCTGTCACCTTTGCCATCTACTGTCGTTTTAGCTCTGTGCTCGAACATGATTCTCACGGTCTGGTTCAATCTCAACTTTTAGCCAAAAACCTTATGTCGATAGATCAGTTTAGATGCAATCTTCGATTTAGCATTTTTAATGCACGACAGTATTTATTCTCAAGTTCAACAATATAAGTAGCTTCTTTTATGCCTTTTACTGATGAAAAAATCCTAACCCTTAACGCCCAAGAAAGTGCCTATCCGCTTGAGTTTTTCAAAGCGTTCGCGAAAGACGTTACCGTTTACGAGGATGACGATATCTGGGTGGTCGATAAGCCAGCCGGACTGCTGAGTGTCGATGGCAAAACGCTAAAGGTGAGTTTGCTTTCGCGCCTTGAGCGTGCCAATCCTGCGGTTAAATTGATTCACCGACTGGATATGGATACCTCTGGTTTATTGATTTTTGCAAAAAATGCCGCTGCGCAAACCAATATCAGTAAACAGTTCATTGAACGTCTGCCACAAAAAAAGTATCAAGCACGGGTTTTTGGCGCATGGGAGAGCGTGGGTGCAAAAGGCAAAATTTCAGTGCCAGTACGCTATGAGCCAAGCACCAAACCGCGCCACATCGTTGACCACGACTGGTCAAAGCACGCGCTAACCTTGTATGAAGTGCTTGCGCATGAAGACTGCAATGGTCAAACGGTCACGCGAGTGATGCTAAAGCCAGTCACCGGTCGTAGCCATCAGTTGCGCGTCCATATGGTGCACGTCGGTCACGTCATGATAGGCGATCCTATTTATGCTGAAGGGAATGCGTTGACAATTGCGCCACGGCTCAATTTGCATGCGCAGCAACTGCGTCTCAAACATCCGGTACTAGGCGCGTGGATGGACTGGGAGAGTCCCAGCCCTTTTTAAGGCGTCTGCTTTGCGCTATAGGTTGTTTAAACATTATTACCAATATTGTGTTATGGGATAAAAAATAAGTAAGCTAACTATAGGGATAAAATTATGCTTAATATCACAGCGACCAGACAAGCCATCAAGAAGCGCTTTAAACACAAAAAATCACCAGCAGCGCCGCCAGTAGATTGTGATGTGCTTATCGTTGGTGCAGGGCTTGCCGGTATCGGGATGGCCTGTCAATTACAACAACGCAAGTCAAAAAAGAAAGTGAGTAAGCAGGCAAAAACGCCACCATTTATCGTATTAGAAAAGCGCTCGGATCTAGGTGGTACTTGGGATTTATTCACGTATCCTGGTATTCGCTCTGACTCTGATGCCTTGACCTTTGGCTATAGTTTTAGACCGTGGTTGGATCATCGAATGCTGGCAGCAGGTGAGGACATTAAGAGTTATATCGCTGATACGGCACGTGAATTTGGCATTACTGAACATATTCGCTATCAGCATGAGGTGCAGCAGCTGTCATGGTCAAGCCGTGATCAACAGTGGTCAGCCACGATCAAAAATCATATGAGCGGTGAGGTGTCTACGTTGACCGCAAACTTCGTCGTCGGGGCAACCGGCTATTATGACTATGAGCAGGGTTATCAACCGCATTTTGAAAAGGAAGAAGATTTCCAAGGTCAAATCGTCCATCCGCAGCATTGGCACAACGTTGATTATCATGATAAAAAAGTGGTCATTATTGGTAGCGGTGCCACAGCGATGACGTTGTTGCCTGCGATGGTCAACGAAGACGATGGTCAATGCGTGCAGCACGTCACGATGTTGCAACGTTCGCCGACTTATGTGGCAAGCGTACCTGGCGATGATTATGCGCTTGAGTGGCTATCTGCTAAATTTTCGCCTTTATCAAAACAGCAAGCTTATACGCTATTGCGGGCGCGTAACGTCTTAAGACAGCAAGGCGTTTATCAGTTTGCTGCCCACGCACCGAAAGTATTAAAAGCGCTATTAACCTATGGCGTGAAAAGAGAATTAAAAGGTAGTGGTGTCGATGTTGATCATTTTGTTCCTGCGTACAATCCATGGGACGAGCGACTCTGTGCGGTGCCAGATGGTGACTTATTCAATACCTTGCACAGCAAAAGAGCAGGGGTGGTCACTGACCAAATCAGCCACTTTACTCAAACGGGCATCATGCTTGAGTCGGGTAAACATCTCGATGCTGATATTATTGTCACCGCAACGGGATTAAAGCTGCAAATGCTCGGCGGCGCGTCATTGTATATTGATGGTCAGCCAGTCAAAGTGGGTGCACGTATGACCTACAAAGCAGTCCTAGTTGAGGATGTGCCCAACATGGCCGTGATGTTTGGTTATATCAATGCTTCGTGGACTTTAAAGGTAGACTTAGCCTCTCAGTATATCGTACGGCTACTTGATTATATGCAGACCCATCGTTATCAGGTCGCTGTGCCACAAGCTGAGACCAAGCGTGAAAAGGTACAAGTTCAGTCAGATACGGTGATGGGTGCACTATCGGCGGGTTATATTAAGCGAGCTCAGGACGAGTTGCCCAAGCAGGGCGATCGCTACCCTTGGCATGTGACGAATAATTATGTCAGCGACCGCATTATGCTCAAACACCGTAAAATAAAAGATGACTGGTTACGTTTTAGCCGTTAGCATTTTGGTGGCTATCAATAAAGTCAGTGACTTTGTTGCTTAGCATTTGCCATAAAGTTTCTTGCGCACTCTTGCTGCCCCATGCATTGTGCGGACTAAATATGACGCGTGGATGATTAGCAAGGGTCAATAAAGGGTCGTCTTTGACAATCGGCTCTTGTTCAAACACGTCGCTGGCATAGCCGATGATTTGCTCATTATTGATGGCATCGGTCAGTGCTTGGCTATCGACAACGCCGCCGCGAGCCACATTGACGATAAGTGGTTGCTTGGTCATTTTTGCCAAGGTGTCTTTATTAATGAGATGTTGGGTTTGCGCGTTTAATGGGCAATGCAAGCTCAACACATCAGCGCGGGCAAGCACCTCATCAAACGCGGTATAGTCGTTATTACGTGGTGCCCGTCCTTGATGTTCCGTCCACAATACGCTCATGCCAAAAGCACGGGCAATCTCGGTGACGCGTTTGCCGATAGTGCCGACCCCAATAATCCCTAGCGTTTTATTTTCCAAATCTATCAACGGAATATCCAGCAGGCAAAAATTACCGTTTGCCTGCCATGTGCCGTCAGCGACTTTTTGATGATAATAAATACCGGCACGCATAGCCGTCAGCATGAGCATAAAGGTATGCTCAGGCACGCTTTTAACCGCGTAACCTGCGACGTTATATAGCGCGACATTATGCTCAACACAAGCCTCTTGGTCGACGTTATTCATACCGGTCGCTGTCAGCTGGATAAGCTTCAGGTTGGGGAGTTTGCTTATTACGTCAGCGTCAATTTGGACTTTATTGGTGATGATAATATCAGCGTCTTTGCAGCGCGCTAAAATGACCTCATTGTCTTTTGGCGTGTCATCATAAGTCACATAGTCACTGATGCCTGTTGGTGCTGGCAAGTCGACGCCATCAGAAAACGTACCTTTATCTAAAAAAACCGCTTGCATGGCTATTCCTTATCTCATTGTTATTTTAAATGGGTTTGCATGATTATCGGCTTAATGTAGCACGTTGGTGATTTTAGTCAAAAAACGCAAAGTAAAAAACCTCTACTTCAATATTGAAATAGAGGTTTTAATTTTTGCGACAGGAGTTTTTGTGCTTATGTTGTTTTTGTGCTTATGTCATTTTTACGCTTATAAAGAGAAACGTTTGCGCAATTTGCCGATAAGGCTACGTACGCGACTGCTTAAATCAATGCGCACATCGTTTTCAGGGTCATGTTCGACTTCATAACGCTTCACCAACTCTGGACTGGCTTTCAGTTTTGTATGGTGTTGGAATGCACGATTGACACTAATCTCAAGTAGGCTGGCGCGCATTGGCTTCGGTAAGCAGCGATAGACTTGACCTTTATTAATCAAATCAATCAGCAAGCCTGCATCTTGGAATTCAGTCTGTACCAAGACCACCAAGTGCGGCGCATCTTGTTTTAAGGTAAAGATAATCGGGGCGATATTTTCGCCGCTGACATTAATATCAGTGATACAAACACCGATATCTTCGTTCGCCAGATAATCATAAGCCTCTTCTAAGCCCTCAGCGTGCAGTACTTTATAGCTGTTAGAGAACTGCTTGCGTATCTGCTCAATCAGCTCGTTGGTCTCATCGATCACCAACAGTGTTTGCTTATTACCTGAGCTATCAAATTGGTCGGCATCTTCGTCTGGATTATAGGTCAAGGCGATTTCGGTGGCGCGGCCAATGACGGCGAGTAGCTCTTCAGATTTGCACGGCTTGGTTAAATAACGATAAATCTCACCATCGTTAATAGAGCCAATAATGGCATTTAAATCGGCATAACCTGTCAATAAAATGCGCATGGTAGACGGAGAGATGTCTTTCACTTCGCGTAGGAGATCCACACCGACTCGCTCAGGCATACGTTGGTCACTGACCGCGACGTGTACATGATTGTTTTTAATATAGTCGATATACTCAGTCGGGTCGGTGGTGATAAAGACGTCATGGGTCTTACGAAACAGCAGTTTCATAGACCGTAAAATGCGTTGTTCGTCGTCAATAAAGGCCAATTTTGGCTTTGATTCAGACCCTAGCTCAACGGCATTGGGCGTATTTTCAGATTCATTCATGATGATATCCTTATGATGAATAATAATTGTCGTTAAATATCTAAATATGTTCTACTTAACAGGGCAGTTGACCCAGCGCTTACGCAACTAGGCTTTGCTCTGTTAAGTCATTATTAATCGGTAGCGTTAAGGTAAAAGTGGTGCCCATGCCTTCTGTAGATACAACTTTGATATCACCATTATGTTGCTCCATAATCTGCTGACTGATAGCCATACCAAGTCCTGTACCTTCGCCTGCGCCTTTGGTCGTAAAAAACGGCTCGAATATTTGATTAAGGATTTCTGGGCTCATGCCTTTACCGTTATCACTGACATCGATATAAACATTGCTATCATCGGCGTGCGTGCGCACTTCGATTTTGCCATCCGGTTTTTCTCCCATGGCTTGCGCGGCGTTATTGAGCAAGTTCACCAATACTTGGTTAATTTGCGACGGTGAGCATTTTACTTCAGGCGTGGGCGCAAAATCAGTGACAATCTCTTGATGTCTGATAGAGTTACCAGCGATTTTGAGCGAGGCTTCAATACATTCGCGCACATCGATGGTTTTTACTTTTGATTCATCAAGACGGGCAAAGTTACGTAGATTTAACACCATTTCCGTGATTTGCTCAACGCCAAAGAGTGAATCTTTAATCAGCTCTTTTAGCTCAGATGATAGGTCGTCTTCTTGGATTTCATCAGACGCACGGACAATATCTGCTAGTAACTTGTCAATTTTGCCATCAGATGCTGCCTCAGACTTAACGCCTTTTAATCCTTGTACCAGTTCAATCAGCTCTTCGTATTGCTCCGTCAACTGACCGATAATTTCTAAATTGTTTTGCACATAAGACAAGGGTGTATTCACTTCATGGGCGACGCCTGCCACCATTTGACCTAGAGTGGCCATTTTTTCTGACCGAATCAATTGCAGCTGGGAGTTTTTCAGCTCTTTTAGCGTGTCTTGTAGCTCAGCAGTACGTTCTTCAACTTTAATCTCTAACTGTTGGTTGATATTGGCAAGCTTACCTTCGTTAGATTGGATTCGATCTAATAGATCATTAATAGAGCCGTTTACCAGTCCAATCTCGTTTCGACCTTCAGAAAATTTAACTTCGCTCAGCTTATTGTATTGCTTGTCGTTAATCAGGTTTTCCGCTTGCGAGATTTTATCAGTGGTTTCTTTTAGCGGTTTGAAGGCTAAGAAAGTCAACATAAAATAAATCACGCCTGCTGTGATGAGTAGCGCCAATGCAATCCAGTTAATCAAGTTTTCACTAAGATTATCGGCGATGGCGTTAATTTCAGCATCAGGCTGGACAACGATAAGCTTCCAGTAGGTTTCAGGAATCTCAAAAACGTACGCTTGACTACCGTTGTAGTAGCTGTCTTTCGCCAGCGCAAAGCTCTGTAACAAGCGACTGTCCATGGCGTTCTGCTTGTTCTCACCGTTATTTAGATAAGCGGCGTAGTTGACGAGATAATAACCCTTTGCCGTACCGGTTTCTGCTTTATCAAGCGTGGTCAATACTTGTTGGATTTGCGGTGAGACGTTAGCAGCAACTTGCTCGATGGTCTCATTACGTTGGACATCTAAGAAATCAAGCACCGGTTGCCAAGCAGGGTCTGAGTTAATGACTTGTTTGATATCAAGCGGCGTACCGGTTTCTTCGTCAATATAGCTTAAGCGTTCAGGGTTAGAGGACGCGATAACTTTATCACTGTTATCCAATAATAAAATATAGCCTGAGCCCGAGCTTTCGCTTAACTTCACGATGTTTTCTTGTAGCTGGTTAAGGGTGAAGTTGACGGTACTGGCACCCCAAAACTGATTGTCACGCTCAATAGCGACGCCGCAGCTCATCGCAAGCTCGCCTTTGGTTTGGCTGGCGCGGACATGGTTCCAGATACAGCTCTCAGGTTTGAGCAGCTTCAAGACACTAAACCAATCTTCTTGATAATAAGGGTTAGCTGGATTTGGGTCGCTCAACACCGCTTGATAGTCACCATTTTGACGTACCATCAAGAAAGGATGGGTGGCGGTGTTTGCCCCAAGTGCCCCATTATCAGGCCAAATACCACCACTACCCAACAGGCTATAATCACGCTTATCAAAGGCATTGGCAGTACTGGCTTGTAAAATCGCTTCTTCTGGCGGCAACGTTTGAGCGCTCTGTTGTAGCAGTAACGCACTACGCATCACTCGATTGATATCAGCAGAGATGCTATTGACTGCCGTATTACCACGTTCCGCCACCAGCTTTGCTGATTCAAGACGGATTTTTTCATAGCCTTCTTTATCAACAACATAGACGACAACTGCGAGTACGATTGCAAAAGCAATAAATAAAATAGTAGTCACTTGGGTACTAACTTGATTAAAAAAGCCAACTTTTTTGGAGGCACTCATGATGGTGATGGTCCTTGGGTGATAGTGACCACAAAAAAGACTGCCAATACAATTTAATGATTGCAATCAATCGTGTGGTTATATGTAATTTTGATCAATATGATTTGTATATAACGGCAAAACACCTAAAAGTATAAAAGTTATGGAGATATAACTTAACCAACTGAATTGTCTGTGTGCTCATCACTTAAAAATTTATAGACAGCCATACTGTGCCTACAAATCATGAAAGATAATCAATCACAGATATTGGCCAGTTAAGTGGTATGTTTAAGTGAGCGTTTGGACAATTTAGGTCGTTCAGGTAAGAAAAGGGAGATGTTCTATTGCATTTGTTAACAATACAGAAGCAATTTTATAATGACAATATTTTTTCTTTACTTACGAGTCGTTATCTTATTATTTTATATAACCAACTTATGCTTGGTATTGAAATAATCTTGCATCAATCTGCTCTTGAAAAGTCAACTTAACGCACTCATCTAGCCGCTAACGTTATATAATGGTTCGGCCAAAACGTTGGCTTGATTTATGTGGCTGCTTTGCACTGACGTTTTTTGACGGGTAGCGGCGTGAGTAAGTAACCTTTGCCAGCATTACTAGCCACCATTGCTAACTACCTATTTTCTTATCATCTGAGTACAAAAAGACATCGCCTTATGACTATCTCTATCGCTTCATTGCACAGCACCGAATTCGCCGTTGGTCAACGTTATTTATCTGATACGGAGTCCGAGTTGGGCTTAGGTGTGGTCATCGATGTAGACGACCGATGTGTACATATTTTATTTCCGCAAAGTGAAGAGACGCGCGTCTATGCGAAAAACTCCGCGCCATTATCACGCGTGGTGTTCAAAGTTGGCGATAGCATTTATGACCAAGACGGCAAGTGCTATCTGGTCAATGCGGTTGATGAAGTGATGGGCGTGCTCAAATATGGTGTCGATGAACACGAGCGCGGCATCATGGAAACTCGTCTCGCTGCCAACATCACCTTGGCTAAGCCGCTTGAGCGTCTGCTAGCTGGTCGTATTGAGCGCGGTGATTGGTACGAGCTGCGTCAAGATATCTTGCGTATGCAATCGGCGCTTGCTGGTCATCCACTCAAAGGCATGATGGGCGCACGTGTCGATATCATTGAGCATCAGCTCTATATCGCCCATGAAGTTGGCAAACGTATTGCACCGCGTGTGTTGCTCGCTGACGAAGTGGGTCTGGGTAAAACCATCGAAGCGGGTTTGATTATTCATCAACAGTTGTTAACGGGCAAAGCTGAGCGTGTGCTTATCCTAGTGCCAGACAGTCTACAATATCAGTGGATGATTGAGCTGCGCCGTCGCTTTAACTTGAATTTTGCGCTGTTTGATTTGGTACGTGCGGCAGCCATTAAAGAACACGATCCTGAACAAAATGTCTTTGCGACTGAGCAATGTATCATTGCTGGTATGGATCTATTGCTCGACCATCCTGACTTGTATGATCAAGCGATGGATGCAGGGTTTGATTTATTGGTGGTCGATGAGGCGCATCATCTGCATTGGGACGAGGCGCAAGGTGGCAACGATAAATATGACTTGATTGCTGACTTTGCCGAAGAGACGCCAGGAGTTATGCTACTGACAGCGACGCCTGAACAGCTTGGGGCACAAAGTCACTTTGCTCGATTGCGTTTGCTCGATCCAGATCGCTTTGATGACTTGGATGAATTTATCGATGGTCAAGAAGCTTTTGCTGAAACGGCTGCTGTCGCTGGTGTATTAATCGAAGATAAGCCTTTGAGTGACAGTCAAATTGCCGCCTTAAGCAGTTTGCTAGACATCAGCATGGATGAGTTGGCAACGATTAATGATGATGAAAAACTGCGCACACATGCGCTCAATGAGCTACTAGATCGTCATGGTACAGGCCGTATTTTATTCCGTAATACTCGTGAGAGTGTCAAAGGGTTTTATGGTCGTAGCAGCCAGCCGTATCCACTGGCATTACCTGCCGCATGGATAGACAGCTATCAAACCAATGGCAAATTGCGCGAGCAGCTGTGGGGCGAAGAAAACCAACCTGATGGTGGCTGGCTAGAAGACGATCCACGTGTGCCATGGTTGATTGAGATTTTGCGCGGTGAGCTTAAACACAAAAAAGTGCTATTGATTGCCCGTAGTGGCGCGACCGTTGAGAGCTTGGAGGCGGTATTACGTCTGCATGCAGGCATTAAGACGGCTATCTTTACTGAGCAAATGACGCTACTTGAGCGTGACCAAGCAGCCGCATTCTTCGCAGACAGCGAAGGCGCGCAGATACTATTGTGCTCGGAGATTGGCTCGGAAGGTCGTAATTTCCAGTTTGCCAGCCAGCTGATACTATGGGATTTACCTGCCAATCCAGATACCTTGGAGCAGCGTATCGGTCGCTTAGATCGTATCGGACAAACACAACAAATTATGCTGCACGTGCCTTATGTACAGGGCACAGCGCAAGAGCGATTGTATCATTGGTATCACGATGCGCTGAATATGTTTAATCAGATTTCACCGACCGCGCAGAGCGTACAAGAGCAGTATATCCAAGAGCTTAAGCCGATGCTTGAAGGCGCGGATACCGATGCTAATCGTACAATTCTGCAAAGTATTATCGAAGAAGCACAACAGACGCGATTGGGGCTAGAGGCGCAGCTACAAGCGGGTCGTGATCGCCTATTAGAATATAACTCGTGCCGTCCACGTGTCGCTGGTCGTATCGCGGACGCCATGCGTGATTTTGATGGTCATAATCTATTGCCGCAGTTTATCGAGCGCTTTTTTGCCTCAGCCAATATTGATCACAATATTCAGCGCGATGGCTCGTGGGTGATTGCCCCGATTGATAGCACCGAGATTAGTGATTATATCGATGGCCTGCCACTTGGTGATGAAGATGGCATGACCTTGACCTTTGAGCGTGAGCAAGCACTACAGCGTGAAGATATCGAATTCATCACTCATGAGCATCCATTGATGCGCGCTATCTATGAGCTGGCAAGTACCAGCACCTTTGGTAATACCACGGTTGCGATGCTAAAAAGTTCTGCTGTGCCACAAGGTATGGTACTGCTCGAAGTGAATTTCCGTGTCGAAGCGATTGCGCCGAGATTGCTCAATTTGCCAGCGACGTTGACGACACAAAATATCCGTGTGTTTATCAGTGAGCAAGGCAGTGATTTATCCGCGCGTATCAGTGCCGATATGATCATGCCGCATATTGAGCGTCTGGATAAAAACCGTGCCCGCCAAGTGATTAAAGTACGTGGCGATGTGATTGAGCAGCGTTATTATGAAGCCGAAGACATTGCCCGTCAGCAGTTAGCAGAGATTGGTGAGCAGGCGAGCGCCCGCTTTAGCCAACAGTGGTCACGTGAAATCAAACGCTTAAAGCACCTACAAACCATCAATCCTAACGTCCGTCCTGCAGAGATTGAGCGTCTTGAGCAACTAAAAGCCCAAGGCGAGCAAGCCTTGAGTAATTTATCGCTAGTGCCAGACTCTATCCGCGTATTAGTGGCAGTAAAACCATAAGTTAAAAGTCTGATATAAAAACGAGGTGTTTAATCGTCTCGTTTTTTTGTTTATTTATCATAATTGATATTATGTGCTTTATTCGCTAAGTTAGTGCATTAGACGGATACTGGTGGATACACCGCCATTATCTAGTCAAAGCTCACAATTTTGGGTAAGATGTTGACCTTCTTGCCGAATAATGAATGTTTAATCATCGCGATACTTCATCGGTATTTTTTGTTCTAAAATCTCTCTTGTGTATTTTCAGCAAGTGATTTCATATTATTTTACATTCAACCGCAAAGGATCTTGCGCGATATCATATTGATATCGTTGGGTGCATGTTTTTAGATGCTCATTTTTAGATGCGTAGCGTTTTTGATAAAAATAAGGAAACATATCGTCATGTCCGATTATTCGCAACTGATTGATGAGCTGCTAACTACGGTGGCGCTTATCGAGGTTACCCCTGATATCTTTGAGGGCAAAAGCCACGATTATGTCGGCAGTCGTATTTTTGGTGGACAAGTCCTTGCCCAAGCCATCATGGCAGCGGCGCATACACTAGATAAAGACAAACCCTGTCACTCACTGCATGGGTATTTTTTGCGCGGTGGGGACATCACTCAGCCCGTCATTTATCAAGTGCGCCGCCTACGTGACGGTCGTAGTCTGTCTGCGCGTGAAGTGACCGCGATTCAATATAAAGAAGTGCGTGGTAAGCCACCAGTTGAGCAAGTGATATTTTCGATGATTGCTTCATTTTCACCGATGGAAGAGGGCTTGGAGTATCAAGAAGATATGCCAGTCTATCCGCCGCCTGAAGATTTGCTCGCCGAGCAGGATTTAAAAGAAGAGTATGTTGGTAAAGTGCCAGACGCGCTCAAAGCCCGTTTTATGCGTCGTCGTCATGTTGAGATTAAGCCAGTCAAACCGCGCGATCCGATTCATCCGGAGCCGATGAAACCTAAACAGGCGAACTGGTTGCGCATTCGTGAACTGGGCAAGCAGCCCATTGCTATTCAGCAAGCACTATTGGCATTCTCTTCTGATTTTTATCTAGTGGGAACCGGCCTGATGTCGCACGGTGTCAGCTTTATGACCAGCGGCTTACAAGCGGCCAGTATCGATCATTCGATGCATTTTCATCGTAATTTTGATTTAAATAATTGGCTATTGTACGACATGTGGAGTGATACCACGTCTAATGCCAAAGGCTTAAACCATGGGCAGTTCTGGCAAGATGGTAAGCTGGTGGCCACTGTGCAGCAGGAAGGATTGATGCGCTTGCGAGTGCCAAAGTCTTAAGCTTCTAGTATTTCATAAATAAAAAAAGCGACTCATGATTCATTGTGAGTCGCTTTTTTATGGTGTATGGGGTGGTTCTTTAATCAGTTGGTTTGAGCATAATTGGTGTGGAGGCATGGATTATATGATTATTCTAAAATCTTAACCATCGCGCGTGGCAATCCAAGTGTTGCCTGCGCATCAACAGCATTTAACCAATGAATATTAATCTCTGCTGCTTGTAAGGCTTCGGTCATTTCAGCAGTTTGCTTAGCGTTTAAAGTGACAGATTGCGGTGTCAAATACCAATGGAAATGGGTCAGCGAATGCTTAATAGGAGCGTCGTCTAATAAAGTTTTACTGACTGCTTTTGCTGCCAATTTATGCTTATCTAACCACTCGTTAATAATCTGTTCAGCAGTGGTAAATTCTGTTTCATAAACTTTTTCATTACTAGCAACTTTTAATGGTTTATCAGCGCTGACTTCTGAATTTTTAGCAGTTGTTTTGCCACTTACTTTACCGTCAATTTTTTCAATAAACTGCAAAGGCAAACTCCACAGTCCACCCCAAATGCCATTATCAGGGCGTTGTAACCACAATATATTGCCATTAGAATTTTTAATTAACAGTGCATTGCTAAACTTGCTAGGTTTAGGCTGTTTTTTTGCTTTGACTGGATAATCCGTCTCACGCCCTTGCGCATGGGCTAGGCAGTCATCTTTTAACGGACACAAAAGACAAGCAGGTTTGCTACGAGTGCATAAGGTTGCGCCCATATCCATTATCGCTTGCGCAAATAGTCCTGAGTTTTCCCTAGGCGTTAAACGTTCTGCCAATGCCCATAGCTCTTTGGTCGTGGCTGACTTGGTAATGTCGCCGTCAATCGCTGCCCAACGTGTGATTACTCGTTTAACGTTGCCATCGCAAATGACGCCATAATGATGTAAGCCCATTGCCATAATCGCGCCAGCAGTCGACGGTCCAACACCAGAGATTGCTTCCCATCCTGCTAGTGTCTGCGGAAAGTTGCCCGTCTCATCAATGACTTCGACCAATTGCTTAGCGCCTTTATGCAAATTACGCGCCCGCGCATAATAGCCAAGTCCTGCCCAATGCTCTGCCACGGTATCCCAGTCCGCTGCTGCTAAATCCTGCACTGTCGGAAAGCTGTCCATAAAACGGGCAAAGTAGGGTGGCACTGTCGTTACTTGCGTCTGTTGCAGCATGACTTCTGATAGCCAAACGATATAAGGGTTGGGTGTATCGGTTTGGTGCTGCTGCCAAGGCAAGTCATGGCGACCGTTTTCGGCAAACCAATCTAGTAGGCGGGGTGCGAAGGAGTCGAGGTTAGTATCGGCATGGATAAAATTAGTAGCTGTCATAGGCAATGGGCGAACAATTCAAAAGTAAGAAGTTTATATGAGGGTCGCATGTTGGGATTAAAGGCGTTAGCGATAAATACTATCTAAAGTTTGACCTGCTTCATTTTTCCACTCAATCCAGCCATTGGTTGAACGACCTGATACCAATACGCTAGCGCCACTGGGTGTTTTAAAGAGTTGGTTTTCAGTAAGTTTATAGCTTTTATCATTTACTGCTATTAGTTTGCCGCTACTGAGCAAGCTCTCTTTTAATCTAGTCACAAATGGCGGTGCTGATGGTGTTTGTGCTTGTCGTATTAATGATCCTGCCAGTAATACAAAGCCATCATCGTCATAATAGCCTTCAGCATTAGCATCCTTAACCTTGTAATAAAATAATACTGGCGTGGGTTTAATTGGAAATGCTTCAATTTCTTTTTCTGCTTTAGCAAGGGAAGAAAAAGTAGTTTTATTTTTATAAGTGTTATTGCTATGTAGGCTATCATGGATAGCCAAAGATTCGAAAATAGGTTGTCCTAGAGTTGATAACAGGACATCAAGGGTGTGAAACAGTTCTTCGCAGTCAGCTTTTAACGGGTCGGGAGTATGCGGTCGATTCCCATTATTACCGTTTTTAATTTCATAGCGTCCAACTTGAGTAGCAGTCGCTATAGCTTTATGTTCCATATAAAGTGCATGAGTTTGGGTCATAGAGTTATTGGTCGAGAGCATGACAAAAGCTCGCGTCCAAAAATCCTTATCATCATGTTGGTTAAGACGCCTTTTAAGGTCACCAGTTTGCCCAACATAAAGCAAGGGTTTTTCTGTGCTTTCTGTTTCACCAATTAAGAAGTATAAACCCACTTGATTAGCATCGGGCATCGCAAAAAAGTCATCAATGTGGATACGTGGGATTTCAATCAATCTTACCGTGCGCGTAGTCATCTCTGCCAAACGCAACCCACGAGGGTTACCTTTTGGCAGATAAATTTGAATAGTTTTAGCTGATGGTATTAATGGATTCATAGTCGCTTATATTATTAGTGAATGCCTACTTCCGATTCTTACGTGTTTTCAAACGACGCAAACGCTTCTCTTCTTCTTTAGCAATTCTTTTTTCTTCTGTAGCGAGTCTTTGTTTGGCGACCACGAGTTCTTCAGCCTCGGTCATTGCTGGCGTTTCTAACGTAATGCGCCCAATTTTAGCGCTACGTAACTCATTCACGAGAATCTCAGACATGCGGTAAGTATCGACTTTATTACCCGAACGGACACAGCCGCGATTACGCCCAGCGACTTCAAAAAACTCCCAATCTGTCTTAGGTAATTCTTCAATTTTATAGCGAGTTTTTAGCAGTTCAGGATAGGCATGCATCAAGTACTCAGCGGTGTAACTGGCCACATCAGCGAAGTCAAAAGCCGTATCACGAATACCACCAGTCGCTGCCAGACGATAGCCAGAGTGCTCGTTTTCGACTTTTGGCCATAGCATTCCGGGGGTATCATAGAGCATGATGTCATCGTCCAGCTTAATCAGCTGCTGCGATTTGGTCACGGCTGGCTCGTCACCTGTCTTTGCGACAGCGCGTCCTGCTAGCGTATTAATCAAGGTAGATTTGCCAACGTTCGGGATACCCATAATCATGGCTTTGATTTGGCGACCTGTGCCGACTTTATTGGGCACCAGTTGTTTACAGATGGCGATGATACGTTTCACATCGTTGGCTTTCTCGGTATCGCAAGCAATGGCTTTGACACCGCTTTGCTGCTCAAGATATTCCATCCACGCTTGGGTCAATTCTGGATCAGCAAGGTCGGCTTTGTTCAGGATTTTGATGACAGGTTTTTCGCCGCGCAATGCTGCAACCATTGGGTTTTCACTACTATAAGGGATACGCGCATCGATGACCTCGATGACCAAATCCATCTGCGGCATGATTTCTTTGATTTCGTTACGGGCTTTGTTCATATGCCCAGGGAACCACTGAATACTTACTCTCTTATCCATCTGCTTTCATAACCTTTTATAAAAAATGCTAAAAGTAAGACAATCAACGCTTACTTTCTAATGGTGTCCAGTTTACTACAGAACCACATTGCTCACGGCACAATTTCACTTAACCAGATTTGTCATTACGCCTAATTTTGGTTTTCTGTTTCCTCGTGCGCGGGTGGTAATGGGGCAAGATAACCAATTAACAGTATCAAGCTGCCTGCACCAAGGAAGGATATCACTCGCCAAATCGCCTCCGTTTGTGACAAATCTACCAAGACCAATTTGAGTGCGACGACTCCTAGATAATTATTTATTTCACAAAGGCTTCATCTAATTGTTTATACATGTTGAGAGATTTTTCAGACTCTATTTTGATATTCTCGTATAAGCTGTTAGCTATAACTCTAATGGCATGCCGCTCGGTTTCATTGAGCTTTGGATATTTGTACTTCTCAAAATTGGCGAGTATTTTCATTTTTCTTGCTTCAAATAATTCAAGCTCATTTCTTCGTTCGCAAACTTTGAGTAAGTGCTGCTCCCAATGACAATATTGTTTACTTTCTAACCTTTCTCGCTTATTGCATGACTTACAACATGGGACGATATTACCAGGGTGATGAAGTCCATACTCTGTACGATTAAACATTAAAACATGTTCGATCTGCAGCGCATTAGAAGTATCATTACAATAGGCACAGCAATCAGAGAAATCTTCCCCTTTTATAGCTAACCAAATTGCTTTCCCTTTTCCACTACCCGTATTAAAGGAATGGCCTAAGTAATGCTCACCAACTTTTGTCAGAAATGCTCGTACAGCGGTGTTAGCTGAATCTGATGAACTATTGTATACTGCCATATGTCTCATGGTTCTTGAAAGTAGACTATATAGTCTACCTAATTTATAAATATAAATTGAATATTTTATATACTTAGGTCAAAGCAAAAGCGCTATTATCCAGCAATCACTATTTTTAGAATAATTTTACTAACAATGGATGTAAGCATTTAATATGACTTCAAAATTAGATAGAAAGTCAGTCTCATTTAAAGCACAGGCTCGAACTATTGATCATCTAGGTAAAGGTCAAATTGCTGATGCTCCTACTGCTGTTAGTGAGTTATGGAAAAACTCATACGATGCCTACGCAAGAGATGTGGCGCTTCATTTGTATGACGCAGATATAAAGTGTGGAGCGATTATCGATAATGGCTGTGGAATGACATTCGATCAGCTAAGTGACAGCTGGTTAACCATTGGTACTGCCTCAAAGACTACTAAAAAATTACTTCCAGAGGAAGATCGTTTTGATCTACCTGATCGTTCTACACAAGGTGAAAAAGGGATAGGCCGTCTCTCTACCGCTTTTTTAGCTCCAGTTACTCTAATCGTTACTAAAAAGAGAGACTCTCGCTTTTCGGCAGCGCTTATTGACTGGCGACTATTTGAGAACACTTACCTAAGCTTGCAAGATGTCAAAGTACCAATGAGTGAGTTTGACACTCTAGACCAATTACCTGAACTTTGCTCTGAACTACAGAGTGATATGTTAGCCAATTTAGCTTTAGATCCTTCAGAAAGTGACCCTGATTCATTACTTTTAAGGCGAGCATGGGATAAGTTTACAGAGGATGAAAAAGAAATATTTGACTCACATAAGAGTGATAAAAGTGCTAGTGAATTTATTTCAACAGAGGATCAGATAAAGCTTCTTAATAAGTCATTTTCTTTCAATACGCACTATTTGGACAGTTGGAAAGAAATGCTTGAAAAGGTCGAAAGTTTAGATGATGCAACACACGGTACCGCTCTTTTTTTATTAGGCTTAAATCGTGATCTAAAACTTCTCACAAATCGTGGTGATCTAGACCGAGAGTCAGATGAGTTAACGGCTATTAAAGAAAATCTAGTAGATACGTTACGAGCCTTTGTAAATCCTTTTGACAGAGAAGATAAAGATGAAAATATCACATTTCGCTATGAAATAAAGAAGTTTGATAGGGAGTTTTGGCATACAGAAAAATATGACACTATTTTAGATTATCGAGATGTATTTGACTATGAAGATTTCTGTAAACTAGAACATCAAGTCGAGGGATTTATTGATGAGAAAGGCTGGTTTAGAGGGAGAGTAAAAGCATTCGGTATAGATTTCCTCAATGTAGAAATTCCATGTCGATCTCCAGGCATGGCAGCATATACCCAAACAGGAGCATTTGGTTTTAAATTAGGCGCTTTCGAAGTTATGCTGTCAAAGTCTACTCATTCTCCTGAAGAACATTCGCTAATAATAGAGCAAGCATACAAATATTCTGGGATTACAATATCCCGAGATTCACTCAGGGTATTACCCTATGGCCGTGTTGACAATGATTTTTTTGAAATAGAAGAACGGCGAGGAACGAATGCTGGTCGGCATTATTGGGCGAATAGAAAAATATTCGGCCATATTGCCCTCCATCAAGAAGACAATTATCGTCTTAAAGATAAAGCTGGTCGAGAGGGATTTATTAGTAACCAAGCGACTAGAGAGCTAAAATCGCTTATAAAGAATTTATTAGTTAGTTTGGCTGATAGATACTTTGGTAGAAATTCAGATAATCGACAAGTAATGCTCGACGCACTTTCAAAAGCCAAACAAAAACAAAAAAAAGCGCAAAAGGCATCAGCTAAAACAAATATGAGAAGCTTTACTTCAACCTTGAAGAAAAATGAAAGCGTATTGAGTGAACAAGTTGAAGAGGCCAAAAGCTTACATGACGAACTAAGTAATGATATTACTATCTCGCTAAATCAGTTGGATCACCTAGTCAAAAAGATTGATAAAATTGAGTCTCTAAGAACCGATCTTAAAGTACCAAATAAACCAGCTAAAGTAACTGATACCCTTGAAGAGCAATATCGATCTTATCGAGATATGTTTGCTGAGCTTACTGAGCTGTTGCAAACTTGCAGAGAGAAGCTAAATAAAATTGAAGCCAAAGGGCAGTACTTTTCACCTATTCAAAGTGCTGAAAAAAAATATAAAAGTAGTGAGTCATCATTAACCAAGCAGATAAACAGTTATACGAACAATATAGATAACACTTTTGAGCGACTCAAAAATGTCTGGCTGACCCAATCTAGAGAAGATAAAAAAGCTTTTGAAAAAGAAGCGCTTCCGATTTTAGATGCAGTGACTGAATCTAGTGATGTAGCATCCGTGCTCAACAGTATAGACGCTATCTACATTACGCTAGCTGATGAGTTTTCTTATAAATACGATGCATTTTTGCAAGCATTAGATAAGCTTGAAAACGGTATTGATTTAGATTCGGCATTCATGATTGCAGAAGAAGAACGGGCAAATGCAAAGCAAGAAATTAATCAAATTCGTAGTCTTGCGCAGTTAGGTATCAGTTTTGAAGTATTAGCGCATGAATTGAATGCTCAAGACCAATCTGTAACACGTTCTCTAAAATCAATGAGTAGCAGTGCTCAGAGCGAAATTGGTTTTAAAAATGCAATGAAAGCCCATAAGCAATTTACTGAGTACCTACGTTTCTTATCACCATTGAAGTTGTCTGGTTATCAATCGCGTGACGATATCACTGGAACTGAAATTCTCAAAAATATAGAAGTTTTCTTTAGAGATAGGTTTGAGCGTCAAAATGTAGAATTCAAAGTAAGTCAGTCTTTTGAAAAAATGGTAGTTGTAGATGTGAAATCACGCATTATTCCAGTGTTTGTAAATGTCATAAATAATGCACTTTACTGGGTTGGCCTTGCGGAAGATAGAAAAATAGAGATCGATATTGTAGACGACTTAGTCGTAATAGCAAACAGTGGCCCTCCAGTCGATCCAGACGATATAGATAGACTGTTTGAGCTATTTTACAGCCGGCGTTCAAGTGGTAACGGTGTTGGACTTTATCTATCTAGGGAAAACCTAGCTGTAGCACACCATAAAATTTGGTATGCACAAAACAATGAAGAAAAGCTCATCAAAGATGGTGCTAACTTTGTAATTCAATTTCGTGGTATGGAAATCAAAAAATGACAGTAGCTTATAAAGACAAAATTGTTGAGACCTTCCGTAACAATGCAATTCGCTCTGTATTGCTGATTGATGACGAGTACCTTCCTTATAAAGACTTAGTTGAAAACAAGAAAGTTATTTCAGAGAAGTTGAGAGAGCTGCCAAAAATTGAAGCGCAAAACCTAAGTGAATTAAAAATAAAAATAGATGAATTGAATAAATTGAATCGAGCGATTGAAAGAAGCGATGTAGCTAAGAGTTTTATCAATTTCTTTCATCAAAGCAAACTAATTTGCGATGTTGAAAGTGATACATTAAATTTAGATTATGAGAAAATTAGAAAAAGTGATCTTGTTGTTCTTGATTACTATTTGAAACCTGAAAATCAAGATAATAGGGCTGAATCTTCATTAGAATTAGCTTATCAATTGAGCTATAGTAAGCACATGAATATGGTTGTTATTTATACCAATGAATTACTCAACTCAGTCTGGCTCGAAGTTGCAATTACACTTAGAGGTTCTCGGAAAGTACTAGATATAGAGACTATAACTACAAAAGAATATGTCATAAAAAAGTGGGAAGATAATTATTTAGAGTGGATTGATTTATGGGAGACTTTCGTTACAGAAGAAATGAAATCACACTTTATCCTAGATAAAATTGATTTAAGAAAAATTAATAAAGATTTTTGTGATTTTTGTGATGAATCGGATTTAGAGAAAACATGTCAGGATCATATAAAATTATTACTAGAAAATTCTATTAATAAATTAAATCTAAATTCTACAGAATATACTCAGCGTCACATTCATGGCGAACGAGGACTATGGATACAAGCAGGTGATGTTTTTATTATATTATGCTCCAAAACTGATGATGATTCACCTGAAGATGTTTGGGATAGTATCAGTACTGCTTTACGTAATTGGAATCCGAGTTTCTATAGAGTGGTGACATCTGATTTGCAAAATCGTATTGAAGATGCCAACTTATCTATGGAGAAATCAATTTCTTATTTAGATAAAGACCAAATGGCTTTTCTATGGGGTATTTTACAGTCAGAAGATAAAAATAAAGAAAGAGTTGCTCGAGAGCTTTTAGGTAATATTGTAAATGAAGCGCTAGATGGTATTTTATATGAATCTGATTTTGCTGCAGATGTAGTTAAAACGGCCCAGTCAGTAACTGATCCTATAATTCCATATGTAGAAAGAAGTAAACATTCATTAGTACTATATAAAGACTTCCAGACAAAGATACTCAACGCATCAGCTCGAAATGTCAATAATGAAAAATTAAATCCTGAAGATCTATATTTGATAGCACATTCATACAATGAAAAGCTTTCTACAACTAAACATTTTCAAAAATATATAACTACAGGAAGTATTTTAAAAGATACTGGAAATAGTTGGTACATATGTGTATCTCCAAGCTGTAATACAATCCCAAATCAAGACACTGACTTAGGTGTTTCAGCTTTGAAGCCCCATAGAGCTTTAACTTTAGCTAGATTGGTTAAAGTCACTCATATAAGAGAAGCTCTACACAATGCACACCATTCATCTTATATATACGTTACATCTCCTGATAACGAACAACTAGCATTTTCTGTTTTAAATTTAGAATCTAAGCTTCCTGAATTAGTTAAAATAGTAATTAAAAATCATGATGATGAGAGTTGGAGTAATGATGGAAGAGATTATAAGGAGATGATTACTTTTGAAACGCAATTAGACGATAATGGCTTTCCAGAAGTAATTCAAAAAATCGAAAATATTTACCCTATATCACTATTAAAACCTGCATATGCAGCTCGTTATCAAAGTATCCAAAGTCACTATGAAGGTAGAATAGGCGTTGACTACATCACTTTAGATTTATCAGAGCCTGAAGAACCTACTGATGAGGTAAACAAGGAAGTAATTTCAGATGACTATTGAGAGTTTTGTTCTAAGATGCTCTTAATCTTTAAGATTAAAGCCTCACCTAATTTAACAGGAACTGCATTTCCAATTTGTTTTGCTACTGACATTGAGCCACCAGTAAACATGTAGTTATCTGGAAAGGTTTGTAGACGTGCGGCGTGACGTAAAGTAATCCCATGATTTAGCCAAGGATGCACAAAGCGTCCTTTTGACGGATTATTACAACCTGCGGTAATTGTATTTGCTTGTATATGTGGATAAATACGACCATAAACATCTTTATGGCCTTTGTAGTTTTTGTGACAGTTTAGCTCTCTACCGGACTCTTCTCTATCACCTAGTAATGGTGTATTTCCAAATACCTTAATTAAAGTTTCAGAGTGAGTCATACTTAAGTTACATGAATCTTGAGTCTTAAGTTTTTCGCCCCATTCTAATGATTCAATTATCTTAGCTGACTCTTCTTTAGAATGTCCAAACTTTTCTGCAAGTCGTTCTCTGAAGGTATTTAAGATTTTTGAATTTGGCTTTTCAAAAGCTGATGAGGCTGTTAGCCATGGAGAGTTACCAGATTTATGGTGGGTTGGGGGTGGTGGCCAATCGATATCTTCTTGCATTACATCATCACGAAGTGCAAATATAAAAGCACGTCGACGATTTTGCGGTACGCCATAATCACGTGCGTTCAAAATAAGCGGTTCACCAGCAACGATTGTATAACCATGCTTCTTGGCAAGATTTAAAAAATCATTGAGATATTTTTCGTGACGAGGCCATAGCAAGCCGGGGACATTCTCAACTAAGAAAGATTTAGGTTTGAGGTGCTCAACAAAATCGAAATAACGAATGAGTAGGTCGTTTCTTGGATCATCTTTGCCTGAGTCGTTAATACGATGAGAAGAGAAGCCTTGACACGGTGGGCCACCTAAAAGGATGTCTAAACTACCTTTTTTTATTCCTATATCATTAAGAAGTGAGTCTATATCAAACTCAGTAATGTCTTTAGCGTAAACCTGTGTTTTTGCATCTAGTCGATCTACTAAGTTATGTTTATAAGTTTCAGCTGCGTGTTGATCAAATTCAATCGCAGCAAGTACATCCACGCCAGCATTATGAGCTGCAAGCGAGAAACCACCTGCCCCCGAAAATAAATCTATTGCTGTCAATTTCCGTACCATTTCACACTCTCAACAATCAAAACGATGACAATTATACTGAAGTTATAGCTCCATGAGTAGCTAATCCCGCTACTGATGAATTTGAGTTTGTAAACTATTAGCGACCATCTTTCTCAGCATGTTTTTTTAAAATGGTTATACATTTTTAAGTACTACTCTTGCACCTGATCCATCTGATCTGCATTTTCTGGAGGCAAGGGAGCGAGATAACCAATCAGCAATATCAAGCTGCCTGCACCAAGGAAGGATATCACTCGCCAAATTGCCTCAGTTTGTGACAAATCGACTAAGACCAGTTTGAGTACGACAACACCCAACAGCCCAATACCCATAAACCAAAGCGCGCGCTGCCAGAAGCGACTGGCGATGATGGTGGCGACTAATGCCAACAGTGTCCATAAAATGGTTAGCCCCGTCTGTACTTGCTCGCTTTGCCACGCGCTGCCTTGATAGCCATTCCAAAGTGGCGTGCCAATAAAGGCGTGTAGCGTCCTGACCAACATGCTAGATATCAACCAAAAACTGATAAGCCCCAATACAATTAGTAAAGTATCAGTGGTGAATATACGCTTGGATTTGACATCGGTATTTGATGCAATGCGCCCCTCGTCACGGCGATGTTGGCTCATGTAATATAGACTACAACCAACGAATAGCGCGAGCCATGAGGTAATGTCGTATAAATTTAGCAGTGGGAAGTAGGGCAGTTCCCAAATCACACCATCATAAGACCAGTTGGTAATGACGACCCAAAATAAGGCGATAGCAGCGAAGATAGCCGCGCAGCTTAATAGCGCTTGTTGCCAATCAAACCAGTACAGAAAACCTTGATTTGACACTTCATGCGTTCGCGTGTTTTGCTGACGATAACCGGAATCACGATAGCTGAACCATAACCCAGCCAATATCAAAATGGCTGGAATCAAGATAGCCATCACCCCAGCTGAATCTGCGAGTCTATAGTGAGCTGCGGCAGCGATGACTAAAATTCCAGCGCCCAACCAGCTCGCGCCATCGTAGCGTGACAATTCTGAATGCTCGTACCACGTCTTTAACCACAACTGTCCGATGACCAACCCACCAATGATTAGGCCAGTAAATAACAACCAATCTGCTGTCTGCCATGCTAAATGGAATTCGAATTTTTGCGGTAGCTGTAAAACGAGCATTAGATAAAGCACTATTGATAGACCGTGGCTAAACTGTCTGATCTCTGCCCACGAGCGATAACGATTGATGACCCAGTAAGTACCCAAGCTGATCAGTGCCCCCAGCGCTATCATTGTCGTCGTTGCCAATGTCCAACTGGTAAACCATTGATTAAAATCAAGCAGCAATACTTGTAGTAGCCAAGCCATAGCAGTAAAAGTTAAAAATCGTGTTAATAGAGGACTTCGCCAAACAAGGTTAAAGACGTTGCTTTGGCTATTGATTGAGGTTAGCCATTGCTGCGCGGCTTGGGCGCTGATACCCAGTGCATTGGCGTAGGTTACTATCGAATCTGACGTGGTGGTTTGCTCTTGAGAATGTGTTGAGGAATTATCTAAGCCACCGTTTAAGTCGTCGTTCAAACTATTATTTAGGATAGCCGGCGAGTTGCTAGCGCGTAAAATAAACACAGTGGTTAGATAAGCCATCGCCGAAATGGTTAAGGCCAATGTTTGATAGTCTTGAACGGCAAAGACCACCTTTATCATCAACATGCCTATACTGATTAGCTGCAATAGTAAACCAAATAGCACTGACCAAGCGCGTAGCGAGCGCCGTCCGAACCACACCAGTGCCAATCCTTGTACTGACCAGCCAAAAGCAATCCATTCAGCATCGAATGCCAGTGGAATGACCAGCGCCAAAAAGCCAAAGCCTAATGCCAACATGCCCTCGGTAATTAAAGCATAACGCTGACTGCGCTGGACAAACACCCAGCCAAGTCCCAAATAAATGACTGCTAAAACTGCGCTAGTAATGGTTAAAGCGTTAGGGATGTCATCTAATAAGGCAGCAAATAAGCCAAATGCCAGTATAGGTACTGAAAACAGTAGTCCAGTATCGATAGGAAACAGGTACGTCGTCTGTTCGGTAGCTAACATTTTTGTCGTGTCTGTTTTGCTAGTAGTTAAGTGAGCTGTGTTAAATACAGATTCATTAGAGGTATTGTAGCTAATGATTTGCTGTGCATAGCGGATAACGACAAATAGATAAAGGAGTAAATGTAAAGCGACCAGCAATACCAGTGACCAGCGCTGCGTTTCAATGACAGCGCTCAAATCCCCACTCATGCCCCAATAGTAAGCCAGCCCAAATGTCACGACCACACCGAATAGGTTGAGTATCTTCCAAGGGCGGTAATGCGCGATAATCGCAATCGTCACGTTCAAAAGTAAATAATAGCTGAACAATGTCACTAAGCTGCCGGTATCGTTACCAGTCAAGATAGGCGCAAAGAAACCACCTGATAATGCCAACAAAGCCAGAGGAAAAGCGTTTTGACGTACGGCTAGAGCAATAGTAATGGCGGATAATAATCCAAGCCCGATAAAGCTCGGTAAACTTGGAATAATTTGATAGACACTATAAGCAAAAAAGGTGCTCAGATAAGCAATGGCTAAGCCTGCACCTTGTAAGGTAATCCCATACGAGAAACGTTTTGCCGTTAGCTTTAACCCCAGTGCTGCCAATCCCAGTCCTGCAATACCGATAATCATGAGCTTTGCAGTAATCGAAATCTCTATATACTCGCTCAGCAAGCGTAGCAGTAGCACCACACCTACTAGCAATACTAAGACGCCAACACGCACGACCAAATTACCACCAAAAAACCAGTTTTTGATTGAATGAATCAATGAAGTAACGATAGGCAGTGAGCGTTCATCAGGCTCTATCGGTGCGCTTGGTTTCGCTGCCAGTGTGTTGTTTTTTGTGGTTATTGAGGCGTGATTATTTATAGGTTTATCGTCAGAGACGTTTGAGGTTGCCTGTGTGATGAGACTTGCAGTAGCCATGGGAAGTGGGGGCGGCGATGGATATGACAGAGGTGACGTACTATCGGTAGACAAATTTTGTGAAGCAAAACTTGTCTCCTTAGGTGTGCTGTCTTCATGAGAAGTCTCGTGCGCATAAACGCTTTCATCAGCCGAACGAGTCAGTGAAGATGCCATACTATGGTCTTTTTGCTGCTCAAGCTCCGCTTGCAGCTTTATCACATCACGGCGCAAATGCTCGATTTTTCGAGTTATTCTAGTATATAACGCGACAATCACAATCAATAAAACTGTAAAAGCCAGCCACCCCAACTGGGTCACTAATAGATATAACATCCTCGTCACTCAATCCAGCTTATAGTAAAGTGATAATGACCTGATTTGCTAAGAAGTACAAGACTGGTCTGATTACTCATCTAAGAGACAGTGGATAAAAAGAGACTCAAAATAAAAGGGCAGCTTAATAGTTAAGCTGCCCTTTTTGATGATCTTTATACCAAAATATTCTTTATGCTAAATTGGCTTTCATAAACTCAAGCATGTTTTCCCAGCTTTGCTTAGCAGCGGCTTCGTTATAACCAAGATCTACTTCATTTTTAGCAGCGCGCTCATCGGCATGTGGGTTGGTAAATCCGTGCTTAGCATTGTCATAAACGTCGATAGTGTAGTCAACGTCTGCTGCATCTAGCTCTGATTTTAGACCTTCGATTGCCTCCATGGATACCATCGAGTCATCACGACCATGAGCGACTAATACTTTGGCTTTGAAGTTTTTGTCTGCTGGCTGTTTCGCTGATGGGTTGCCATGGAAGGTTGCCACCGCTTTTAGTGGCATACCATCACGCGCCATATCGAGGACGACTTTACCACCGAAGCAGTAACCGATTGCCGCTAAATTATCGCCATCGACTGCCAGTTGATCACTGAAGTCATTGAGGATCAAGCGGCAGCGCGCCATTAGCATATCTTGATCTTCTAATACTTGCTCCATCCACATGTTGGCTTGGGCTGCATCTGTGGTTAGTTTGCCTTCGCCATAGACATCCATAGCGACTGCTGCATAACCTGCTGCTGCCAAGCGTTCGACCACTGATTTTGGATGTTCGACCACGCCCCACCATTCTGGTGCAACTAAAATACCTGGCACTGCCGTATCGTCTGATGCATTTTCTGGTAGCGCCACATAGCTAATAAGCTCAACACCATTTTCGGTTGTACTGATTAATTCGAAAGTCTTAATTGACATATTATTGTCCTTTTTTATGTTGTAAGTTTTATTTATTCGTCATTGTGAGGGTTCGTTTTTCTGACTTGTACTACCTTAACGCCCATACTCAGTAAAAACAGCTATAATACTGTAACGCTCTTTATCAAAATGTCTCTTTATAAAAAATCGACTACAATGCTATGACTATCAACTTGTTAAATAAATCTGCTGCCAATTTAAACGCTGATGCTGTTCAGCCGCTCAAATCAGACCCAATCGTGATCTTGTTTTCTGACAGCGAATCGGATGAAACGTCTGAGATATTACGCCCACAGTTTTGGGAACGCTTTAAGCTAGATGAATTGAACCATAGCGAATGGGAAGCGTTGTGTGATGGCTGTGGCAGTTGCTGTTTAATCAAATACATCGACGAAGATGAGAATGGCGATGTGGACGAAGAGCTAGTCGAATATACCGATGTCACTTGTCAGCTGATGGACTGTGCGACGGGATACTGTGGTCACTATGCAACACGTCAAGAGCACGTGCCAGATTGTATTCAATTGACCATGGACAACTTACCGCAGATGATGTGGCTACCATCGCACTGCGCTTACAAGCGCTTGTATAAAGGACAAAGCCTGCCGAGTTGGCATCTGTTACTGACCCAAAATGCGGTAGAGACCCAGCAGAAAATGCGCGCTGTCAATGTGGGCGTGGCAGGTCGCTGCGTCTCTGAAATTGGCATGTCTGACGAAGAGATGGAAACGCGCGTGGTAACGTGGGTTAAGCCTTAATCTATAATTAGTTAGACGCTTGAGCCGCAGATTGGGCTTGTGCCTCAGCGCTTGCTTGCGAATCAGCCAAGGGCGGAATAGGAATGCCTTGGCGAATTTGCGTAGAAAATTCGCGACTGTTAGTACCTGATTCTAGATTAGATTGATTGTCAAACCCACGAACTTTTGGATTAATATGGGTGCGCTCGTACCAAGTGTCCATCGACCAGTTTTGCTCGCCTTGCTGTTCTTCATTTAATTGGAAGTTGGTATCGAGCATACCGACGTCATAGAGATAGTTTGGTAGCCAGCCCGAGACCCAAATGCGGTAATCCCACGGCAGACGATCACCACTGACCAGCCGCGCCATATAAAAGATAATATTGGTACAGTTACTGGTCAAGGTGTTGTACCACGCAGGCTTAGCATTTAGCTCATCGGCAGCGGTTAGATAAGACTCAAATAATGACTTGACCTCGCGTTGCTGCAAATGGCTAACCGGCAATAGATAAACTTGCTCACCGCGTTTATTCGTCCGTGTATAGATAATATCGCGCTCTTCTGCGGCAATCAGGCTCAGCTCATAACGTCTAAAAAATCCTGCGAGCGCCGAAAAAGACTCGCCTTGTTCTTTGCGAATCTCAAACGAGAAAGCGAGCGGTCTATCATCTTCAAAACGAAAGCTCACCAAAGTATGGGCAATCAGTGGCCCCATCCAATAAGAGTTCGCCACATCGACGCCAGACAATTTTGACATATCAATCGTCCGCGTCTCCCAGCGTGCCGTCGCGTCGTCTTCGGTATGCCAATCAAAGTTGCGTACATTGGTGAGCGTAATCAAATCGGGATTGTTCGGGTCACGCTCATAAGTTATTTTTTGGCTGACTTCTGGCATCCACTCGCGTTGTTGCTGGGGTTCGATAGACATAAACCAACCAACACCTAGGCACCAAATCGCCGCGTATAGTCCGATTAGCCATTTGACCTTCGTTTGCTGAGTCGTGGTTTTTTTGCCGCTAGCTTGTCTGTCCGCCGTTATATTCTGAGGTGCTTGCTTAGCATCAATTGTCCAATAACGCATAAAAAACAAAGCGCTAAGCACGCCAACAATAACGATAGTTGCCAGCCACGTTATAGCTGAGCGTGCGCCAAACTGATACCAAATCGCCAATAGTAACCAGACTGCTGATAGCAGCAGTGTGACGGCGATAAAAAACCGCACAAGACGATGTCGCCACTTATGTTTTGGTTGCTTACTGTCTGATGATGCATTCTCTAAGTCATGATTTGCAAGACGACCGTTTGCCGCAGAGCTATGCGAACCAATCGAGAGTAAGCGAGAAAAAAAGGAACGTAACGACATAGGATTTTTTTTGATGAGTAAAGGCTTTGACCATAGCAAAGTTTATAACACACTGACAGTACAATTTGAGTGAATTTGTCGTTGAATGTCTTTGAGCCTTGCGATAAAGTGAAGCTAATTTAAACTGGTCTATGTATTTATTAATCATAAACGACTGGTTTTATTTAGTACTTTAATCCCCATCTACAATTTTACGATATTAATGTTTTTACGATATTAATTACCATTAACTAAAGAGGTTAAATCACACCACCATGTCTGACGACACTCCCAGCCCGAGTAGTTGGTCGATGCGCGGCTTAAAACGCTGGCTATCGACCGCCCCCGAAACCCGTGATGAACTGATTCGTTTGGTACAGGATTCGCGCCAGTTCTTAGAGCCTGATACTGTGGACATGCTAGAGGGCGTGCTCGATCTGCCTGCGACACAAGTGCGCGAGATCATGACGCCGCGCCCGCAAGTGATTGGTATCCACGAAAGCACCAGCCTTGCTGAAGTGATGGATATCATCCTTGAAACCACCCATTCGCGCTATCCCGTCTTTGACAGTCAAGATGATGATGCGGTCATTGGTATCTTATTGGCCAAGGATTTGATTCCTATTCTCGTCCATATGGTGCGTGACCAAGAAGATAAAATCGATAGCAAACGTCTAAAAGATTTGGTACGTCAGCCGCTTTATATTAGTGAGACTGCACGTTCTGATACCTTGTTGCGCTCACTACAGCGTACCCAAGTACATATGGCGATTGTGGTCGATGAATTTGGCAACTTCGGCGGTGTGGTCACCATGGAAGATTTGCTCGAGGAAATCGTCGGTGATATCGTCGATGAGCATGATGACTTCGATGAAGACAGTGATATAAATAATATCATCGCTGATCCCGACAAACCAAATACTTGGCGTGTGCAAGCATCGACGGTCATTGAAGACTGTAATGATGAGCTTGGCAGTCGTTTTGATGATACCGATGTCGATACCATGGGCGGTCTGGTCATGCAGGCGCTGGGTTATGTAGGTGACCTAGAAGGCGAGAGCGTGGTGATAGACGATTGGCAAATTACCATTACTGATGTGGAAGGTCGTTTTATTCAAAACCTAGAACTGACCAAAACGAATCCTGAGCAGCACCTATTGATAGGCAGTCATTAATGTATTTTTGACATTATTGTCATACGTGCCATTCATAAGTTTTATAACACGCTGATAATTTTTATAAAAACACGATTGCGGTCGTGTTTTTTGCTGTCTGTCTGTCATTCACTTTTAGCATTCACTTTTTTTACTACGCAAATTTACCCATTGATTGACGCAGACTGGTATCATGGGCGGGTTTGATTTTTAGACGCTGTATTTATACCAATCTTACATAGTCAGTGAAAAGTAATATCGATGTATGACGCCCTGCTGATATCAATTTTTCTTGCTTGCTGTGCCTACGCAGCCAGAGGCTACAAAAAATTGATATCAGCAGTATCGTCGTGTTTTCGGGGTATTTTGACTATCTTTATAAGACGATGGTGCTTATAAGACGATTATAAGAAAATACTATTGAAAAGATAGGGCGTTTATAACCATTGAGCCAGCTTCAAGTTAAATATCGACTGAATACTAAACATGTAACATTTTAGATAATATGGTTTTGGATAACTGCTATGCGTCTGTCTACTGTTGATTTGCAAAAACGTCTGAACCCCGAAAAACCGAAGGGTTTGCCTATGGGGCTGGCCATATTGATTGCTTGGTTGGCAGGGGCAATCTTTATCTTTGCGCTCGCGCCTTATGGTATTTGGCCAGTAGCACTGGTATCGCCCGCTATCTTATACGCGCTATTGATGCCTGAGATGACAGGCCGCCGCGCCTTTATTATTGGTCAAGCGTACGGTACGGGATTGTGGTGCGTGGGTGCATTTTGGCTGTATACCTCTATCCATGTCTATGGTGCGACGCCTGCATGGCTGGCACTGATTATGATTGCGTTGATGGGTCTTGGTATGGGTTTGTTCCACGGACTTTTGGCGTTAGTTTTTAATCGCATGGTCGGTAAGCAGCCCTTGGCTTTTGCGGCGCTTTGGGTGTTGCAAGAATGGATGAAAACATGGTTATTTACCGGTTTTCCATGGTTGTTCGTAGGCTACGCCTTTACCGAGCAGTATTGGCTATCATCATTAGCACCGGTTGCTGGTGTTTTCGCGGTTTCTTTCGTCGCCATCCTGTTGGCTGCAAGTACCGTTGAGCTCTTGCGTCGCCGTGGTGGTTATATGGTTGTGACTGCCGCATTACTTGTGGTAAGCGTCTCATTGTGGCTGATTAATCCGCAATGGACGAAACCAAAGGGCACGCCTG
This sequence comes from Psychrobacter sp. Pi2-51, assembly GCF_904846665.1. Classification (NCBI taxonomy): domain Bacteria; kingdom Pseudomonadati; phylum Pseudomonadota; class Gammaproteobacteria; order Moraxellales; family Moraxellaceae; genus Psychrobacter; species Psychrobacter sp. Pi2-51. The sequence goes on from NZ_CAJHBP010000003.1 coordinate 194,503, forward strand.
ATTTATCGGTATCGCTGATCCAAGGCAATATTCCGCAAGACCTAAAATGGCTGACCGAATATCAAGTAGAAACCTTAAAAATCTATGCAACCTTGACGCGTACCGAGTGGGGGCGTGACATTGTTTTATGGCCTGAATCCTCGATTCCAATGTTTCAGACCGAAGCCGTTGGCTTTATCAACGAAATGGTAAAAATGGCCAAAGAGACTGATACCACATGGGTCACAGGCATCCCTTATAAGGATGAAGCGGCATTTGATGCTAGTACAGATAAATATCCACCATTTTATAATAGCGTGGTTGCATTGGGTGCACAGGCAGAAGGATTGTATAAAAAGCAACGTCTTGTGCCATTCGGTGAATATATTCCATTTGAAGGCCTGCTCGATATCCTGCCTAACTTAGCTGGTAGCCAAGACATCATGAGCTATAGCCGTGGTAGTGATCAGCAGTCACCATTACGTGTACGTGGGCATAATTTGGGTGCAGCCATCTGCTATGAAGTTGCCTATCCTGATACCACCCGTAAAAACGCGATTGGGACTGACTTTTTATTGACTATCTCAAACGATGCATGGTTTGGCACATCGGCAGGTCCACTGCAACATCTACAAATGGTACAAATGCGCGCGCTTGAAAACGGTCGCTGGTTTATGCGGGCGACCAACACTGGCGTGACGGCGATTATCGATCATAAGGGTCGTATCGTCGAGCGTGCACCGCAGTTTGAACGTACCGTATTACGCGGTGATGTTCAGGCACGGGTAGGTAACACACCATTTATGCGCTTTGGCAATTATCCGATTTTGCTCATTATTGCGCTCTTGTTATTATTGAGCTATCTTGGCAAACGCGAGGCTCCTCGAGGCCGTTCGATCAGCTAATTAATTAGAATGATACATGCTAAGTTTCGCAATTTTTCGATAATAAACCCTTTAAATAGTTAAGGGTTTTAACAAATGGGCATAAATTGCGATATAATAGCCAAATATTTCAAATATTCTGTGCAAGGTGGATAAGGTATGTCAGAAGATATCGTCAACAACAATCCAAAAAAAGAGCTGTTGTATGCTTTAGGCGGCGTTGGCTTATTTTTAGCGATTGTATTACTCATTGGTGTCTCAGCATTCTTGCGTCCAGCAGGAGAGCATATTACGGCTGACACGACAGAAAACTCAGCCGCTGCTGATGAAGCAGAAACTGTGGCTGCTGAAGATGCCGCGCCAGCTGAGGCAGACGCCGCAACCGCAGAAGAAGCGACCGTACCTGCTGCTGCAGATGCAACCGTAACACCAGCGACAGATGCGGATAGTGCGGTCGTCACTGCGGAAGCAGGTACAGCGACCGCCTCTGGCACAGTAAGTCAAGTGGCAGTTGCTGATGCTGATTTGACAGCTGAACAAGCAGATGGTGATCTAGATGCGGGCAATGCTGCTGATGATACGGCAGCAGTACAGTAGTCTGTAACCTAGTTCTTTAGACCGCCAAATATTGACACTCTACGCTAAAATGAGTGGCATTATGGCGTCTTTATCGGCAGTGATATCAATAGGATAGTACTGCTGTCTAGACTAAAAAGAAAAACTCGTTCTCATCTGATGAGAACGAGTTTTTTTATGGGTATTTGTGTAATTTATAGCCAACTTTTTCTTTACTTGGCCATAACCAAGTGAAACAATATTCCGCCTATAATGACCGTTCATCTAAGTAATTGGGGGTTTGGTCATTACTAATATGATCTTTAAAGGAATAAAGTTATGGGCATAGAAACACAATCAGGGGCTAGCGCGGCTGAATTGGAAGCGCTAGACAACGGCTTTATGGGGCATCCCAAGCCATTACGCTCGCTATTTTTTACGGAAATGTGGGAACGTTTTTCTTATTATAGCATCCGTCCTTTATTAGTCCTGTTTATGGTAGCAACGGTAGGCAGTGGTGGCTTTGGTTTTGATGAGGTCACTGCATCTGCTATCTATGGTATTTTTGCTGGTTCATTGTATTTAGCGGCAGTACCAGGCGGTTGGCTAGCAGATAACTGGTTGGGGCAAGAGCGCGCTCTTTGGTGGGGCAGTATTATTATTGCGCTCGGTCATTTATGCATTGCGCTCTCTGCGTTATTTGGCATGACGCTGTTTTTTGTCGGTCTGATGTGCATTGTGTTGGGTTCAGGGTTATTTAAGACCTGTATTTCAGTGATGGTTGGCGCTCTATATACCAAGGGTGATGTACGCCGTGATGGTGGCTTTACTCTGTTCTATATGGGCATCAATATTGGTGCGCTACTAGCGGCACTGATTGTCGGAGTCTTTAAAGAAAAAGGCATGTGGCATGTCGGCTTTGGTGTCGGTGGTCTTGGGATGCTGGTGTCGTTACTTATCTACCGCTTTGCGGCGCAAAAAAATCTAACACGCTACGCAAAGGCCAAAGGCATCAGTGCTGAATGGGAACATGCCAACGGTCGTTATAAAAATATCGGTCGCTGGGTTGCAGGGTTTTTAGCATTATTGGTTGCGGTTATTGTTTTGGTGTCTACGGGTATCATGCCGTTCAATCCTGAGATGGTCGCGCAGTATATGACTTATATCATTGCAGCCGTGGTGATACTGTACTTTGCTATTATGTTTATCTCACCGCGTTTAGATAAGACGGATAAGTTACGTCTATTGATCTGCTTTATCTTAATTATTGGTTCAACGTTATTCTGGTCAAGTTTTGAGCAGCAGCCAACGTCTTTTAACTTATTTGCTGATCGCTATACTGATCTTAATGTCTTAGGATTTGAGGTGCCAAGTATTTGGTTTCAGTCATTGAACCCTTTATTTATTCTTATCTTAGCGCCAATCGTCAGTATTATCTGGGTTAAGCTGGCTAACCGAGGTCTTGAGCCGAGCAGTATGGCTAAGTTTGCGCTTGGTATGTTACTTGCGGCAGCAGGTTTTTCATTGATGATTTTTGCCTCTAAGAGCATTTTAGCGCCTGGTGCTGGCTTAGCGTCGCCACTATGGCTGGTGGGTAGTTTATTACTATTAACATTGGGTGAATTAGCACTTAGCCCAGTGGGTTTGTCTGCCATGACTAAATTAGCGCCAGAGGGTATGCAAGGCCAAATGATGGGACTTTTCTTTGCCTCTATCGCCATGGGTAACTTGGTTGCCGCTTTCTTTGGTGGTCATGTATCTGCTGACAAAATTGAAGGGTTACCGGGTTTGTTTACCACCATGACGATCTTTTTGGTGGCTACCGCTGTATTGTTATTGGTATTAGCAAAACCTATCAATAAAATGCTCAAAGATAGCGAGCGTGAAAAACAACTGGCCAAATCATAAAATAAGCTGATGTACATTTGTGAATAACAACAGCACAAGTGACGTATGACAAGACGTGTTACCATTATCGGTAGCACGTTTTTATTATTCTATTAAACCAGTTGTTTTCTATATTTAACTGACACATGAAACCATTCTAATCACCCAAATAAGACGGCTATCCATAGTCGCCTCACAGTAGTGTTTTTTTTAAATCTAATTTCTCCAAAATCAATTGCTCTACCTCTAATAAGGACACATCCAATGAATAAACAAACCATTCATGACCGTATTGACAGCTTACGTAAAAGCCTAGCGACGCAGGATCTCACTGCAATTATCGTACCCTCTGCTGACCCGCATTTATCTGAGTACTTGCCTGAATATTGGCAAGCACGCTTGTGGCTGTCAGGATTCACAGGTTCGGTCGGTACGCTCGTCGTGACTGCTGACTTTGCTGGTCTGTGGACAGACAGTCGTTATTGGGTACACGCCGCGGATCAGTTAGAAGGCACGGGTATTACTTTAGAGAAGCTGGCTCCAGGTCAGCCGAATCATATCGATTGGCTAGCAGATCATTTACAAGAAGGTGATAGTGTGGCAGTCGATGGCAATGTGTTGTCTATCGCTGAGCAGGATCGACTGCTAAATGCATTTGATGTCAATGACATTACTTTGATCACTGAGCGCGATGTATTGACAGAGATTTGGACAGATCGTCCAGCGCTGCCAGCCGCCAAGTTATATGCTCACGATGAACAGTTTCTTGCTCAGTCTGCCACCTCAAAACTTGCCGCTGTGCGTGCAGGTATGACAGAGGCAGGAGCGACGCATCATTTACTTTCAAGTTTAGATGACATCGCATGGTTGACCAACTTACGTGGTGCGGATGTTGACTATAATCCTGTGTTTTTATCACACATGCTCATCAGTGAAAACGACGCGACATTGTTTGTCGATAACAATAAAGTCAGTGCTGATATCGCAACCGCGCTAAAAGATAGCGGCATTACGATTGCTGATTATGAGGCGGTACAACAAGCATTGAGTACGCTTACGCCAGAAGATTTATTGTTATTAGATCCAAGTAAGGTTGCAGTCGGCACGCTATCGAAGATGGCAGACGATGTTGGCTTTATTGAGCAAATGGCGCCAAGTACGTTACTTAAATCTGTTAAAGCTGATGCTGATATCGATCATGTGCGTGAGGCAATGCGTCAGGATGGTGCTGCCTTAGCTGAGTTTTTTGCGACATTTGAGCAGCGCCTAGCAAACGGTGAGCGTTTAAGTGAGTTAGATGTTGATAGCATGCTAATCGACGTACGTAGTCAGCAGCCACACTATGTATCACCAAGCTTTCCAACGATTGCAGGTTTTAATGAAAACGGTGCGTTGCCACATTACCGCGCAACACCAGAAAAATTCAGCTACCTTGATGTGGCCGAGGGCGAGGGCGGGCTACTACTGATTGACTCAGGCGCGCAATATCAGAATGGCACGACTGATATCACTCGCGTGGTCGGTATCGGACAAGTAAGCTCTGAGCATAAAAGTGACTTTACCACCGTGCTCAAAGCCCATATTGCATTGGCAAAAGCGCATTTTCCTGACGGTATTGCCTCACCATTAATTGATGCCATTTGCCGTGCGCCATTATGGCAAGCACAGATGGACTATGGTCATGGTACCGGTCATGGGGTTGGTTACTTCTTAAACGTCCATGAAGGCCCACAAGTCATTGCCTATAGTGCGAGTACGCCAAAAGAGCGTGCGATGAAAGAAGGTATGATCTCAAGTAATGAGCCAGGTCTATACCGTGAAGGTAAATGGGGCATTCGCATAGAAAACCTAATGGTTAATACACGTGTGGCAAGCCCTACCGAGACAGAGTTTGGTAAATTCTTAAACTTTGAGACTGTTACTTACTGCCCGATTGATACGCGTTTGATTGAGTCGTCATTGTTGAATCAAGTAGAGATTGATTGGTTGAACGACTATCACAGCCAAGTTTATGCGGAGCTAAAAGACCGTGTCGACGGCGCAGCACTTGAGTGGCTAACTGAGCGTACTCAGGCTATCTAAAGTAAAAGCCTATATCTGCGCATTTAAAATAAAAAAATCCCCGTAAATTTTACGGGGATTTTTTTCTAAACAGCAGCATTTAGTTTTCTTATGACTTTTTACTAATCTCTAATTTATCCTGCTCACTTAAATGCTGAGTGACCTCTGCACGTAGCCAAGATTTTAGGTTTTCAGACATGAGCATCATCTGATCGCTTAGGTAGTCATCAATCTGCATTTCCAACTCGCGGATTAACTCTTGATGTGTCGCGCTCAGTTTTGCGTTTTTTAATGCCAACTTGATGGCAGTACTGGCTGTATCATTAATGGCTTTAATAGCGTTATCATTTTTAACGCTGCTATTATTATTGACCGTATTATCTTCAGCAGTGTTTGCATGTTCGTTGATGGTTTTATGGTTCGCCGTAGGATTTTCAGTAGCCACACTTTGGGTATTATTTTTTTCAGAGTTATCAGTGGCACTACTATTAACGTTTGCTTTGTCCGCAATATTTGTCTCGATCGCTGCTACTGACTTGTCATCATTGCACTTATCAGCAGCTAGTATTGCATTCTTTTCTTGTTCTTTTTGCGCGGCTTCTGCTTCTTCGCGCAGTTTAGCCTCTTCTTTTAATTTAGCCTCTTCTTTTAATTTAGCTTCTTCTTGGAGTTTGGCATCCGCTGCTGCTTTTATTTTTTGTTCTTCTTCGAGACGTTCTTTTTCAGCAGTGGCGCGTGCTTGTTCTTGTTTTTCCGTGATCGCTTTGGCAATGGCTTGCTCAGCTTCGTGGTTTTCATAGAGCTCATCGATATGAGCATCTAAATCATGGGTTTGAAATTCAAAGCTCTCAAAGGGTGTATCGCTTTGCAGTAAAGTGGTGATATCTTTTAGTTCTTGGGTGATTGCTGCGCGTATAGGCTCAGGCGCACACGTCCAGCGCTGATAAAACTGATGGGAAAATGAGTAGCTTGACATGGTATCTTCCATAAATGTTCCAAAAATTACCCCTTATCATACGCAAGTACGATAAGGGGCTGCAAGTGGACAAACGTAGCAAATCTGACACCAAGGTTACAACAACGCGTGTTGTATGCTTTTATGCTCTAGTCATTGCTAGGCCAACGTGCAAAGACTAACGAGCCATTGGTGCCACCAAAGCCAAAGCTATTCGAGACAGCGTATTGCAAATTCTCAACTTTGCGAGATTGATTGGCGACATAGTCGAGGTTACAGTTGTCTTCCACGTTATCCAAATTAATGGTTGGTGGTACATGTTGATGCTGTAGGGAAAGCACTGTAAATATGGCTTCAACGCCGCCTGCTGCACCTAGCAAGTGACCAGTCATTGACTTGGTTGAGCTGACTAGAATACTGTCTTTCACTGGAGCAAATACGGTTTCAATGGCGATTGATTCAGCGACATCACCAGCAGGCGTGCTGGTACCATGAGCATTGACATAACCAACACTCGATGGCTCAATACCAGCATCGTGCAAGGCATTTCTCATTGCGCGTGCAGCACCATTGCCATCTTCTGGTGGCGCAGTAATGTGACCTGCATCATCACTCATACCGAAACCGACCAATTCAGCCAGTATGGTCGCGCCGCGTGCTTTGGCATGAGCCAAGCTTTCGAGCACGACCATACCTGAGCCATCACCGAGTACAAAACCATCGCGGGCTTTATCAAATGGACGTGAGGCTTTGGTTGGTTCATCATTGCGGGTCGAGAGTGCATGCATAGCACCAAACCCTGATATACCAAGCGGGCTTGAGCCTTTTTCACTACCACCGGCCAGCATCACATCGGCATCACCATAAGCGATCAGGCGTGCTGCAAGTCCGATCGCGTGAGTGGCTGTTGTACAGGCAGTCGATGTTGCGAGGTTGGGGCCTTTTAAGGTGTGCTTAATCGCCACCAATCCAGCCGCCATATTTATAATAGAGCCTGGAATAATAAAGGGTGAGACTTTCAGCGCGCCTTTTTCACGCAGGGTATCGCGGCTGTTTTCAATGGTTTGAATACCGCCAATCCCTGAGCCTAAAATAATACCAAAACGCTCTTGGTCAACACCTTGTACAGGCGCATCAGCCGCGCTTATTTGGTCGATAAAGCCCGCATTCTGTAGTGCCATGCTAGAGGCGGCGATACCATAATGAATAAATTCATCATAGCGACGTGCGTCTTTGGCATTCATATATTGTTTGGCGTCGAAGTCTTTGACCACACCCGCGATTTTCGCACGATATTCGGCAGCATCAAAATGGGTAATCGGTGCGATACCACTCTCGCCATTGAGCAGTTTCTTCCACGAGCTATCAACGTCTAGACCCAGTGGTGTAATGGCACCCATGCCGGTGATCACCACGCGCATATCATCAGAGCGCTCGTAGTGAGGTGGTTTATGGCGCGGTTTGTGCGCCGAGGTTGCGCTAACCTGATCGGCTTGTGAGGTGGTTGAATTGCTGTGTTGGCTCATGCGATATATCCTGTACTTACGGTCCTAAGAGGATGTTATTTCGGAAGTCATTATAAAACACATAGGTGCACGTATGTAAACTAAAATTAATGGACTAGGCAAAGCACACTTGACCCAGCACCACGTTTTTACTTGCACCTGTCACTGCTGGCAAATTACCTGTTTCACCCATCAATGTCTGTCTCGCTAGCCATGCAAAAGCAACAGCTTCTACCCATGTTGGATCTAATCCTAAGCTCGCAGTGGTTTCTACCGTGCAATGAGGGAGATATGCCTGCAAACGCGTCATCAAGTAGTCATTTAAGGCACCACCACCGCAGACGTATACCGAAGTATTTTCGTTAGCATCGATAAACTTATTAATTTGCGCACTCGCACTGATGGCTGTCAGTTCAGTGAGCGTGGCCTGTACATCTGCTGATGAATAACGAATGACCGCAGATGCCTGTTCGAATTTTTGCAGCTCGTCTTGTAGCCATGCTAAGTTAAAGTCTTCGCGGCCCGTACTTTTGGGATAAGATTTTGCAAAAAACGGATGTTCCAACAGTTGGTTGAGCAGCGGCTCAATGACTTGACCAGACTGCGCCCAAGCCCCACCTGCGTCATAAGAATTATCTGTATGCAACGAGGTCCATGCATCTAATAGTAAATTGGCAGGGCCAGTGTCGTAACCTACAACGACATTATCTACAACCTTACCTAGGACATCGTCTGGTTGATTTGATGATTTATTAGAAGTCGCTGGCAAGACGGTGATATTAGCAATACCGCCCAAGTTTAATAACACGCGAGTACTATCAGGTGTGGCAAACAACGCTTGATGAAAGGCTGGCACCAATGGCGCACCTTGACCACCGACTGCCATATCACGGCGTCGGAAATCGCTAACCACGCTGATGCCTGTACGCTCAGCGATGATATTGGCATCCAGCAACTGCAAGCTAAACCCCATCTGCGGACGATGGCGCACCGTCTGTCCATGACAGCCAGTGGCCAGCACCAACTCTACATCGGTATCGGCTTGTGTTAATAAAGTATTGACCACCTCGCTAGCAAACTCACCATACTCACGGCTCGCCCAGCCGAACCAGTCCAGTTCGCTGTTTGGTTCGTCAGCCGTTGGTGTCAATGTCTGAACACCATTGGGCTGACATAATGCCAATAATACTTCACGCAGTCGCGGTGGGAAGTCTTGGCTATAAGAAGCTAACAAGCGCATGGGCTGCTGAGCCTCGTCTTCATTACCAGTATCTGTACCGAATTGACAAAGAACGGCATCCATACCGTCCAAACTGGTGCCCGACATCATGCCGATATATAAGCCATCATCGAAGTTTTCAAACACAGTTTGCTCAAGTGCCTCAGTAAGTGTGGCATAATTTAAATCGTCGATAATGTCCTTGTCGTTGAAACTATTTTTTTCTGTTTTCATCGAAATACTCAAGTTATTGTTTGAAGTGGAAAAAGTTTATATCTTCTAATTAATTACTGTGAACTATATTCATAGTGAGGAAAAATATACTCAGATGGTGACTTTACTTCTATTCTGAAGAAATTTTGTTTTATAGATTGTTTAGCATTGGGTAAAAAGGTATAATGTTACTAAGTGGATTGGGGGTTCCCGGTCGGCGTCTAAGCTTCTGGGGGTTCCTGGAGGCTTTTCGCTTTTTTAGAAACAAGCTTTTTAGAAATAATATTTTTAGGAATGATTTTCAATCCATATCCTTCATAGTCTTGCCCTAGACAGTCTCGACCTCCACGACACATAAATTTTTCTCTCAATATATCAAACGCTCTATTGCTTTGAGTAGGTCTAAGATAGTTTATACCTATTGGTCTTGCAACTAAATCAGCAAACTGCAAGCCTGTAGAGTTTGCTTGTTTATCTACAAATACAATATCAAATGGTAATGGAACATTCTTACGATTATTACCGTCAATCATTCTTCTAAATTCAAGCTCCAAGGCTTTATCCTCTTTTTTGCCTCTACATTCAACTAGAATATGTGTTTTACGTTCGAGTTGATTTTTTTCACTCAAAAAATCATATAATCCTTCTAAGCAAAAACCTAATGCTAAGTGATAAGGATTATTTTCTTCTGTTAAAATATCAGAATTTTGTAGCTTGATTTTATCTATTACACAAGCTGCTAGTATAAAATTACTACTTTGCATAATCTGCGATAAATCATCTAAAAACACTTTGTTGAGACTTTGATTATTCAATAAAGTAAAAGCATTTTTTTTCTTTCTAATTTCATGCTCATGCAGAACTATTAAGTCATGACCAAAATTATTGAATTTAAACTTCTCGATGGCTGGTACGATTTTTTCAGCGTAGTGTCGCTTATGAAATATTCCAAATGCTAAAACGAAAACTGGGTAATCTGGATCGATACTTTCTAGGCTATGATCGCCGCTCTCGTCAACATAAACTATGTAATCACTAAAAGCGGCCTGTTCTGAATCTGGTTGTGATTCTGATTTAAACGATTGAAAATCATCACCATTAGCGAATTCAAATAGAGGCAGCTGTCGTAGTACTTGATTACAGGGCTTGGTCATGGCAATTTACCTTAAAAAACGCTAGTATATCCGTCAAATTCTAACATCTTTTGACAGCGACGAAATTCTAAATCGCTCAAACGTTTAACCCTTAATAAAGACAATAAAGAGATAATCATGACCACGCAAACTTACACGCTAGAAGAACAACTTGCCCTTATCCAACGCGGTACGCAAGAAATCCTATCTGAAGAGGATTTAGTGGCGAAGCTTAAGCTAAACCGTCCATTGCGTATCAAGGCGGGCTTTGATCCTACCGCACCTGACCTGCATTTCGGCCACACTGTTTTGATTAATAAACTCAAGCACTTTCAAGACTTGGGTCATGAGATTTATTTCTTAATCGGTGATTATACGGCCAAGATTGGTGATCCTTCTGGCAAAAACAGCACGCGTCCGCCATTGACTGATGAGCAAATCAAAGCCAATGCCACAACCTATGCTGAGCAAGTATTCAAAATTTTGGACAAAGAAAAAACCCGTGTGGTTTTTAACTCTGAGTGGTTCAATGACATGAGCGCCGCTGATATGATTCAGCTTGCCAGCCAGCAAACCGTTTCGCGTATGCTTGAGCGTGATGATTTCTCTAAGCGTTATGCCTCACAGACCCCAATCTCTATCCATGAGTTTTTATATCCGCTCGTGCAAGGCTATGACTCTATCGCGCTAAAAGCTGATGTGGAGCTTGGCGGTACCGATCAAACTTTCAACTTATTGATGGGACGCACGTTGCAAGGCCGTTATGGTCAAGAGCAGCAAGTATGTATCACCGTACCAATTCTGGAAGGGCTAGACGGCGTTAATAAAATGTCTAAGTCCTTAAACAACTACGTGGCCATTTACGATGCACCGGGCACGATGTACCAAAAAATCTTATCTATGCCAGATACGTTAATCCGCCGCTATTTTGAATTTTTAAGCTTTAAACCAATGGATGAAGTCGAAGGTTTATTGGCAGAAATGGAAAATGGTCGCAATCCACAAGAAATCAAACGTATTTTAGCCGAAGAGTTAATCGAGCGTTTCCATGATGCTGATGCCGCTGCCAATGCGCACAAATCAGCCGGTAATGTCTTAGCTGATGGCGAATTGCCAATCGATTTGCCAGAAGTAACAGTAGATCTAGAAGGTCAGGATGCACTATTTATCACTCAAGTACTGAACCAATCTGGGCTTGCGAAAAACAGCTCATCTGCCAAAGACATGGTAAAACGTGGTGTGGTAAAAGTAGATGGCGATGTGGTTGATGGTAGCTTTAGTTTAACATCTGGTCAGACAGTCGTTATCCAAGCAGGCAAAAAGGCTTATGCGAAAGTGACTGTTGCCTAAGTGGCTGTTGCTTAAGTGACTGCCACCTAAACTCATAGTGGCTTAAGGAAAAAGAAATGCTAGATTTACCGACATTATCCAGTAATGGTATTACCCTTAAGCCATTGATGCTCAGTCATGCAACTGACTTGATGGAGGCTTGCCAAGATGGTGAGCTATGGAAAATAAACGAGACGTCGGTACCTGAGCCAGACAAGGTTATTGGCTATATCAATACCGCAGATTCAATGTCTGACAGACAAGCATTTGTGGTCATTGATGAATCAAATGGTAAAGCGATTGGTACAACGAGTTTTCATGATATTTTACCAACCAGCAAACGCTTAGAGATTGGCTATACTTGGTATGCTAAATCATATTGGCGAACGCATGTTAATACGACTTGTAAGCTTATGCTGCTAACCTATATATTTGAAACCTTGAAGTATCAAACCGTAGGCTGGCGTACAGATATTGACAATCATCGCTCACAACAAGCCATTGAGCGCTTGGGTGCTAAAAAAGATGGCGTGATTCGAGGCAATCGTGTACGCCGTGATGGCATCATTTCAGATACAGTCATGTATAGTATGGTCAGTTCTGAATGGTCACAGATAAAGCCCAAGCTAGCAGGGAAATTACAAAGCGTTTATTAATCCTTCAATTATCAATATGAATGAGCTGTTTATGTCTCAACAAAATCAAGCCACTGTTCCCCAAGGCATCTACCGCCATTACAAAGGCAGCCTTTACCAAGTTTTGCATACCGCACAACATTCAGAAACCGAAGAATCGCTAGTGGTTTACCGCTGCTTGTATGGTGAATACGGCGTGTGGGTTCGCCCATTAGCCATGTTTGCGGAAACCGTTGAAGTCGATGGGAAAGTAATACCACGCTTTGAGCTTATTAAATCATTAGCAGATTAATGAATCAACTTCGTTAAAATCCACTGCCCAAATAAAAAGCGACCCATTAAGGTCGCCTTTTTTATGCCTATTGTCCCATCCTAGAATGAGTTGATATATTTTAGGCGATATTATGTCAAACCTAGAGAGTAACAGAGCTAAGCGCAGT
>NZ_CAJHBP010000004.1:0-195961 GCF_904846665.1 Psychrobacter sp. Pi2-51
TTTATTCATAGTGATGCTAGAAAGTAACCAACATAGACCTACCTTTAGATGATTTTTGAGGCCCGAACATTACTAATATTTTCAAAAGATTGTTACTGCTTGACCCTTGACAACAGTTGATGATATATTTTGTAGCGTGGCGGATTCCAACCAAATTTAGGGTGTTTCGATAAATAATCTTAGGAATAAAAATAAATGATAAAAAGATTTGATCGGGCGGATGTTGAAAAGCTTTCACTAGAGTTTGCTAAAGAAATGATCGATTTTAGCGATGGTGGTAGTAATGCAACGATTGAAGGTCATTTAATCAAGCGTGCTACAAACATGGCTATTGCTTGGCTTGAAGGAGAGGATTTACGTTCGAAAATGTTTGAGCAGCAATGCGCTAACTGGATCGATTTGGCTGAGGTAGATATTTCAAGCCTTAATTTAGAGTCATATAAAAAATATTGGTTTATAGCGCGCGAGCACGGTTCTACTAATCCTCTTGAGTTGATTCATGGTAAATTTATAAAGCCAGTTGAAAGTAAGCTTGTAGATGCCGGAAAATACAATAAATACTATGCCTCGTTTGCTGATATTCAAGATGACAGAGGCACCAATTACATAGCTCAGTATATTATCCCTGCAGAAGATGGGGCGATATTTAATCAAGACTTTGAGCCATTAGCACCCAAAGGTGTAGTGGTTAAAAATAAAAGCTTTTCGTCTACTATACATATACAGCCGAAACACTAATTGAGTTCGAAAAACGGTATTATGATAATTTATCCCTGTTAGGCATCGCTGCCTGACTCAAGTAAATCAGCCTCCGATATACTCGGAGCGGTTCAGTATTTGCAGATACCTGCTAGAATACCTTTAAAATGCTGTATGAAAATACATCGTAAGTTATATAAAGTCAGGATGTAATATATTAAACAATCAAAAGACCCCACAGCGTATAGGCTATGGGGTCTTTTGATTGCTTCTGATAATATTCATTGGTGCGCCCACCACGCAACGACTAACTTAGCATAACCCTTTATAATTAAGGGTTAAGGTTGTTAAGGATTTATTTTTAACAACAAATTTAACAACTTCTTAAGGTCTATTGATTTGCCATCCGATTGAGATTGGCTTTTATATCATGAATGACCTGATTTGATAATTCTTTCTCAATGTTATGATCTTTAATAACAGTCAAAAAGTCCTCAGCAACTGATGCTACCTGATCAATAATAGCTTGTGCCTTGTTTTGCTTAATATCAGCAAGTTTAGCCAACTTTAATAAGTGAGATCGGGTAGGGTATTGAGCTTCACCAGTCACATCCATTTGATGATAACCGTTCATACCTGAGTTATAAACGAGATCATAGACAGGCGACAATGACCACCTGCCAGCCTTGTCCATCATAAAAGAGAAGTTCTTGCTATGATCGTCTTTATTGTTAAAGATGACATTAAATACAGCATGTCTAAAACCCTCTTCTACAGCAACTTGTGATTGGGTCAACATACGCACGCAGCGTAAATACTGCAGATAATCTAATGATGGGATGCGAAAATCAATGTCTAATAAACCTGCCAGCGTATGAGTATGAACGCGTTGATTGCCCATACGGTCAAAACGCTCAACCCCAAAAGCAGCATGTTTTTCACCGATATCAAAATAATGATGCGCAGGCATGTTTAGGCCTGCTTGCTTAGCCATATCAGCATAAATTGACTCTAATAGGCAAACGCTTTTATGCTCAGATTGGGCAGGAAACTTAATCAGCCACGGCGCTGCGGATGGCTGTTCGCTTTTTAAGTCCGTAGTAATAAACTCGGTTGCCTCATCATATAGGACAAGTGCTTTTGGTCTTGCACCTTGTGGTGAGCCGCCGATAACGATGAGCTCAGCCAGTATGTTGCTATCTTGTCCGGATAAAATCGATTGATTGGCAGCGGCCAGTTTGGCTAAAGTAAAATCATTAATATCGATATCAGCGCCTGATAAATCTTGTTGTGGCTCAAAACTAAGTGCTCCCATTGCTGAATTACCAATATAAGCGAGGCGATCTAAAACATTGATTGACGTAGCATGAGACATTGTTTTTCGAAAGAACCTATCCATGAGCAGCATTCCCCAACCATCAGGTAAGCTGTCTGATAATAATCCGCATAGGTAATGGCTCGACGCATGAGTACCATAATAAGGTGCTGATCGTAAGGGCATCTCAATTGGTGATAACTCCAGTCCATCAGTCAGCCACGCCGCATCATAGCCAAAGGTAGGGCGTCGTCCATCCATCGTTAATTTACCGATAAGACGTTTGTCTCCGAATCCTTGGTAGTAAATATTGATAATTGATATCGGTTGATACATTGAGGTGGCTACCTTATATCAGCTTTTATTTGAGGCGCGCAAGCGTGGATTTTGTTTAGCGATAACATCTTCTATATTGGTAGGCACTACATCAAATAATTCAGAAAAGTGATTTACCATGCCAAGAGCCATAGCGAGCCTGATTATATTGTCTAGTGTACCGCCCTGACCAGACTCAATACGAGCAACAGTACTGATGCCAGTACCAGCCTTATCTGCTAAAGCGGCTTGTGTTAAGTTTAATGCCAGTCTCTGCGTTTTTAAGCGTTCACCTAAAATCTGAGAAATTTCACTTGGCGTATAAAAATCAAATCTTATTTTCATAATATAATCATTCATATAAGAGTGTTAAAATACTATTTTAGCACTTAGTCATTCAAATATGAATTCTTGTTTTTATAAAGCTAATAATTAGAAAAAATACTTGCAATAAGTACCTGTTCTTTACATAATCCTTTCACTATAAAAAAAGTGGACTTATATATACAAGTATTTCGAGAACCAATATAGCTGGCCATACTTTAAGCTTTTTAACGGTTAGTATTATCAGCGTTTGTATCAATGCCAATGCGCTTACGCCTGAGTGACCCCTGCCGTCAAACCCCAATATTAACAACATCACCTAAGAAAAGTGGATTTTATACATCAGTCTTCTGCACTATGTAAACAATAGCATTTAGGTGATTTTCGAATCATTAGAGTAAAAGAATTCCATGGTAAGGGATAGGTTAATTATATTTTGGACACCATAATATTGAGGTGTTTATCACCCAACAAGTTATAGTTTAGATTAATATTTGGTCTACTCTAGCATTGAGTAATTCTTTGCTATCGATATTAATTTTAAAGCTATCCCCTAATAAAAATAAACAGTAAATAGAAAATTCGTTAAAATTATAACCCCTAAATTTAATGTCTACGGATTCGACAGCAGAGGTCGGTAACAAGAGGTTGAGCCATCTAGCTTAGTATATTTATAATTACTGTATTGTATTTAACTATGACATCACTACGATTTTGATATTTGAGAATAATTACTCTACAGCTATTTACTTTCCAGTAACCTCTTTCATAAATACTACTTAATACATCTCTGGCCAAAAAATTAATAGTGACAAGCTATGAAACATAATTTTGGGCAATTTTCATATCTATTAATACTCATCTTAAAGCGAACCTCTCTCTTAACAAATATCCTAATATTTTGTGGCATTACTTTTAGTCATGGTTGACAGACTTTATATCATTTTCCAATGGTCTGTGATTTGGAGTAATCTTGACCGTAATCAGAACCATAACAAGGAAGTTTGTATGGCAAAATTACGACCAGTGACTTTTTGGCCCGCATTTGTTTGCTTGGTATTAACCGTCGCTTACACACTCATTGATAAACAAAATTTTATCACGGGCACATCAAGCCTAAACACGATAATCATGACTAACCTTTCTTGGTTATTCAAACCCCAATATTAACAATATCACCTAAGTAAAATGCCAAATTAAAAAAGGTTACCGAGGCTATATTTGGTATAGCATTGGCAACCTTTTTTTATGTTTTTAATATTTAAAAGTAAGTTTATACGTTCATTATAATCAGATTTTCAGTCCCTCGATAGCGAAGTCATCATCACCTAAGCAGTTATGTTCTGGCTAGTACATTGCAGTCGCTGAGAAACAGATCAAAAATACAAATATTTAGTGTAGGAGTAGGTTTTTAATCAACTGTCTGAGTAATCCGATGATGAATAGACCTTAGGTGCAGCCATAGTTTTCCAAGCCTAAATAGTACGTTTTACCGTACCTTGCCTTATATCAAATAAATATGCCTCAACATCACGAATAACAGAAATGCCTGAACCAGCTCATTCAGAACTAGTTATTGGCATACCTATTCCAAGTTTAATTCAAGTGGTAACCCACCCAAACCTAAGACACTAATCTAATAGAATTAAGCTGCGTGAAATAGTTTCTGCATTGGCGTAAAGCCGCCATTGCCCATGTTCGGGCGCTCGTTATTGTAGTGGTACAACCAGTGTTCTGCTTGTTCTCTGACTTGAGCTAAAGTAGTAAACAGCTCTTGGTTTAACCAATCATACCGCATCGTTCTATTATAGCGCTCTACATAAGCATTTTGCTGTGGATGACCAGGCTCAATATATCTGATAGCAATATCTTGCTCTAGTGCCCAGTCTTTGAGTGCATTACTAATGTACTCAGGACCGTTGTCACATCTCACTTGATCAGGCTTGCCTCGATATTCAATCAGCTGATTCAGACCGCGTATCACTCTTTGAGCAGGTAGTGAAAAGTCAATCTCAACGGTTAGCGCATCAGGCATAAAGTCCATGCTTCAGCTTTGATTGATACTATCAGGTACTGCTAGAGGTATGGGTTTGTCACGTTTAATACGGCGCTTGGGCTTGATTCTAAGGTTCAATTCAAGATCGCAGTAGATGCGATACACGACGCGTTTGTGGTTGTAGGGCAACCCCAGAAAGTTATACAGACTTAAAAAGCATAATCCAAAGCCCCAATTCTTATTCTTCTGCGTCAGATCTATTAATAAATCCGCTATTAGCTTGTTTTCATCAGAGGCAACTGACTTATGATAGTAGCAAGTGACGCTGATGTTAAAGATATGGCAAGCCCTGCGTATGCTAATAAAACGCTCTTCAAGGTAGTGACAAGCCATCTCACGGCGCCTTGATGGCGCTACCATTTTTTTGACATGACATTCTGTAATATGTCAGATTTAAGACATTCATCGGCATACATCTTCTTTAGTCGAGCGTTCTCAATTTCAAGCTCTTTAAGACGTGAGATTAAAGAGGCATCCATACCGCCGTATTTAGAACGCCAGTTATAAAAGGTGCTTTGTCCAATATTGTGGTCACGGCATAGCTCAGTGATAGGGACACCTTGCTCTGCTTGCTTTAAGATGTTGACGATTTGGTTGTCGCTAAAGCGGATCTTTTTCATAGGGTTCTTCTGCTGATAGTTTAGCAGTTAATCTCTATTTCTAAGCGTTCTTATTTATCGGGAGGATTGCCGGAGTATGCGCAGTACTGAAGGGATGGCCGAACGGATCGATCAAGGTTTGCAGCGACGCAAACGCTGGATATTGCCTGAACCTGTTTCGCACCTTGGCAGCTTACTGTAGCGAGTCGCACCGGCTCTGTACTTGCATCAGGTGCGTAAACGCTTTAAAGGCGAACTACGATAAATTAATTATTGGATTCGTCTCAGCTTTTATTCTAATATTGTGCCGTTTAAAAAATAATGTTGCTAGCAACGGTATTTTAAACGGTATTTTTTATCACCACCTAGAAATGTCATGACATATTACTCACTATATGAGTGTTTGGTTTTTAGCTTCCTAAGCTAGCCTTAAGGTTTGTTTGTTGTAATAGCAGTAGAGCAGATGATGTAACGTCTAGCCTACTAGCGGTATCTCGCCTAGGTTTGATGTTTAGCAATTATATCGTCAAAAAACAAACGAACTATTAGGGGAGTGATGACCATGAACCAAAACAGTACAACGAATCCGACCCACGAGTCTGATATATTGTTATCAAACATTCCTAAAACTCAGAAAGTACGAGTTTGGGATATTTTGGTCAGAGTGACTCACTGGGCCGTCGCGGCTGGTATCACTGCTAATTTGCTTTTTACCGAAGAAGGCAGTGAGCTGCATCAATATGTCGGTTATACCGTGGTAGGGCTAGTGGTTATCCGTCTACTTTGGGGATTTGTGGGTACACGTTATGCACGCTTTAGTAACTTTTTCCCCACGCCGTCTCGTATTAAACACCACCTATCTGATTTAAGTATCCGCCGTACAGATGAGCAGCATTTGGGTCATAATCCACTGGCTGCTATTATGATGCTGTCGTTATGGGCCGTGATTATAGGATTGGGCATCAGTGGTTATCTGATGGAAGCCAAAATTTTCGGTAGTAAAGATATCCTTGAAGAAATCCATGGAATACTAGCCAATAGTTTATACTTGCTGGTGCCGTTGCATATTATCTCTGCAATTGCCATGAGCTATTGGGAACGGCAAAATCTGATCAAGTCGATGATAACGGGTAATAAAACGGTGACGACGCGTCGCCCACAATAAAAACAAGATAGCAGGATACATAACGTAATAGGACAGTCATGGCACGCATACTATTAATAGAAGACGATAGCAATATTGCTGAAGGCCTCGTTGTTGGGCTAAAGAGCCATGGCATGATGGTTGATTGGTTTAGTGATGCTAGGCAAGGTGAGATGGCACTGCAAGAGGATATGTTTGACGCGGTGCTACTTGATTTGACGTTGCCAAGAGGGGATGGTATGACGGTGCTACAAAATTGGCGATACAAACAGTTAGACACACCAGTGCTGATCATTACCGCTCGTGATGCCATTGCCAATCGCGTGGCGGGACTCAATGCGGGCGCCGATGATTACTTGGTCAAGCCATTTGCACTAGATGAGGTGGTTGCCCGCCTGCAAGCATTGATACGGCGCAGTCAGGGACGTAGCCAGCCTGAGATTCGTTATGGTGACGTCGCTTATTGGCCTCATAATCATCAGGTTTCTTATCAAGGGCAAGTCGTTGAGCTGACCATCAAAGAAGTGGCGATACTAGAGCAAATGCTGACCCATCCCAAACAGATACATAGCCGAGCGAGCTTAGAGGACAAACTCTATGGCTGGCAACAGGATATTGAGAGTAATGCGATTGAAGTACATATTCATCATTTACGCAAAAAGTTGGGCAATGACTTTATTTTAACCAAACGCGGTATCGGCTACTACCTCAATCCAGCACATAACCATTAATATATTTATAGTCAATTTGGCTTTCAACATACGAACAATATATGAGCAACATGTGAGCTTATGAAAAGTATCCAGCAGCGACTGTTCATCTCCTTACTCATTGGTCTGCCCTTGCTATGGCTTGTCACGTCGAGCTTTATTGCTTGGCGGTTGTGGCACGAAATCAATGAAATGAATGACACGCAAATCACCCAAGTGGTTCGTTACTTGATGGGTATCTCGGCTGATGACAGTGACTTAAAAGAGGTAGATTCCAAAGACGGGATTCCAAAAACTGGAGATTCAGAAAATAGTGATCAAGAAGACGATGACGACGATCATCATAAACAGAAGAGCGAACATGCTGCCAAAATATATAATTTAAAAAGTAAAGAGCTGTCAGGGGATCTTGGTGATGCGGAAGATGACTATATGGGCTTTGCTATTTGGGATAAAGAGGGACGACTATTAATGGCTGATGAAAACGGACAGTCGTTTTCTTTCCTGCCAGATCAGCGTGGTTTTATAGAAGAATACAACTCTGCTTATCAGCGTCTGAATCCCTTTAGCAAACGTTGGCGGTTGTTTTATGCGCACGATGACTATCATAGCGATGATATGCACGAAGGGCGTGTGATTGCGATTGGCCAAAATCTTGATTCTCGCCGAGAAATGATTGTTGAAGCGATGTCTGTACAAGTGCTGCCGATGTTAATTGGGCTGCTTTCCTTGATGATCTTGACTATCGGATTGATACGACACGGACTGATGCCATTAAGTCAAATCAGCGCCGAAGTGGAACAGCGCAAGCTGCAAGACGATCATCCGATCACAGCAGACGTCCCACAAGAGATTCAGCCTTTAGTGACCGCTTTAAACGTGTTGTTTGTGAAAGTGGCAGATACTTTGGCACGTGAACAACGCTTTACTGCTGATGCTTCTCATGAGCTGCGTAGTCCACTGGCTGCGCTAAAACTACAAGCAGACTTGTTACAGCAGCAGCTGTTACAGCTGTCGGGTATAGAAAACGACAGTCAACTGTTTTATCACACGCTAAAAATTAGCGATGGTATCGAGCGTGCCACCCATTTGGTCGATCAATTATTGGTTTTAGCCAAAATAGAGCCGCAACAGCAGTTGCCCCCTGAGCAATTAGAACGTCCAGACTGGCTGATGCTCACCGATACTGTGCTGAGTGACGTCAACCGCTTGGCGCGTGAAAAACACATTCAATTAAAACGCACCGTACACTGTGACAATCCTGCCGATATTTTGCCCATTCTTATCAATCCAGTATTATTTAAACTATTAATCCGTAACTTACTAGACAATGCCATTCGCTATTGCCCAGAGGGCTGCCAGATCGAACTGCAGTTGGATACTGATAGTATCAAAGTGGTGGATAATGGCTTGGGCGTAGAACCAGAACAGCTAGCACGCCTGAGCGAACGCTTCTATCGCCCAGCCGGTCAAACTCAAATAGGCAGTGGGCTAGGACTGTCAATCGCCAATCGAATCGCAGATCTGCACAACCTCACCTTAGCATTTGCCAACCACCCTCAACCAGAAACAGGCTTTGTGGTAACGGTAAGAAGTAAAAACGTACTCTCAAAACCATTGTAAAAAAATAAATCATACTGTCTTAAGCTTGAGTTAATATTCGGTGCGTATGCTACTCGTATTCCCTAATAACATTATATGGAGTACAACCTGTGAGCCTACCGCTCTTAAAACCACTATTATTAACTGTCGGTGCGACTTCCTTAGTATTCTTTGGTGGGGTTATTGCCTTAGCCGTGCAGTCTCCCGAACCTGCTAGTACTTTATCAGTAGCTGATCCCATCACTCAAAATGCTGACATCACACCTAACGCATCATCCTCATCGGTGCAGCAGTTACCTCTTGCTGCGCTTAGTCCTGCGCAAGCGACAGCACTGGCAAAACAAGACGCACCCAATGCGATATTGCAGGCCAATCCAGAGCTCATCAACTATAACGGTAAGGTCGCTTATGAAGTGCTATTAGATAATAGCGCCACTTATATTGACGCCAATTTAGGCACGGTTCTAAATCCGGTAGCGACCAATAATTATCGTGTTGAGAATTTTTATGAAGACTACGATGAAGATGATCGAGATGAGCATCATGATGACGACAGGGACGAAAATGAAAAAGTCGGCAAATACCGTGACGAGGATTACAAAAAGAGTGATCATCTAATCGCAACGAGCTACAAACACCATGAGGAGGAAGATGATTATGATGACTAATACACAATCAACGGCCCAAGCAACTCCAAAGAAACCTGCTAATAAGACGAGTAAAAAAGCTGATCCGTTCGCCTTTCTTAAAAGCAGTATCATGATTGCATCGATTGCAGGCACGATGGGTGGATGGTTATTTTTGCTCAATCAAGAGACAGACAGCCCATCTGTGAGCGCCGTCACTGTAAATACTACAGATTCTGGGAGTGGTGAGCTAGCTGCTGCATCAATACCCATTGTTGACATCACACAGCTGAGGCAGGTCAATGAAGCTGCTCCTGTAGAGGCAATAACAGTCGTCGCCCGTACGCGTTCTTCTCAATAACCAGCAAATCAATAAATAAGCAAAGATGAGTAATGATTGAGCTTATACCCTATCGCAAAAAATGGAGTCTTCTGATGAGTAAGAACACGACAAAATTGGCGACTCTGAAACTGGCGGCGATGGGTTGCCACATTCAAATAACGTTAAACATTACCAAGATTGGCACACAGCACTCGCAGGAAATAATAGATCACCAAATTTCTTTGTTAAAAAGTGAAACTCAGCAGCGTTTAGCACGCTGGGAGCATATATTTAGTCGTTTCGATGAAACCAGTGAGCTCATGAGACTTAATAATCATACCGACCAATGGAGGGAGGTAAGTGCAGAGTTGTTTGAGGTCTTAGGTCGCGCCATATATTTTGTTGTAGAAACTCAAGGTCTCATAACCCCAACCTTACTCAAACCGCTCTGGGCTGCTGGTTATAGGCAGTCATTTGAAACCTTGCCAAAAATGTCTACGCCATCTATACCCGTAATTACCTCAAACTCTGGCTCAAATGCCGCCACATACTTACAAGCTCAACCCAATGCTAACAATCCTAATCAGCAAATAGACAGTATTCAGTGTCGCCGATTGGTTGATGGTCAGCATCAGATCTACCTGCCCGCTGGAATAGCACTTGATTTGAATGGTTATGTCAAAGGCTGGTGTGCCATGCAATTAGCTGAGCAGATTAGTCGAAGTCATGACTGGCAACTCCCTTGTTTGGTAGATATGGGCGGTGATATAGCAATCGGTGTCCCAAGAAGCCAAGCCCTAGATAATGCAATAGACAGTCCAATTGTTTGGGGCGTGGCAATTGCTAAACCTTACTGTGCTAATGGCGAGCATATGCAAAACGACCAAGATGTCGCAATTCTTACTTTGAGATCTGGTGCTGTCGCCACTTCTGGGCAAGATTATCGGCGCTGGTGGCATAAAGGTCGCCCGCAGCATCATTTAATTCACCCTCATTATTCCCGTCCGGCTATCAGTGATGTCCTGACAGCAACGGTCATGGCTGCGGATACTGTAACAGCAGAGGTATACGCAAAATATTGTGTGCTCCTCGGCGTTACAGAAGCAATAACATGGCTGAACCAGCATCATATTGCGGCGCTCTTAATTGATACGAATAACAACGTGATATCGTCCATTGCTATTGAGCCAAATTTGAGTGAGCCCAACTTGGTTGCCGTCTAACGACTCACGCTCTATACGCCAGATACCAATATATTAAGTAGATGCATTCATAGGAGTATCGTCATGCATACAGACAATCTTACTCACAGCCAGGCTACTTCTAATACGTCGCTTCTTGTTCAGGTTATGTGGATTGTATTGATTTTGAGTATTGCCATCGGAGTCGGCAGCTACATGCTATTGATGTGGGGAGAGACGGTCTCACAACTACTGACCGCCACAGATAAGCATTTTTGGTATTTATCACGGGCAAGTGGTGTGATTGCTTATGCTTTATTTTGGCTGGCAGTGGTTTTTGGTTTATTACTGAGTACACGCTTAGGAAAGCATTTTAATGCGGCTAGGGTATTTGCCTTGCATCAGTATTTAAGTCTGATGGCGGTAGGCTTTGCCGCTTTTCATGCTGGTATTTTATTGGCGGATAACTATCTAAATCTGCATATATGGCAGATTTTAGTACCTTTTGGTTTCCAGACTGATCGGGTGGGCGTGGCATTGGGACAGATGGGGTTTTGGCTGTTATTTATCTGTGCATTCAGTTTCTATATTAAGAAGTATATTGGTCAATCAGTGTGGCGATGGCTACACTTTTTGACCTTTACAGCTTATATGCTTATTAGCATCCATGTGTTTATGGTGGGATCTGACAGTCGAGCATTACCGTTGCTGTTATTTTATGCAAGTAGTCAGACATTGGTTTTTGTATTGACTAGCTATAGATTATTGATGATGAAACAAGTCAAGTGACTATTTAATTGGCAATTCGATTGACCGTTCAAATGACTATGTATGGAGCGTTATAGTATCAAGCGGTATAAACTGCAGTGATATTATAAGCTACACTAGGATATACCAATCCGTGTCTATACCTTTTAAGGATTTTATGCATCATTATTCTATTCATGACGAAGCACATTTGAGCAATCGCAATCATTGGTTGAGGGCAGCAGTGCTGGGTGCGAATGATGGTTTGATTTCGACAGCCAGTTTATTGGTTGGGGTAGCGGCTGCCAGCCCAAGCAGTCAGACATTGCTGTTGACTGGCATGGCCGCGTTGACCGCAGGTGCGTTGTCGATGGCGGCTGGCGAGTATATTTCTGTCTCATCACAAGCGGATACCGAAAAGGCGGATCTCGATAAAGAGAGACATGAGCTGACGCATAATGCTGAGCGTGAGCTAATAGAGCTCACAAAAATTTATGAAGCGCGGGGACTTGAGCATGATTTGGCACATCAAGTGGCCGTAAGCTTGACTGAGCACAATGCCCTGGAGGCTCATGCTCGTGATGAGATAGGCTTAACGGATCTTAGTGAAGCGAAGCCTATTCATGCATCAGTTGCCTCTGGACTATCATTTATAGCGGGGGCGATACTACCGATCATTGGGATACTACTATTACCAGCGGAAACACTGGTTTGGTCACTGGCCTCTTTGACGATAGTAGGCTTAATGCTACTTGGGATCATCTCTGCTCGTTTGGGCGGTGCGCCTGTTGTTCCTGCTACTACTAGAGTAGTAGTTTGGGGGGTACTAGCTATGGTAGCAACCTCATTGATTGGCCGCTTATTTGGCGTGGCCATTTAACAACATACTCACTCCATGACAACCTAACTGGTTACTGTCCTTTTTTAGCGTATTGTTTGATGGTGGGTAGGTCTTTGACAATGGCATTGCCAACAATGTTGGGAAACAGTCGATTGAGCCATGCAAAAAAACGCTCGGGAAACCCCAAATGCTGATGCGCCTGCTTGGTTGATATAAAGTGAATCAACGCTTTTGCGACGGTCTTAGGCGAGTCCATTTTCACTTTCAATGCCTCATTCATGGCGACGACTGCGTCTTTATTCATGGTGGTCTTGGTGGCTCTAGGCGCAAAATATCGAAACTTCACTGAGGTGTCGGCATACTCGCGGCCTAACGCTTCACTTGCGCCGCGTAAGGCAAACTTGCTAGCGCTATAAGCACTAAAACCTGGGTAGCCAATACTGCCAAAGGTTGAGCCAACACTGATTATTTGGCTCGGACTATGCTGTGCTATCAAGATAGGCAGTAGTCTTTTTATGAGCTGTAGTGGATACGCCACATTGACCAACATCATCTGTTCGATCGTATCATCACTTTGATCCGTGAGTAATGCAAAGTCATTGATACCTGCAT
This sequence comes from Psychrobacter sp. Pi2-51, assembly GCF_904846665.1. NCBI lineage: Bacteria > Pseudomonadati > Pseudomonadota > Gammaproteobacteria > Moraxellales > Moraxellaceae > Psychrobacter > Psychrobacter sp. Pi2-51. Next base: position 13,094 of record NZ_CAJHBP010000004.1, read on the forward strand.
TGAGTATGACAGTATCAATGACGTTTCCATGGCCTTGTGTCATTTCACCCAGCCCCTCTAACAGTAGCGATTGCGACGCCTGCGAGCTTAAGTCACATGTATGAGACAGAAGCGGGACATCAGGATAGTCTTTGGTCAACTCATCCACTAAATGCGTCAAGGTTTGATTGTTACGCCCGATCAAGATTACCGGTCGATTATTGGCACATAATTGCCGTGCGATCTCTTGTCCGATACCACCCGTGGCACCAATTAGTATGGTGTATTGCAGGGTAGACTGTATTAGGGCTGATTGACCATTAGGTAGTGTCATGATATCGCATCCTTGTTGAACAATTATTATTAAAGCATGGATTATTGAAGCACGGATTGTAGTGATATGCGCTGTTGCTAATCGTCTGAGTGATTAATGCCATGCTTAATTCCAAGACCCATCGCAATATACAGCTTACGCTCTGCTAAGGGCACGTCAATTTGTCGACGACCATGCATGATGCGTTTGTTGTCTAGTATCACCACATCACCATTTTGCCACGCAATTTCTTGAGTATGCACTTCACAGATTCGAGTCAGCTTGGCTATTAGCTCATCATCAACGCTTTGACTATTCGCTAGGGTGAACTTAGGTTTTTCATAGTTAAATGATGGCCCAAGTAATGTGTTTGCAAAGGCGAACTGCCCGCTTAAGTTGTCCTCTCGGATAGCAGGTACCTGTAACACGTACCGAACGCCGCCATCTGTCTGAGGCTCTACATGATGCGTTAACGTCTTGCTCGTCGTCGCAGCGATAAATTTATCTAAATCATCCAAGCTTATTTGATCAGCGGCATCTGTTCTGCCGGTCGCAGTAGCCACGTAATTTTGCCAAATTGCTTGAGGTAAATAGCGACTGATACGCATCGGCTGACTAAAAGTGGCTTTTAGCTCAGGTGATAGTGCTTGATACACAGCATATCCATCACATATCGTTGTTTGTGAGCCTTTTTTGGCGCTTAACTCACTAAAAAAGGCAATGACATCAGGTGGCATCGGCGTATTGCCATTTTCGATATGTAGTCCAATAGCATGCGCACCTGCGTCCACTTTTTGGGCTTCAGAAGTGATGTTTTGACGGGCAGGATCATAGGTTAAGGTCTGACACAGTTGACTCATCAACTGACTAAACGTGTCCACATCGTAGTGATGACCTCGAAGTAACATCCAACCATGGGTTTTTAAGGCCGTTAAAATATCAGAGGTCTTAGGTAATGATACGCTGGCAGACACTTGAGAGGTTAGTACCTCAGGAGTGTCAATTTCGATAACGTCACTTTTTATCAAATCATTTAGCATAAGAGTGGTTTGCATAATGCTGTCCTATAACGATAAGTGGTAAAAATATATGTAGGCTAACGGCTAGCTTTGATCTATTTAGGTTTGGTCTATTTATGTACTATCTAAACGGTCAACGGCATTTTTCCTACTATGTTTTATTAAAAGCTTAGTAATAGAGTCTGTTGTGCTGCTGGTGAGAGTGTCCGTTATAAGCCGAGTGCTGATTTATAAGTCTCAAGAATTTGTAGTCGTCGCAATTTACCGTTATCGGTTAATAATCCATTGTCAGTGCTGAAAGGTAGCTCGGCTAGATGCCACTGTTTGATACGAGCATAGTCAGGCAAGGTTTGGTTTACGATATTTAGTGCTTGTTTGATAGCAGATTGTAAATCACTGTTATCTGCTGATGTCGCGTTAGGGTTGGCGACTATCACCGCAGATAGATGAGGCTCACCATCTCCGAGTACCGCTACCTGATAAATAATGGGCTGCGTTGAGAGCTGCGCTTCTACCCATTCAGGCGAGATATTGCGGCCAAAACTACTGATGAGCACGTTTTTGCGTCGACCCGTGATGTATAAATAGCCGTCGTCATCTAGATGACCGATATCCCCTGTGGCAATGATGCCATTGTCTTCGTTGCTATTATCATGGTTTAGGTAGCCTTGCATCGCATTGCCTTTGACCATCACCTCGCCACTATCTGCGATGCTGACCGATGCATGAGGCATAGGTTTACCCACACTGCCTGCGCGCTTTGCTTTAGGCGTATTTAGACTGACCACAGAGCCACATTCAGACAAGCCATAGCCCTCATAGACAGGCAAGTTTAAGGTGTTAGCATCTTGTAATAATTTGGGTGAAACTTTGCCGCCGCCTACTGCCATAAATCTTAAGGATGGCAAAGCAATACTAGGCGTACACTCGCCACTAGTGCTTGTGCAAATTTGGGATTTTTCATTAGCTGCCATTTGCTCGCAAATGGCTTTTAGCATTTGTGGTAATAAAATAACACTGGCGATATCATGGGTTCGTACGGTTTTTATCAGCCGCTCGGCATCAAAGGCTTGATTGGATAGCAAACCAAATTGATCAATTTGCCCTGTCACCAAAGTACGGCCCATGTATAGGCTCACGTAGACGCCTGCCACGTTTTCTAACAAAGTGGCAAAAGGCAACACGCTCAAATGACTAAATTTGCTTGTGGTCTCGGTAACTTCTGAAGTGTTAGCAGCGTCATTTTTCAAGGTGTCAGCTAGCGCACCCGATAACGACTCAACAATACGCATCAAAGTATCTTGACCCAAACATACGCCTTTTGGCATACCAGTACTGCCTGAGGTGTAAGTCACTTTGCAAAAATCGTTGGCAGTAGAGGAATTTTGAGAGGTAAGGCTAGGGTCAATGATAGTGTCAGTAAGTTGATAAAAGCTACCTTTGATATGAGTCGCCTGCTCAGACTTAATGGCTTTTGTCTCTGGTGTATCAGCGATCACCCAATGATCCATATTGTCTATGATTGGCATTGTTAAACTAGCTCCAACATATACCGTCTCTATCTGCGCATCTTGTAGTAAGTGCGCAATTTGTGATGCACTAAAGAATAAGGGGATTGGCACAACGACCGCGCCTACGGTACTCAATGCCAAATCGAGTATGATCCAATCTATATCATTATGGGTATATAAAGCGACACGCTTGCCTTGCCATATGTCTAATGTCTCATGGAGCACCGACAACGTGCGTTGAAGCTGGCCATAAGTCAGACTGATCGTTTTGTCATTGTCTATCGTCTGTATCGCCACTTGCATAGGTGACTGACGGGCATGCTCACATATCGCGGTATAAATGGGTTTCATGTTATTCTCACTGTCTTGTAGTGGTGCAGTGTTATTGGTTGATGGTAAGCTAATGAATGAGTATTAAACGGTTATCTTATTTAGCGTCAAACGAGTGGCATAATTCATCTCTAACGTTTCGTTATAGCGATAATGAGGGGCGCATACCCGCTTAGCATCTGCCACATTGATGGCGACCACCAAAGGGTTGTGCTGATAGTAATGGCCCCATGATGATACTTGCTCAGGGTCTTCTAGCGCTTCTGCAGTGGCCTTGGCAATAACATGGCTGCGAATGCCCATATGCGCCAATATATGTCGCACAGCATCGGTGCCAGTACACACTACCCAGTCTGCTTTGGTTTGGTATTCATGAGTCGTAGGATTCAGGGTAGGGGTAGATAAATAAAACACCAAAAATGCTATCATAAGCCGCGCGCTACCAGCACAACCTGATGCTAAATTGCCAATCTCAAAAATGCGCTGACGATTGACTGGCTCGCCTGCTACTCTACTGATCTCATTTTGTATTGGCGTGTTTAAATACTGCTCTAAAAATATCTTATCTTCACAGATAGGTTTTAGACCGATAGCAACGCTCGTGCCTTTAAACGCGGGCAAAGTATCATCGTCAGCGGATAACCAATCGCCATAGGATGGCATATCGGCAAAACCTGAAAACAAAATAGGCATAAAGTAGCTTAATCTAGCGTGATGGATGTACTCATATATTTGTTTGATGAATGCTTGGGCATCTTGATTTTGAGTATATGAAGTAGGCGATGTCGCTATTGGAATTTGAGTGCTGGCGCGTATATATAGGGATGAAGGTATTCCTTGCACCTCCAATATTGACATTGGCTTAACGGCTTCAATATAGAAGGTCGTATTTAGAACATTCTGCAAGGTATGAGTGCTATCAATAGATAATGACATCAGCTGTCTCCAAATGGCTAAAAGCTTTTAGCACGATTAACATCATGGAAGCATGATAAAGGAGCAACCTTAACTGAACCTTAAGGTTGTATCGTTTTTAACAATCAAACCCCGGTATTGACAACCTCACCTAAGAATAATAAAAGCTTGAGAAAGCTATACGTCATATACAGTATGGCTTGAAGAGTTTTTATGGCTTTAGTCTCTCATATAGGTTATGTAATATTGATATATTGGCCACCATAAAAATGATGCCATCGTTACCTAAGATAATTTGTTTTAGCAGCAGATAGCGGCTCTGTTCTCGAACTGATTTTGCGGTATTACTTCGCAGGTGAGCCTGATATAACAATGATATTTTTACCAAAATTCACAGGTCACCATTTTATTTTTAGGATTGTAGATAGCGCCTCGATTTCCCATTTCACCCCAGTACTCCACCTGACGAGTTTGAAAGTTCGACATAATAGTAGATATATTGGCATTGGATGAGAACTTTAAAGTGTTTTGACCACCTGATGATTCAGGTATAAAACTAAATATATATTCTTCTAGAGGTTGACCACGGTAAGTGACGCCTTTATTAAAAATAACTCGATACTCAGTGTATATATCACCGATGTTCATTTTTACCTCTTTTATCGTATTACGATATTCTGACGACCACTGCGCTTTTGGCTTGACGAAATCCTCATAAGGTCTTTGACCCCTAATACTATTTATAAATACTGCATGTTTATCATAAACCTTTTTGTAAGGTGGCTGTTCACCATCACAAGCATCCTCCATCCAGCCAAATACATGAACCATATCACTGCTTGTAGTGCTGCTGAGGCTCTTAGAGAGTTCAGGTGCAGCTATTGTATTAGCAGACAATAAAGACGCAGTTACTAACAATGCCAAAGAGGGTAGGTGAATTAATTTCATAATGACTCCAATAGATAAATGTAGCTGGTTAATGTGTAGCGTAATCAATAAACGATGGCCAAATAACGATTAAGATATTCTATTGATAAACTCATAAGACACGCAGAAAGCAGCGTCTTGCTTAACGTATTTGAAACACTGTAGAACATCAGAAAAGTCAGGATTTATGTTTTCATAGCGACTTTCTATGTCTTTATCAGAGATTTTTTTAAATGTTTTATGATTGAGTCTTACAACCTCGGCTGTCTTCCCATTGAGTAAGACGGTTTCTTTTAAATTTTGGACTTGTCCGCCTTTACCAAAGTCAAACGTCGCATTATCCACGGTACGGTAAATATTGCCGTTAGAGAGTTTGAAACTCAGCTGACTAATGGCATAACTCATACTTCCTCCTACGGCACCCTCGTAAGTACAAGCTTTTACGATGGCTTTATTTTTGATAATAGAATCAACGATGGTACATTTGGTACTACCATTGATATCGGCCATACCTGCAATAGCACTAACAGAGAGTAATGACAACGGAAGCGCCATGAGTATTTTTGAGAATTTCATTGCTATGTCCTTTTATGAGTTTTTAATTTGAGCCGGAATGACTAGTTTTTTTGCTGCTGAGTTCATTATAGCGACTAAAAAAACAGCTATTCTCTAGACCTGATGAACGATCGTTTGTCTAACGAAAGTCTTTTAGCATTACCCTGTTTTTAGTAGGTAGAGCTTTTAGTGGCATTCGGAACCAGATGAGTTCAGAGTCAACGCACAGCAGGATAGTATTGGAAAATCATCAATAAGGGAGGGCGTTATATTTTCAGATCAAACCCCAATATTAATCACATCACCTAAGTAAAGTACTAACTAGAGAAAGGTTGCTAACACTATGCCTAGTATAGTGTTGGCAATCTTTTTTACTTCTATCAAAATCAGTCATACCGTATATGAATCTATGATCTTGATATTCTTATACCCACACTAACGAAGTAGTTGGCATCTGACAAATATCAAGCCAGCCTATAAAGTGATTTTTCTATAGCGTTAAACTTAGTTAAAGATAGAGTGGATTTTGAGTATCAGTCAAGCTAGATAAGTCATTTTATTATACGAATGAAATGACTTATCTAGCTTGATAGTGGCGAATCCATATATCTGATCAGATAATAAAGAGCTACTTCCAATGCTCTTAACTTAAAGGCATCCGGTCAAGTAAGTCACGTCTGGATCTCCAGTCAGGCATGTACGTATCTAGTAACGCTTTAGACCTGTCGTTATTGAAAGTGTAATAACTCATACACGATAATATACTCTAAACAGGGAAGGGGCTTTTTAACTAACTGAAGATTAAGTAATATCCCCCTTTCCTCGATATTGTATCTGCCGAATTTAACTGCGGAGCCTTATCCTTCACAGTCATTGTTCAGTTATCCTCGATTGATGCAGAATTAATTGATAAGTAAATAATAATTGTATATCGTTACGATTCTTCAGGCACTGTGACATTTTTAACCCATTTAGATGATTATCGATTGAATTGAGGACACGGCCTAGTAATCCTTTTCATGTAGCTGTAATCCGTATTCGTACCAACCAATGATATAAAAGTAAAGATATTAAATAGTTCTGACCGAATTACTAACTTATTAACACAAGAAGCTTTATGATCTGACTATGCAAGTATAAAAGCTAGTTGCTCATTAGCAATGGAGTATTGTTTGAACGCCCCACAAATAGCAGTGATTATTGCGACCAAAAACAGACCTAATCTACTAAAACAGCGAGCTATAAACTCAGTATTAAATCAAACCATATCACCGAGCTATATTATTGTTGTAGACGACTCTCCAGAACAAATTCAGTGTCAAAACAGACTGATAGTCGAATCTATTCCATCAACTAATTCCCATATTCAATATTTACTAAACCAGAGAACTGTCGGTGCTAGTGGGGCATGGAATACGGCAATAGAGTATCTGAGCAACAAAGAAAAGCAGGACTTCGGTTCACTATTTCTAGCATTTCTTGACGATGATGATGAATGGCATCCTAACTACTTAGAAAACTGCAAATCGTTAGCAATCAAAAAGCATTGTAATATGGTGGCAGCGGGATTTTACCGTTGTGAAGGTAATGAACAGCAGCCTATTAAATGTATACCTCCCGACTCAATAAATGAAGAACTGTTCTTGTGCGGAAATCCAGGTATTCAAGGCTCTAACCTATTCTTATCACTAGATATTATGTTGATGGCAGGCGGTTTTGATGAGCAACTATCAAGTTGCACTGATCGAGATTTGTGCATACGCCTCTGTGAATTAGACGCAACACGCTACTGCAATATAAAAAAACCACTACTAAATCACTATGCCGATAGTGACCGTCAACGCCTTAGTACACCAAACTCACCAGCCAAGAATAATGGATTGGCAGTTTTCTGGCAGAAATACCATGGACGTATGAGCGCTGATCAAAGTAACGCGTTCCTTGAGCGCGCACAGCGCCTATTTTTCTGGCAACCAGAAACATTACCAAAATCAATACTAAAACAGGAATCTCAAATAGCACTAACTCTTGGCGTTGAATTTGGAAGTCTTTTATTTAACCAATTAAACCAAATTATTGAAAAAATTCATCATTTAGGCCCAAAAAGTCTGGTTAGCTTCAATATCGTTTTGACCACAACTAAAAAATTAGATCAGATTGATTTGCGTGCGTTTATTGAGCGGATGAATCAACTGGGAGTTACTTGCTATAATTTATGCCATCAGCAAACGTGTATTGAAACAGCCACAGCATTTGTTGCCAAAGAAAATATCGGTAATAGCGCATGGGTATTAAAAGATGGTGACTTTCAAAAGCAACGCTCTATTGAAAGCGAGAACGATTTATCAACAATACTGACGTATTTAGGCGCTCATCATTTATGTACTAACCGCTGTAATGGGTTCCTCTTAAAGCCGCATGCGACACTCGCTAATAGAATAAAACAATGTCGCATTGATGCAGCTAATGATCGTATCAGAAGGCTATTTGGTATTCATGAGCTTCTACTACTTGGTATGGGCTCTGAAGCTGTTGTCATGACAGATGGTAAACGTGTTTTTAAATGCATTGACTATTGGAAAATCCACATACCTACTGAGCAAATCAATTTCTTAAAATGGTTTAGTTCACAACGGTACAATCTACCTGGTTTATATACCCTTGACGAAGTTATATTAGATGGAAAAACTTTGGTACTCACTTATCCCTTTGAAAATAGTATCCCTTATCAAGGTGGCAACTGCGAACAAGTGATTGACTTGCTACACAGTTGCAGCAAAGCAGGGATTGTATGTAATAACATGCACCCGAAAAACTTCATAAAAACCCAGAGTGAAGTGAAACTGATTGATTATGGCGCGGATATTCGCCCATGGAATGAATTAGGGTTCGAACACATGGCTCGGAGGGCTTATCTGACTATTCATCATGTGGATCATCCAAATCTCAAGCACTTAATGCGCCAATCTCTGCATACAATAAATTTCCCAGAAATGCAGGGCTATCAAGCATTTCGCCAAAGATTAACTGGTATTGATTGTAACCTTAAACAAGCACAGGAGGCATGGCTGCCACTTGCTTCACTAGAAAAACCATCCAAGCCATTTGCCCTAACTATTGGTGTGATTACCGGTGATGCACATAAATTATTGCCATTATTAAATAGTATTGCTGAACTTGCACAATGTGATTTTTTATCCAGTATAAACTCCATAGTACTATGCAACGGTTGCTCAGATGCTTCTGTGAAAGAAACGCTTTCATTCAGCAAAAGGCCATTGGGTGATATAAAGATAATAAGCGAAACACAACAGATAGAAGATGCTGCAAGCGGCCTATTTGGTTCTGACTTGGCAAAACGACCAAAAGGCCAAGTGGGGATTGCACATGCACGGAGCATGCTGCAAAAATATGTTGGTTTAAAATGCACAATGACTCCAAATAACTATGCTTGGATCCTTGATGACGATATGCGTTTAGATGCCCGAGCCAAACAGTTTCTAGCTTGGCTACCAATGTTTAAGCAAGCAGATGTCGATATAGTGATCGGACAATACGAAGGCTCATCGCCTAATCCTCCATTAAATGGCCTACGTGGCCAATTGGTAGATCTGCTTCATAACTTACGCTGGCTTGATAAACTATCAAACAATATCGAACTGCCTGATCGCACCCATGAAAATACAATGCTTCGAGATAAGTATCCTGATTATTACTATGACTTATCTCGTAAACATACGGCTCATATCGAAGCACCATTTTGGCTTGAACCCGCCTACAAAGGTGAAAGCGTCACTGAAGCTCGCTCTCGATTGATTGCACATGCGCCTTTATTGGTCACGGGCTTCCCGCTCACTCGTGGTATTGTTCCAGCATGTTCAACATCTCCATTAGCTGCAGCAAAAGATACGGTAAACCGTGGAGGCAACACCTTTGTACTAAACGCTAAAGCCTTAATACAAACGCCTAACCTAATTTTTAAGATTAATGGCCGTGAAGCTCGCCGTTCAGACATGGTCTGGGCAATAGTAAATAAACATTACCATGGACTAACTATTAAAAGTGCGCCATTTCCTGTTCAACATACTGGGCGTATACAGCACGAACCAATTTTGAATTTAAGTAAAGTACAGGATGAAATCATGGGATCGGCATTATATGCTGGTCTGCAAGAATTTCTACGAAACAACGAACGACATAACTTAGTCTTTACTGATATTGAGATTAGCCAGGTATGGAAAGCAACCAAATCAGAATGCAACACTCGTCTTTCACGTTTAAGGCTCAGTTTTTACCGAATCAATGGTTTAACGCAAGCTTTATCTAAATATCCAGAACTAAGCGAGTTGTATAAATATTTGACTAGCTCTTTTAACCCAGATATTTTTACTAAATTAGAAACCCAAGTTCAACAAATGAACGAGTGCCATATTTACGAATTTTTAAATCAAATAGTGCCGCAGAGTAACCGCTTTGCAAAAGCACATCAGAAAACCCTTGAGAGAATAGAATAAAATGCCTTTTAAAGATTACTGTGAACTCCCAACACTACACGGCACATTTAGAATGTACGATACTGGCAACGAAATGTTACGAGTAGTCACCTTTGGTGATATCAATAAACTAGAGAGTAACCCAATACTGCGATTACATTCTTCTTGCCTAGCTTCTGAAGTATTTGAAGCAAGGGACTGTGACTGTGCCGACCAATTGCGCGAATCCATGAAAATAATGGCACACAATGGAAGTGGGATCATTTTCCACTTACATCAAGAAGGCCGTGGTCAGGGCCTTTCTAATAAGATTCAAGCAGTATACAAAATGCAGAGTGAAGCTTTAGATGCAGCAGAGTCATTTGAGGCACTGGGTTTAGAACAAGATGTTCGCGACTATGCACCAGCCATAGATGTGCTAAAAGGAATGGAAATAAAACAAGTGCGCTTGGTATCAAACAACCCACGTAAACGACGCGCACTAGAACAAGCAGGAATCGAAGTAGAACTACTTAATACACACCCACAAATACGGCCTGAAAATATAGATTACTTGAAAAGTAAAAACGAAAAATTAGGGCACTGCCTGCCTTTAGGTGTCGAATATGACAATATTAACTCTATTTTATTTTACCATTCAGACCAAACCTGGGGAGAGCTTTCTAACTTTTCAAAACATGCCATATATCTGCATAATAAAATTTGGCCGACAACAGAGCACTTTTACCAAGCACAAAAATTTAGAGACCATACATTGCAAGAGCGCATACGCTGTGCAGCAAGTCCTATGTTGGCTAAACAAATGGCTAAGCAGTTAGAATCACAACACCTACAAACTAACTGGCATAACATTAAGGAAGATATAATGCTGCAAGCACTTACAGCCAAATTTACTCAGAACCCCGAACTTGAAGCGCTATTATTATCAACCCAGCAATATCACATAGCCGAACATACACTCAATGACAGCTATTGGGGCGATGCAGAAGATGGTAGTGGCTTGAATCGGTTAGGTGAACTGTTAATGCAATTGCGTAATCAGCTACAGTTCAAGAAAGAAGCGCAACTATGTGCGGAATAGTCGTACTTCACGGTGATACCGCCGAACAGAATATATCAGCTACTTTAACTCGCCTTTCTCATCGAGGTCCTGATGATCAACACTGTTGGATCAAAGGGAAATTAGCTATTGGGTTTGCACGTTTGGCAATTAATGATGAAAGCATTACAGGACGCCAACCTTACAAATCCAGCTGTATGATAGGAGCTTTTAATGGCGAGATTTACAATGCAGATTTACTTGCAAAACAATATAACCTCCTCCGCAATAGCGACTGCGATACACATGTAATCGCACCACTATTCGCTCAACTGGGTGAGCAGGTACTAAGTGAGTTAGACGGATTTTATTCAGGGGTTATTTATCAGCTGGAGACAAATTCGATTCTATTGTTTCGCGACCATATGGGTAAAAAGCCACTGTTTTATGGTCAAGCCAATAACAACCTATTTGTTGTCAGTGAACTTAAAGCCCTACAAAATATTGACTGGTTCGAGCAAGTGCCCCTTGGTATTAGTCAGTTTGACTTAGCCACGGGTACGCTTACCCAAATAGCACGCCACCAACAGTTAACCAGTACAACATCTAATCTGCTTTCAGCAATGGAACAAGCAGTCATTAAACGCTTACCCAAACAGCCCTTCGGTGTTTTCCTGAGCGGAGGTCTAGATAGTTCGATTATTGCGGCTATAACTTGTCAGCATCGCCAAGACGTAACTTATTTTACTCTGGGAGATTACGATAGTATTGATGTTGCTATGGTTGAAAGGCTTGTTAAACACCTAGGATTAAAACAAGTTATATACATCCCATTACCAAGTGAGCAAAAGTTACCCGCATTGATTGATAAGGTACTTTACGCAACTGAAAGTTACAATCCATCGATCATTAGCAATGGTCTTGCGACCTATTTATTAGCTCAAGCCGCACGCACAAAAGACTTGAATGTAGTACTAACCGGAGAGGGGGCAGATGAGCTATTTGCTGGTTACCATGAGCAACTATCCGAAAAAGAGTGGCAAGTTATTCGTACTAGGCTGATAACCGATATGCACTTTACAGAACTTCGCAGGCTTGATACGTGCAGCATGGCACATAGTATTGAAGCTCGTTGCCCATTTTTAGATCGTACAGTAAAGAGGGTTGCCGATAACCTTGAGCATAAGCAGTTCTATATTCCCGGTTACAACAAAATAGCACTTAGGGACGCCTTTAGGCACTTATTACCTGCCGATATCGCAAACCGGAAAAAGACCTCGTTTGATGTTGGCAGTGGCATCCGAAAGTTGGTAGTGGACCATCTAACCCGTAACGGTAATACAGAAATAGCAGAACTTAAGGAAATATGGAAAGATACATTCACATATGATGTAGACGATCCTTACTTTTTTAGCTATCCAACATTTGATTGTGCTATTGCTAAACGAGGAGGGGCTCATAGATGACAGTGCATTTAGCTCAACAAATACTACTCGATAAATTTATTCAAGAGCCATTCCATAATTTATACCTACTCAACAACGTACACCCTGCAACGATGGCATATGGCGGTACCTGTTCAGACAAAGCTCTAAGCTACTTAGCTGCAACCAAAGCAGTTGGGTTAGATGCATACTTGCACTCTGCTCGCATTGGTGGAAAAGATATCCACCGACTAGTAAGACTGGAAATAAACAACCAGCGCTACTTTGCAGATATTGGCAATGGGTGGCCATCCATTCAACTTATCCCAGCCGCAACCCCCATTTTATATGAGTGTTACGGCATGCGCTTTAGGACTACGATAGAAAACGACGTGATCACAGTCTACCACCGAAAACGTAATGTAGAAAAAAAACAAATGGAAATTGATATTGCCGCAAAGTCTGAAACCGAAATCTATCACAGTATTGAAAACCGCTTTTCTGCCGATATTATCTATCCATTTAGTAGCCAGTTACGTTTCTCGATGGTTGTTGGTAAACGCTTTTTATTTATTCGCGATACCCAATTAGAAATGTACAGCAATAGTGGCTACGAGGAGGTGCTAAACATCAGTATGAGTAATCTGCAAGACGTTATAAAAAAATATTTTGGCTATGATATTAAGCCACTCGAGTCTCAATTTAGCGATACAAACTAATACCAAAATTTGATCTGATATTTTTCATTCCACACGCAATACTATAATCTCCCAAGTTTATGTGTACGGGGTTGACGGCAGGGGTCAAACCCCAATTTTGACAAACTCACCTGAGTAAATTTCCGAACCCAAAAAGGGTGCTACCTATATCTAATCATTATCGATATTTATTCGGCATATCCGAGGCGGTTCAACTATCATTTTAGACATCTATTAAAGCGAACCATTAGAAGGAATGCGTTGTTTTTCTAAAAAAAATTGAGCTTCACTTCACAGTGTTTGATTAGGCTTTATTAACCAACTATGCCTGATTTCAGCATGTTTCTTACAATACGACCGATTTTTTAATTTAAGTATATCTTAGTGTAAGTACTGAAAATCCACTTATCCGTCACCAATCTCATCTACTAAAATAATTAAACCTAGTATCTTGCTATTTACATGTTGCATGCAACGTGCAATAATCAAATCCAATCGAATAAACCATCTTTACAATTATTTGACCAGTTATCACGACGAGATGACTCCTGTTCAATTAACAGGGTTGCGGTATTAATAATATGGTTTTTCATGAAAATAGCGGCGCCTTTAGAGTCGCCATCTATAACTGATTGATGTAACTCGAGGTGATCTTCAAAGGTTTCTATACAACTTCTTGAATGAGGGATTGTAGCAGAGCCAGCAATAAGAACTTGATTACGACAATTGCTAATAACATCAATTGCTTTTCGATTGCCTGCGATTTGTAAAAGAGCTAAATGATAGTCCCGGTCTGATTTTAGTGTTCCAGTAACATCTTCAGACATAGCTTTATTTTTGAAGACCTCGAAAATTTGGTTGAGTTGATTTAAGTCTTCTTTTGTTCTTACTTCGGCAACTCTACTAATTAATGGAACCTCAAGCATCAAACGAATCTGAAATGACTCGATCATTGTTGCAAATGATGTTGGTAAAATCCGAATACCTCTATTTCTTTCTATTCGGACAATACCAATTTTTTCAAGCATTTGAGCCGCTTCTCTAACAGGTGTCCGAGATATACCACCAAGCATTTGACCCAACTCAGTGGCAGAATAAAGTACGTTAAATTGTAACTTATGGTTAATAATAGCATCCTGCAAAATTTCAAATGCTTCCTCAGCTAATGTTTTTGACTTTTTAATTTGTTCCATACTATTTATCTTATCAAGGAGGTTTATATGATTAATAACCATTATGGCATTATTGGAGGTGGAATCAATGGACTCTCTGTTGCTCGGCAATTACTTTTAGACTTCCCAGATTCTAGAGTAACTGTATTCGAAAAAGAAGTAGATGTAGCCCAACATCAATCAAGCCATAACTCCGGTGTTGTACATGCAGGTCTCTATTATGAGCCTAATAGTCTTAAAGCACGCTTATGTCGTAGAGGTGCTGAACTAATCAAACAATATTGTTTAGAGCATAATCTTGCATACGACGAGTGTGGAAAAGTGGTCGTTGCTTTAAACGAAATTGAAGAAAATAGGTTAGAAAGCCTTTATCGGAAATCTATAGCAAATAAAGTACCAAATGTTCAAATGTTGAACACCCAAGAAATTAAAGAAGTAGAACCTAATTGTATTGGTATTAAAGCACTTTATTCTCCTCATACCGCTATTGTAAGTTATGGAGATATTGCTAAAGAAATTGCTAAAGAAATCAAAAAAAAAGGCGGCGAAATTATTTTTGGAAAAAGAGTTGTAAATTTGAGCGAAAAAAATAAAAAGATAACTGTACATTTTTCTGATAATGACCATTATCATGCTGAATTTGATCATGTGATTGCTTGTGCTGGTTTGCAATCTGATCGACTGGCAGCTCAGTCAGGTGATATAGCAACCCCAAAAATAGTTCCATTTTTTGGTCAATATTATGTGATTGATGAAAACTATAAAGAGCATGTTAAAGGTTTGATTTATCCCGTCCCTGATCCTAAATATCCTTTCTTAGGCGTGCATTTTACGAAGAGAATTGATGGGCAAATGACTATTGGGCCAAATGCATTTATCTCTTTAGGTAGGGAGAATTATAGCGGTAAAGATTATAACGTTTCAGATATTTATGATTTCCTAACTTATAGAGGTTTTTGGAAATTCTCATCTAAAAATATGCCTGCAGCAATGCGTGAGTTACGTACGGTATTAAGTCAAGTAAGCTTTATTGAAGAAGCAGCTAAATATGTTCCGTCTTTATCTAGTGTCTCGGTAACCCCTGCTACAAGAGGTATCCGCGCACAAGCAATGGAAACCGATGGTTCTTTAGTAGACGATTTTGTTATTAGAAAACAAGGCCGTATTACACATATTCGTAACGCCCCATCTCCAGGCGCAACATCATCTTTGGCTATTGCTGAATATATTGTAAGAGAAATAATGACAAATTCGTAGATAGAAAAGTTAGTAAGAGATATTTTGATTATTAGAAATTGTAGAAACTATTTAAGGGAGATGTTATCAAGATTTATCATAAGATTACACTAGATAGGGATATAGAAAATGATTAGTAATATTGAAACAATCACAATATTTGAAGGTTTTCCCGCTCGAGCTACTAGGGGGTATCTCGGTTGGAGTAGTGTTCATTTAATAAAAGTAAATAAAAAAGGGACTACTTATAACTATCTTTTTGATACAGGAGGCTACAACGAACGTATCTTTCTTCTAAAGAAGCTAAGTGAATTATCTATTGAACAGGGAGATATTCATGGAATCATCTTGAGTCATCTTCATTTTGATCACGCAGTTAATTGGACATTATTTCCTGAAGCTCAAATCTATGTAAATGAGAAAGAATTTCAAGAAAATACACAGGATCTTGCCATTCCTGATTTCCATCAAAAAGAGCTAAGGAGTTCATCTAAATTAAACTTGGTCTCAGACGGTGCAGATATTGAAGGCATGACTATTATAGGTGCACCTGGACATACTCCTGGGATGATTGCGCTTGATGTAGGTGGCAAAGTTTTTGCGAGTGACGCTATTAAAAATCGATCTGAATTAACTCATGGTCCGCTTGGAGTAGTATGGGACAAGGAAGAAGCCATTAAATCTATACGAAAACTAAGTGGTCTTGCGCATACTCTTTATCCTGGCCATGATGTTCCTCTAGTCAAAAAAAATAATATCTGGGTAGCATCTTATGATGCTAATGAAACCCTTTTATTAGCACCAGATTTACTTGATGTAAGAAGTAACAACACAATTCATTTATCAATTCCTCATTGTTAGTTTTTATAGTAGAAGGGGTATAGAAGTGGGCAAATTCATGGAAGAAAACAAGCTCAAGACAACGGATAAAGAAATAATACAAGATGAAAAAAAAGACAGTATATTTTCTCTGTTCAGGCAACTAGGGCCAGGGATGATGGTTGCAGGAGCTTTTATCGGAACGGGAACTATTACGACAAGCATCGTAGCAGGAACCAACAATGGCTATAACTTATTATGGGCATCAGTCACATTAGCAGTTATTTTAACGATTGTACTCCAAGAGATGGCTGCACGTTTAGCTCTAGCTACTGGCCTCCCATTAGCAACACTTATTAGAGAAAAATTGGGACTATGGGCAAGTTTAATCGCTGTTGTTGCAATAGCTGGTG
The DNA here is from genome assembly GCF_904846665.1 of Psychrobacter sp. Pi2-51. NCBI lineage: Bacteria > Pseudomonadati > Pseudomonadota > Gammaproteobacteria > Moraxellales > Moraxellaceae > Psychrobacter > Psychrobacter sp. Pi2-51. Next base: position 29,937 of record NZ_CAJHBP010000004.1, read on the forward strand.
GGAATTCTATCTATTCGGTAGGAAACTTATCAGGAGTAGGAATTGCCCTTGGTGGTCTAGTTGAAGGGTTCCCAGTTTGGGGATGGATGTTTATCGTTACCTTGTTCTATTGGGCATTGTTAATGATAGGTAAATATTCAGTAATGGAAAAGGCTATCACTATTCTTGTTGCGATTATGAGTGTGACATTTCTAATAAATATGGTGATCGTTCAACCGGATTACTCACAAGTTCTGACCGGACTAATTATTCCTAAATTCGAAATTTCGGACACGATGTTAATTCTTGGCTTAATAGGAACGACGGTGGTTCCGTATAACCTTTACTTGCATTCCTCGGGTGTTGTAGAAAGAGGATGGCATAAAAATCCAGATAAAAACATGAGGCTTATGCGATTTGACACACTTATTCCGATATTCTTAGGTGGGCTAGTGACTATGGCCGTAGGAGTAGTAGCTGCAAAAGTATTAAACCCACTACGAATTTCTGAAGGTCTTGAAATTGTCGGAGCTCAGCAAATGGCTATGGCATTGGAACCTTTACTAGGTAATGCTGCATTCTTTTTGTTTAGTATAGGACTTTTTGCAGCAGCAGTTTCTTCAATGCCGATGGCTGCTCTTTCCGCTGCATATGTTGTAACACAAAGCTTCAAGTTATCTTCTGATATGAAGAGTCCACCCTTTCGCATTGTTTTTACACTAGTTGCATGGGTTCCTTTCATCTTTGCTGCTGGTGTCAAAAATCCTGTTTGGACTATTATTATGGCGCAGTCCGTTAATGGCATGTTATTACCAATCACAGCCATTTTCATATTTTATTTAATTAACAAAAAATCAATTGCTGGAAAATTTAGAAATAAACCAACAACAAATATTCTTGGGATTTTCGCTGTAGGATTCGCTATTTATCTGGGTGTTATGAATATCCTACGTGCTCTTGGCATAGCATAGTTTAAAGTTTTTTTAATAAAAAGGTAATGAATATGGCCACTTACAACCCTCTACTCGAAGGCGCGATTGAAATGCATTGTCATTCCAGTCCCAGCCTATTTCCAAGAAAGCAAAACGATTGGGAACTGCTTGAAGATGCTAAACAAGCAAAAATGCATAGCATTGTCATCAAGTCACATGAATCACAGACTTACGACAGAGCTACTTTATTAAATTTAAAGCAAGAAGACGTTAAGGTTATAGGTGGTTTAGTACTAAACCATTTCAGCGGGGGACTTAACCCATTTACTGTAGATGCTGCTATCCAATCTGGTGCACAAGTTATCTGGATGCCCACGTTTTCATCAAAACAACATCAAAATTATTTTGAAGAAAGGAAAACAAATCTTTTTAAGAATAGTAATATGCTTTCCCAGCAAGGTTATGGCATCGAAATTCTTGATGAGAATGACAAATTAAAGATACATGTGCATGAAATATTAGAATTAATAGCATCTTCGAATGCTATTTTATCAACAGGTCACTTATCTGTTAAAGAAGTATGCATTCTTGTTAGAGAAGCAAAATTACATGGGATAGATAAGATTTTAATTCAGCATGCCGATCTGGGTATTGCTCGTATTCCTTTTGAAGTTCAAAAAGATCTAGTATATCAGGGAGCAATTATTGAAAAATGTTATTTAGCTTGTTCGTCAGATTTTAATAATTTAACAGTAGCAGAAATGGCTGAAAATATTAAGATTCTCGGGGTTGATTCTTGCGTTATGGTCACTGATTATGGGCAAGCACATCATATTCCCATTGTAGAAGCTTTTAGTAATTTTATAGATGAAATATTAGTAAATGGTATAACACACAGTGAAGTTCGAACAATGATTCATACAAACCCATTGCATTTGCTCAGCTAGATAGTGATGTTGTAAAAAATATGCTTAAACTTACGAGTGGTTATTTACTCTAAAGGGAAATGTAATATTACTGTGTTGATTGGATCAAAAAAAATTATTCTTAAAATACTAAAAAAGGAATTTACAAATAAAAGGAATTTATCAATGTGACCCCTGCCGTCAAATCCGTACAGTTAAACTTGGGAGATTTTAGTTACGCCGCTTGACGATAATAGTCAAACCACACCTGTCTTGGCGATTTATAGCCTAAACCCTTTTGAATTCTCGTTTGGTTGTAATATAGCTCGATGTATCTAATGATATCGGTAATAGCGGCAAATCTGGTCTTATAGTCCTGATGATATACCAGCTCATTCTTTAATACACCCCAGAAGCTCTCTATGGGTGCGTTGTCATAACAATTACCTTTGCCACTCATTGAGCCTATAAACTGATGCTGTTTAATAATCTTATGATACGCATGGCTACAAACCCCAATTTTGGCAAACTCACCTGAGTAAATTTTCGAACCCAAAAAGAGTGCTAACAATATGCCGTATATAGCGTTAGCATATTTTTTGCTACTACCTATATCTAATCATTATCGATATTTATTCAGCACACTAATAATGTTAAACCCTCGTTAACAAGGCTATAAGCATCTAAGAAATTACTACTTAATCCATAAAGTAATTTTATTAAAAGCATAATCGTCAGTGAGCTTAGCACTAGCCAGCTGTTTAAAGACTAATAAGCACACAATGTGATAAATACTAAAAGGGCAGCTAATGCGCCGAAGCGACTTAGTGCAAGATCACCATGATTAAACCCGTCAGTATGAATTTATGTCGCAGATTATCGATTACGATAATAAGGATATAGAGAAGCTAAGTCTTTATGCTCGCCATTTGCAACCTATGCTACGTGACAGGCTCGATGATGATGAGGTTTATTTCAGTAATATTATCATGAGTCACTACCGCTTTTCTAAGCTACGTTAACAGGATTTAAAGCTGCAATAAGGTAGTTTCTATCCGCTGAATAATGGTAGCGGTGGAGCGGGCAATGCTAAGGTTAAATGATCTATTCGATACTGAAAATCTGACCGATAGAGACTTAATCAATTACTCGCAAACTATCTGGGATAAAGTCAACGAAAACTAAATCGTCATGAATACAAATAGAGTTAGCGCTTTGAGTGAGAGGGATTGATTATGTCAGATAAAATATCAGTTTTTCAGCCAAAAGTAGATTTGATTATTTATTTGCTAATAAAGTTACTTCTCCACATAGCATGCTCACATACTGCACAAAACCAACTCTCTTTTGCCCGCATATAGGCGATATCAGCAGGTACCTCAATAGGACAGGCGCTCCCACAATATTCACAGCAAACATCATCTAAGCAAGCATAGCATTGGCTTATAGTTTCAAACAATGTTTGCGAGCTAATATTGTATTTCTGACAGAGCATACGCACATAATCTACATAGCTAATTTCATGATTATAGGCCCAATAATCCTCACAGAGCCGTTTGTCCCAAGCATTTTGTGTCATGCTCCATTCAATCCTGATGCCCACAACCTACTCCTTTTTAATGGCAGAATGACTATGATTAGTGTCACATTTCTATAGTGACTATATATATTGAATAAGTCGCCCCCATCATAGTTAGCCAGCTATTGAGCAGCAAGATGAGTCTATGACATAATAAAGCGTTAGTCAGCACAAAATAGTTTTTGACAGGAACTTAGTTATTGCCAACGAGTATTATTTTAACAGAAAAGTAGTCACTGGCAAGTATTTTTTACTTACCAATAAGGATTTTATTGTGATTTCATGTAATCTACCAGTGCTTTTAGCAGAAAGAAGATTGCGAGTTGCAGATTTAGTAAGAATGACAGACATCAGCAAGTCAACGCTTCATAGAATTTATAACGATGAGACAACTCGCATAGAATTCGATACCCTGAGTAAGTTGTGCCAAGTATTAAAAGTCACCCCAGGGGATGTTTTAAAGTATGTTCCCGATGTTAATGAAGAGAACTAAGCTTGATAGGAAGGTCTACTGATATAAGACGTTAACCTCCTCACCCAACTAAAATTGAAATTTTAAAATACTCTTTAGCCTTTATTTGTCATGGGTTAGGGAGTATTTTTTTTGTCTAAAAAATGGTTGTGAATCAGTATTTTAGTTGGATAGGGATAAAAATATAACAGCAATATTAAAGGCTTTACAATTGATAAGTTATAACATATCATAATTAATATAATTCACTATTATAAATAGTAAAATGAATAAAATTCATCTAAAGCCGACTCAGAAGTTTATAACTTTCAGTAAATATAATCTGGTTGTTCATCAAGATGCGCAAAAGGCATTGCTGATATGGCATCAATTTAGGCCAAGAATAGCTAGTATAAATATAGGTGGCTTGGATGATTATTACCGCCCACCGCTACGATTGGTGATTGGTAAAGATTCGACTTATTATTTTTTTAATGAGTTTAGAAGGTTTGATGAAATTCTAATAGACGAGATGAGTTTACGTCAGCCTTGTCTAGTTGCCGCTGAAAGCTTCAGAGATATTAAGCGTTTGGCTTGGAGTGAGGTTGTCGAGCTGGCCTTCTCACGGGGAATTAATCACCCTGATTTTTTAAAAGCATTAAGCTCCAGTGCTCCAAAAAGTATTATTTGCGAACTCATGAATATTGAGCGCCTAACGGTAGATAATTATTGTAGGTTCGCTGGTATCAGCCAAAGTGCTTATGAGTATCAGCAGTGTAAATTAGCCAATGATGAGGTGATGCTGGGGCTACCCAAAAACCTGAGTTGGATGGAAACTTCTTATGGTTCACACTAAATTATTTAATGAAGTAATCGATAGGCGAGTGTTTGATAAGCTTATCCCAATAGATTCACCACATCACATACAAATGTCTCAGCTTGTGATTGATGTGATTAATTTAGTGCCAGATGATGATATTGATTTACTGTCCTCAACATCGGAGTCTAATTTTGCAGACTTTACTGGCATAGACTGCACTGAGGTAATGACACAAACCATTCGGGAAGGTAAAACTGGAGAGTGGGCGGTTACCTATATGCTGATAGTCTTCTATCAGGCCTATGGTGCGATAGACGTTAATAGTAATGCTTGGCGGTTTATGAGCGGCTACTTAAAAGTGATATTTATGATCACAGCACGTCATGACAAGCACTTTGCTAAAATAGATAGGCTTGGTGTGCGTGTTCGTATGGCACTAAGACCTACTGATCCACAACGTAGCATTCTCGACCAGTTAATCAGCATTCACGCCCAGCGCGACAGCTTGTCCTCATGCTTATCTTATATCAGACAATATGAGGCAAGCGTTAAACAGAAAGAGGCAACAGGTAAAACAGCGAACCAATATCTTGGTAGTAAAATAGGTCAAATCAGGCTGGCTTATGAGGTGGTAATTAATAATAAAACCTTTGTTGGCAAAACTTATACTGAGAGTACTAAACGCGTAAAGTCGGCTCAAACCGTCATCAAGACATTAGTGGATACTGACAATGAGCCACTACAAAGTATAGTGTTTGGTACGAAACAATCAAAAAAGCACAGTAACGTGGCAATCGCTGAAAATATTGCTGATGACAACGAAGTACCTTTGCTAGACAATGACTTTAAGCCAGCCACACAAATTGCTAAATCCTCTGAGCTACAGCAATGGCGATTGAAAAATAACCATCAACATGCCCGCCGTAATCAATTTCATTTCCCAACCAATCATCGTCAGCTAAGCATTACCGGATACCAAATGTTATTTGCCACGCTTTGGCAGCGCTTTATGAGTGTTGATAAAGAAAGTGGCATTGGGTATGTCGTCTTACTACTGTCACTATTAAGTGGACTTAGTATCGATAGCATCATTGCTGATTGGCAATGTAGTCACAGTCAACGGCAGTATTTGGTCTATGACCGTGTCCGTAAAGTTAGTAGCATTGCCATCATGATTGATGTGACGACCAATACTCGAAGTCATCTGCTTGCCCACAGACAAAGCTATGGCAGTACCTTTTATCGTGCAATTCCTGAAGCTTTACAGATTATGCTTGAGGATAAAATTACCGTTTCATCCGATACTGTTAAAGATGCTATCTCTTATGCTAAAGATCTGCTTAACCTGCCAACACTGAGTCCGCAATATATTGAAGCAGGCCTGTTTATATTGATCAAAAACGAGCTTAATAAGCCATTATATGCTGACCTGATCACAGGTGTTGATGTACGGCATAGCTCTGCGCTGTATTACCTTAGCACTAAAACGGTAGAGTTAGAGCAAACTTATATAAAAGCGGTAGAGCTGATAACTGAATATTGCAATGATGAGCAAAAAGCACTTTTAATAGATGAGTGTAGCGTACCGATGAACGGGCATAGAAGCCACATTGGTAGTGATATGGCACTAAAGACCACAATGTGCCAGCAGTTCTTTAATCAACTGGCTGTCAGTGCCGAGAGCTTTAATGGCAAGCTAAAGTCCCACATGGATCGCTATATTGCGCAGTTTAATAGCTATAGTATTTGGTTGTGGCATATTGTCATGATCCAAACTGGTATTCGTCCAGTCAAGCACGCACCAGGATTGCTACACCAGTTTGACTTTCAGCGGCGCATGTTATGGGTATCTGACAAAGAAGAGCGTCATGCGCAGTCTGATGGCAGGCTCATTCCTCTTAGCAAGTTTTTGATAACGGCTATTCAAAACTACATTATTTATATTAAGCAATTTGCCGCTATCTATAATTCATTGTGTCCAACAGCACCTTATCCCATCAATGACATCTTGCAATCAGAACAACCCCTTATTCAAATTTACCAAAAAAACCCAAAAGGCTTTGCCAGTATTACGCCAAGCCGCGTCCGATACCAGTTGCAAGACTTTTTTAGTCATCAGGACAATTGGCTGCGTCATCAGCTGAGATCCATGCTTACAGGGCGCGTGCCTGATTATCTGATTTGCGCGCTTTACGGTCACGAGCATGCTGATCAAGAATTTATGCACCCGATGTCATCAAGCTCTATCAATCAGCTGCATACGCTCAGTCCCCATTTAGATGCGATTGCTACAGACCTTCACTTAAAACAAATTGAGGTTCATCTATATGGATAATATGAGTGCTCATAAACTGCGACAGCTTAATAGAGAAGAGGCTAAAAAGAGTATCAAGCGTGATGCTAAAAAATTAATCGAAGAATATATCAATCAAAGTTCTATGCAATTGCCTTGTGAGTTGCAGCATCATTACGAAGCAATTAACCAGTTACTAGAAGAGAAGTTCGATACCGCTCAAAACTTCCAATTGGCGCGGCGCGGGTTATTAGAGTTTGTTCGTGATTATAATAAAGCTCACCAGATATACCTTAAGGAGCCTGTGGTACCGATACTGGCAACTCGTGAGCGCTTGACCATTAACTATGATTGGTTTGTGAATGGACGTGCTGTGGCAGACAGTAGTGCGACAATGATAAAGGTTTGGCAACGAAAACGGCGTTTCTCAGTAAACGACTTGGTTGAAGGGGTGCTGTATTGCAGTATCATGTATGGCGGTATGAACGATATTGAGGTGTTGAAAGCATTGTATGACTGGCTATTTGGTGAACGTCAGATTTATCAAATTAGCATGCCAGCAACTGATGAAAAAAGTAGGGCAGAGTATTTGGCTGTGATATCGCTCAAAGTATGTGATGATAATTATGGCTGCGTGGCTGATGAGAGTAAAAGCTTGCACCGTTTTGTTGATTATGTTCCCGATGATATGAGTCTGTGTTTTTTATATGCTCTAAAGGATAAAGAGTTAAACACTACCAAGATAAAGTCATTTAATACCATAATCAACGATATCTCAAAAACGCTTAAACTTACCAATAAAGATATCGATCGCCCGCAGCACTCACTGCTCATCAAATATGCCAACTACCACTGGCGGCAAATAGAAGGTAGCCTGATTGATGGTGCGCTCACCGTGGTAAAACAAGGTGATCTCAAAACCACGGGGCTGCCGACTGAGAAGCTTATTCATTATAACCGAGAGCCCATTAAGCCAAGTCCTGAGCCACTCGAGTGGTCTGAGCTGTTTAATACCAGTTATCAGACGGCAGGAAAATCACAAGACAAGAGAGATGCTACAGCTTATCCGAGCTTTAGTAAAAATGTGATCAAAGAAGTCCAGGAGGCACTTAAATTAACCAGAAATGACGCTATTTCCACTATCACAATATTAGAAACAGACGCTAGCCAGCCCAATGTACAGCGTCTGCTTGGCTGGACGCTATCGCTGCTAAGTGATAAAAGTATTAGGCTCAATACAGTCAGTAAATATATTGGCTGTATCGGTCGTGATTGGCTGATGCTGACAATAGACGAGGATGTTGATCAGTGGGAAGGCAGTGACTTTGAGGAAGTTTATGAGCAGATTATTCAGAGTAAGGTGAAAGATGGTCGTAAGCTGTCTTTACTGTGCAAGTCTTCAGAGTTTGATGATACGTCTAGTGATATAGATAGTGATAAAAATGTTACTGGTCAACCGCTATCTCATCTTAACCGTTTAAAAGACAGCCAGAAATTCACTTATGGCCGCTTGAAAGCATTTCATGATTATCAATGTATAAACTTTGATGCGCCTTACGTTTATTTTCCATGGGGCAATAATCGACAGGTAGTAAAAGCTGAGATGGTGTCACCACGTGTGTATCATGCGATGAAAGATTATATTCAGTCATCAAATTTAGATTTTGAGCAAAAGCAACTTTGTTTGATTGTTTTAGCACTTGCTTATCGGACTAGTATGCGAATCAACGAAATTATTGGTATTAAGGTTAACGACATTACAGATATAGGTTTTATTAATGGCCAAGTGATTGAAGCGCCAAAAATAATTCTCAAACCCAATCGCTATCGCCGGCTAAAAAGCAGCAGTGCTAAACGGGTAATACCGATAGACAAGATTTTCAAGACTGACGAATTACAACTGTTCGTCGCACTCTATTATCAACAAAAAAGGTTAAAGCGCCGCTATTTATTCTCACAAGGATCAGGCGATCAACCACTACCATCTGTATTTTTCAGTAATATGATGAAAATAATATGGGATAGATTGCTGATTACCCATAATTTCACCTTCCATAGCTTTCGGCATACATCGATTAGCCAACTGGCACTGGTATTAAATGACTCGCCACTTACTCAGGTGATGACAGATTATGATAGAGATCATAGCGAGGCTATCGCTAGCGCCGTGCTTGCTAATAATAAAGAAAAGGAAATGTGGTTTGGGCTGGCTAGCCTTGCTGGACATCTAACGCCAGATACTACGTTTGAGTATTATATCCATACCGCTCATTTGCTGGCTGGGTGGCAGATGAGTAAGGCCAAACTTGTTATGCCTATAACTATATTTGAGATGGTGACAGGTATTGGTTACCAGACGGTGAATAGACAAGATGGCAGAGCATATGATGCCAGTACTAAACAGGTGCATCTTGATAAGTTGCGTGGCTATTTAACCAACAAGATTGCGAGCAAAGATTCTCTATTTTCTTATAACAGCACACCAGCTAACATGGCTTGCCAGCAAAACACACAAAATGATGCAGTAGATACCCAGCTATCTATATTTATTCATCCTAAAGTTTACGATGTCATTGCGCTGTTAGAAGAGCTTCAAAAAATAAGCGTTGATAAAAGAGCAGATCAGTTGGCAGAGGTCGCACTTCGGCATGGTATTTCTGTCAATAAAGCTAGAAAGATTTACGATAAAGCTTGTCAGATTTTTACTGATGATAGGTTATTGCTGAGTGCGCCGAGTGGACATAAAAATCAAGAGGTTCTAGTTAAAGCACTTGATTGTGCGTATCAGATGTCAATTGATACACCTGATGAACTTCAAGATTTTGTGAAAATATTTACTGTTAAACAAAACTTAAACGTATCATCGATTCATTTTGGGATCAAAGAAACGCAGCTTGAGATGCTACAGCAGTTCGTGACAATAGGTTGTCAGTTGATCGATGCCAGTCATTGGCAGATTAGGGCGCATAGTGAGCAGGCAGTGCGTGATGTTAAGAAGAAGCTAGGTTTAGCTGGTGCGATACGCATTGGTGCGCGTGAGAATTTCCATGGTTATGATGTTAGGGTAATACAGAAAAAATGTAGACGGTCTGATAAAAATTTGGCTATGACGGATGATTATTATGCTTCGTCGGGTATGCTGAAATATTTGGGTTATTTGCTGATAATACTCATCTTAGTGAGGTGACAGAGCGACAAGTCATATATTGAAAGGTCTATAAGCTAATTTTTGACCTGTATGATCAAAATACTGTCACGGATAATTATTGCTCTGAATACTATAGGACGTAAGGGTTGTCACGTTGTCACGGTAAAAAAGGTGTAGGGGTATAAGATGACTGAAATGCCTTATTTAATTAGTTATTACAGTTGGTGAACACAACGCGTGCCTTACGCACCTGCTGGCATGTTATGAAAAGCTTGTTTAAATATAAATTAAACAGAAAAGTGAGAGCACAGTAAACATCATGAAAACGAAATTTCGTTTTAGTAGACAAGTAGTTAAAATATCGGCAAATATTTGCTATTATCTACCGATAATTATTCGAGAGCTAGTATTATGACATCTTCATGGTTAGAGGGTTGAAAGTTGAGCTTTGTTTATAATACCAGTACTCTTTTGCATTTCCTTGAAATGTTAAGTCTTCGGTAATGATAGTAGAGTAGGTGGTTTTAGTGTGACACCGTGACAAGCTATATATAGTATAGCGTACAGTAGTTTTATATCCGTGACCTCTTGATGCCTTTTATTGCTTTTAATATGCTGAAAGGCATGTATTTAATAGTATGTCGCAATGTCACGTAGGCAAACCCCAATATCAACCAACCCAGCTGAGAAAATCTGAAAATAGTAAAATCCCACCAAGCCCAGACGGTAAGGCTTGGTGGCTTTCATATACGATAAAGCCTATTGCTCTATTTTTTACAGTGCTTAGCTTTGATAATGTTGCACCTTGAAAAATAATGGTTTTGCCGTCTGACAAGTGAAGGCAACACTATCGAAATATTACTCACTCATAAAAAAACCTGTTTAAAAACTTATTTTCAGTTGAAGCTATTGATCTAACTAACCAGCTTTAATAGCTCATCAAAGCTATCAATGACACCGTATTTTACGGCTTGATCTGCAAGGCCGTTATCCTTGCCAGCCTTTAGGTTTAATGCATCAAAGAACCGTTTGGCACTTTCTATCCGATACTTTTCTTTTTCACGTAAGTCTGCATCGACCATTGAGCCTTTGGTTTCAGCGACAAAATAAATATGCCGCACTTTGCCTTCGTTAAATGCGATTGCCCAGTCAGGATTGTAGTCGCCTACAGGAGTCGGAATTTTAAATCTATCAGGCAACTTAGCATATACGGCTACATCGTCAATTGCGCCTTCTAGCTCTTGAGCAAAGCGTCGTTCGATGCTCGAGTCAGTCGCTACATAGTCAAAGACATGTCGGCTAACTTTTAGCGAGTCACTAGGAACTTTTTGATTCGACACAAAAATCTCACTAAGCGGGTAAGTCTGGTCGATCGTATAGTAGGTCAGCCCTTGGATAACCATTTTGATACGTGCTTCATTAATAAGGCGAGCCACTTCACGTATAAAGGCTTCAGGGTTATTTTTGAACTGCGCAAAAATTGCGTTGTTGATGCCTTTCAAAATAGCCACGATACTACGACGGGTAAGATCCGTCTGTTCACTCAGTGAGCCTATCAAGTCGTATTTCACTTGTGAACGTACAGAGACATTCGTTGATTCAGTTGAGGTAGTAGGGTTGCTAAACGATTGCTTAGCGATCAATTCTTCATGAGAAATGGTATCGCGCTGAGTAGATTGAGCAAGCTTATAGCTGAGCGATTCTACAAAGTTATTATTCCTTTGCTTTGCTGCTGCTTCAACGGATTGAATGCTCTGCGCTATAAGTTTTTCACTATCGATCTTAATCTCAAATACTGCCTTGTGATTAATACGATTCCATAACTCTAAGAATTCTTTTCTCTTAAAATTATTCTCATTGATAGGATTGGGTGTTGTCTTGTTATCATTCTCGGTCATACCTTCAAGGTCTTTGGGATTAAAGATACCGCCGATTAGTTTTACTATTTGATTTGTTAAAGGTACAAGTGCCTCTGGTAGCGGTGCTAAGCTGTCATTATTGACGGCTTCATGATAGCTATCGGTAATATGGTTATCAAAATCTATGTAATCATTTTTGATAAGATAGTGAATGATCATATCAGCTTCACGCTCGCTAACCTCATGCTTGCTGCCGTCATCTAACGTCAGTATCTTATTATTGAAATAGTCCTTGGTTGCTTTGGTAGGTCTGCTAGACAAGGCTGCTGCCAACTCTTTTTGCAAGTTGGTCACAAAGTCGGTATAGCTCTCATTAGTGACTACCGTAAGATTGTTTATTAGGTGAATGTCACTTTTAGACAAGTGATTCGCATCCATGCGCAAACCATCGCTGCGTACTGCCAAGCGCAAGCCTCGTCCTACTTCTTGTCGGCGAGAGATGGTATTCTCAGAATGTTTTAAGGTACAAATGACAAATACGTTAGGATTATCCCAACCTTCTCTTAGGGCAGAATGTGAGAATATGAAGCGAACATTTTTCTTGTGGCGGGTCTCTTCTGAGTCATGTGGCTCAGGAAAGGACAGTAAGCTTTCTTTATCTTTTAAAATAAGATCGTAAGCATCAATATCATCGGTGAGACTAACTTTACCACCCAGTTCTTCGTCATCAAACTTTTTAGTTTTAGGGTCTATCATCTGTTGGCTTTTTTTATCTACTGAAAAGTAGCCATTATGAGTTTGCTTAGTATCAATTCCTTTGAGATAGTCTATATAAGGGTCGTTGTCTAGATTTAGATCTATCAGCTCATTGACAAGCTGATCATACTGTTCAACAAATATTTGCGCATACTCTCCATCAACACGATTGCCTTGTTCATCGTATTGACGGTATTTTGCTACCTCGTCTATAAAGAATAAACTCAGTACCTTTATATCTTGATTAAACAGCACTCGTTCTTTCTCTAAATGAGCGCGAATAGTCTCTCTTATCTGAATAGTCCGCATCAGCTGTTCATCGATTTGACCCAGTGCCTCACCGACATGAATTTTTATACCATTAGTAAAAGTCAAAGACTGATCGCGAGCGTCTATTTCAGCGACGACGTAACGGTCTTTGTACTGTTCAGCTTGCTTAGATAGTGTGTAGAGGTCATCGCCTTTTCTGACACGACGAACACGACGCTTGACGCCTGATTTGGTTTTTTCTTCGATATCAAGCCTAGCCGTAGGGTCGGATGAAGACACTTCTATATCTTGTAGATACAAGTAGCTATGAGCGCCAGACAATCCTTTGACTTCAACACCTTTGACGGTAATCTTTTTGACCAGCTTTTGATTGTAGGCGTCTAGAGCATCTAAACGATAAACAAGATTGTAGTCACGCTTATGGGTGGCTGAATAACGCATGATGAATAAAGGATTAAAATAACTCAGGCTCTCTAACGTGTTCTTAGACTGCATTTTCTGAGGTTCATCCAGAATAAGAATAGGGCGGTTGCGACGTATCACATCGATAGGGCGACGAGAGCCGAAGTCATCCATTTCAGCATAAATTTTACGGGCGGCTTTATTGTTAGCGCCTTGCTTTATAGTGTTAAAGGCTTGAACGTTAATTATCATTGCCCAAACATCTGAACTTGAGCTAAAAGTTTCAAGCTCATGTAATTGGTCAGAGTTATAAATAAACGATCTGGGCTTTTTGCCAAACTTTTCTTGAAAGTGGTTAGCCGTCATCTCAAAAGTTTTTGCTACGCCTTCACGGATAGCAATGCTTGGTACGACGATAATAAACTTTGACCACCCATAACGCTTGTTCAGCTCCATCATAGAGCGAATATAGCAATAGGTTTTACCCGTACCCGTTTCCATCTCAATGTTTAGATTGATAGCACTAGTGGTTAGGTTCTGTCCTTTACCGCCTTTGCTAGAGGTGTCATCCGTGATTAGCTCAGATGACTGTGGCAAGCCTTGGCTTGCCTGCACACCCTTGATGTTTTCTAATACTCTTGAGTGATCGTCAATAGGCGCATTGGCATAACCGATATGTAGCTCATCGAACAATGAGGATTGCCCAGTGCTAGCCAGCTCGTCATTGGTGAATAAGGATAAGTTTTCGCCTTTTGGCTCAGACAGTAGGTTTTTCTTACCTTGGTCTATAGTATATCGCTGCGCAACCTCTTTGGGTTGTCCGATAAAGCAATCTGCAACCGCATTAACCGAGTCAAGCTGGTATTGAAGCTCTTTAAATTTAATTTCCATGTTTTCGCCCCTTAGATGAACTTCACTTGCGTATCAGGTGATAACTGTGCAAAGCGTGCTTTGATATTGGTCTTGTCTTGGTCATGGGCGATCGCTAGCTCGCTTGAGACGAATTTGAGCGGCTCGTCCTTTGATACTTCATCCACCAGGTCAGTCGTTAGCGTATCAAAACACGCGACTAGGCTGTTGATACCGACATAATAGACGGTACTGCCCTGAATCTGTTTGGACTCAATGGGTAAGGATAACGGCACGCCCCAATCGAGCATGACTTGAAATAGCAAGTCTTCACCCGTGCGGTCTTCCTTGATATGCGACTCTAGGTTGTCCAGCTCTGCTTGCGAGTATTCGTCAGGCGTGTAATAGACCTTCTTCATATTGGTCTCATCGATTTTTAGCACGCGAAAGCCAATATCTAAGTCGTTGATACCGTCTTTATCTTGATTATCTGCTAAGATTTTTTGACCGGCTCGGCGTATGCGTTCTTTGGATAATTCGGCGATGGTACTGTAGCCAGCTTTATGAGCTTCCGATTTTTCATCGGTGATTTCAGGTAGCTGTATCATAATAAATTTTCTATTACCACTATCTTGAGCATTCAAATCCATTACTGCATGAGCTGTTGTTGATGAGCCTGCGAAGAAATCTATAATTATATCGTCTTCATTAGTAACCATACTCACTAACTCACTAATTACCTCTTCATCTTTGGGGTAAGGAAATACATTATTACCCATTAGTTGAGTTAGTCTTTTTGAAGCGGCTCTGCCATCTTGGTAAAATACACTGTAAGGAGTTTGTACCTCCTTATCTTTTAAGTACGTTTTTAAGCATGGAACATAATTTTCATCAATACCGAAATGTACGAGTCCATTATCAATCCATTCTTTCATTTTTGCCTGAGAGCTAGTAACCCATCCTCTAGAGGGGATTTTAACTGGTTGCTGAGTTGTTGGATGTAAAACCTCATACTTTGGTCCGCCACCACCAGGCCATGATATATCTGATGCAAAATAGATTCCGTTTTCATCCATATGACTATAGTGTTTGTGATCTTTAGAAGGGTCACCATCCGCTAGATTTTTATACCAATGTTTTAATTCTTCATGTATTCTTTGATAATCATTTCTAAACTCTTTTTTTAATTTGTTTGCTTTTTTATAGATATTATCTAACCCTTTCTTTTTTTGCCTCCAAATTATTTTTTTGTTTTTGAGGTAGCTTAAGCTCTTCACATAGCAAATTATATATTCGTGTGAAACAGAGATATGCTGAGAGTCATTTTTTCGACCGCCTGCCCATACTAAATCAGCAATGAAGTTATTCTGACCAAATGTTTCATCAAGAATCAGCTTTAATTTAGCATGTTCATTCTCATCACAGCTTACAAAAATCACACCGTCTTCTTTTAGTAAGCTTTTAGTAAGTCTTATACGACTATACATCATTGTTAGCCAATCAGAATGAAAACGGCCATTGGTTTCGGAGTTAAGCTCATAGTTATCTATTAGCCGATTACCTTCTTTATCCAATCGCTCTGAGCGCTCTAAAAAGTCTGCGGTATCCTCGCTAAAATCATCCTTATAGATAAAGTCATTGCCCGTGTTATAGGGCGGATCGATATAGATCATTTTGACTTCACCTAAATAGCTCTCTTGCAATAACTTGAGCGCCTCTAAGTTATCACCTTCTATAAATAGATTCTCAGTCGTATCGAAGTTGACACTTTCATGACGTGCTGGGCGTAGCGTTTTAGCGATAGGAGCGTTGGCTTCTAGTATGGCTTGACGCTTACCAGGCCAGTCGAGGCGATAGCGCTCTTGCCCGCCCTCGACCAATGACTGTGACAGCTCTTGCCGTAGTAAATCAAAATCTACCGCCTTTTTTAGCTTGCCGTTTTCATCTTTTGCTTCTGTAATACAATTGGGGAACAGCTCGCTAATTTTTTGTACATTGTCATCGACTAAGTTAGGGCTGTGCATACTGAGCATATCGTCATCATTTTTGTTTGCTGGGGCAGAGTTGGTCATCTAGATATTCCTAAAGCTATTGAGTATGAGTAAAGTATGATGATTATTTATAGGAGTTATTCAGCGATAAGCTGATTGAGCTCATCTCTAAGTTTATGCAAGCGCATATTTAGCTCAACTTTACGGTTAAATTGAGCTTCTTTTTTAACCTTTTTTTGTAGCTTTTCAACCTGCTTTGTTAGGCTCGCTATTTGTTGAACATGCTTAAGCTTCGCTTCTATATCTACCGCTGTATTTATAGAAGCGGAGGCCGTAGGATTTAGCTCTGCTTTTGCAACGATACTCAATTCAGTAGAAGGCGCGTCACCTTCAATGGCTTTTGGCTTAATGTGCTGACTAGGTGGCTTTGGCGTATCAGTAAGCTTATCCGTCACGGCATCATTAATAATACTAGGAAGCAGCTGCTCGATCAGATGGTTATATAAATCAGTCAGATTAAGTATCAACGGTAACGGCTCACGTTGATCGCTGGCGAGCCATTCTGAGCTATAGTATTTATTTAGCACGATTTTTGACTTATCTGCTTGGCTCGCACGCTTATAAGCAGCAATAACTTTGACCCGATCATTATGGACAATCTCAAAGATAACGGGAGTCGGTATAAGCTTATCAATGTATTTGAGGATACTTAAGTCAATGTCAGCAGTGCGAGCGATAATTCTAAATATTTGCACTTCTTGAAACAGAGTATCGGTTTGAATATTTAGCGAGCCAGCAGATAGCTTATATGCCCAAGTGATTTTTGCCACTTCATCGATAAACTTTTGCTTAAGCTTACTATTAGCAGACCCTTGCTCGTAGAGCTTGTTTTTGGGTATGGGTCTATCAACGGCAGCTGATTGAGGGTATTGGTATAAAATCATAATTCGCTAGTAGTGCTTGTATGTTGAATGTTGTTTGAAGTTAGCTCTTCTACCACAATGAAACCAATCAGCTCAAAGTCATTGAGCTCTTTTATGTCGTTTTTTAAAGCGGTGGTCGTCATCCCACTAAACAGACTGTCAATATCTTTATCCGCTTTAACGTTCTTTATCGCTTCAATGGCTAAGTCTAGTAATAAGCTATAGTGGCTCATATCTTGACCGTCAGCGGTGCGTTTATTAAACGTCTTACACACTTCTAATATAGGCTCAGACTGACCACGGCAAGCTTGCCGTGCCAAGCTAAGCAAGTGCTTTGCTTGGGTATAATCTGCTATTATTTTACCATCGTTATCGACATACATCAGATAATAAGGGTAGAGCTGGTTGGTTTTTTCACCATCGGTTTTATTATTTGTGCGTCCATTAACTTGAGCAAGCTCACGTGCTTTTAGGGCAAAAATCACACCTGCCGGCAATCCTGCTCTTTCATTCGCAGGAACGACGGCATGTAGCCCATTAGGCAATCGCTTTAAATTAGGGCTCGCTTCTAAGTAGCTGAGCAAATCCATACGAAAGTCATTAAGGCCTAAGTCAGTAATAGACACGCCAGTATTGGCATCTTCTAAGTCTAATACTTCAGTTTGCATACGTTTTAGCTGCTCATGACGATACGCAATGTCATTTGCCTTAGAACTTAGTACGTTATCATCCCCTGTGCTAGCCATGTCTACGATAATCATGCGGTTTTCGACGCGCTCTCGCAAATTAATATACTCATCTAGACTGATATCAGGCCAGTAGTTCACCAGTTGAATTTGATCATTGGTAGAGCCTATACGATCTATTCGACCAAAACGCTGAATGATACGTACAGGGTTCCAGTGAATATCATAGTTGATAAGATAATCGCAGTCTTGTAAGTTCTGCCCTTCAGAAATACAGTCGGTGGCTATTAAGATATCTATCTCTCTAGTCTCATTAGGAAAGATATCATCTTTCTGTTTAGACTTAGGCGAGAAGAGTGTCAATAAGCCCTGCATATCGTAGCCTTTGCGGCTGCCGACCATGCTCTTAATGGTAGTGTGATTTTCACTGCCCGTAATCTTAGCAGTATGTAAGCTAAAGTCGTGCAATAGCTCTGGTGCTATATGTTCGTATAGATAGTTAGCAGTATCCGCAAAAGCAGTGAATATAAGTACTTTTTGGTTGCCAGGATTTATAGGATTGTTAATCTTATCGATAAGGTGTTTTTTAAGATGCTGGAGCTTATGATCACGCTCTGGTGTAACCGTACTAATAGTACTTATTAATCGTCTAACGACAGCGTAGTCTGCCTCTAAATCTATGTGCCACTTTAATATATCCATGTCATCAAGATGAACTTTGAGCTTACCGCCTACCCAATCATTAGGATTAACCGACTCATCAAGCCCTTCATCATAGGCATCATCATCGTAACCTGTGCCAATATCGATAGATAGCAGGTCATTACTTTTTCGAGCCTGATACTCAGCTATGCTAGATAAGGCCTGCTCTAAACGATTCTTTAAGTTATGCAATGTTGAACGGAACGAATGAACAGAACTTTCTAAACGTTTGAGTAAGTTGACCGTCATCAAGGCTTGTAAACTTTTTTCTCGATCTTGTTGCTTAAAGCGTCCTTTACCTTCAACTTCGGTATCATACAAGTCTTCGTATTTTTCTAAAGCGCTAGGAAATATATACGTGAGCGGTGCATACACAACCATTCTAATTGAGGCCAGCTCCTTGTAAATCTGATTGAATGCAATGCTGTTGTCTTCAGTAATGGCACAGCGATATGAAAGGGGCGTTAGGCGTGTTGGGAATCGTCCAACTTCTTTGGTATCATAAAATTGCTGAATATGCTTACGTGAACGTGCAATAGTGACACTATCTAGAAGTTTGAAAAAGTCAAAATCGAGCATATCCAATATGGCTTTAGTGGTGCGATGCTCCACTGGCAGTTTTGACCAGTTGTTGAAACTTGCCTGAGCATTTCGGAATATATTGTCAATATCTCGCTTAGTATCGAGCTTATCATCTAGGTTCTTACTATCTCCTTCGTATGCTAGCGCCAGCTGATTTTTTAAATCATTAAAGCGGTTATTCACAGGCGTTGCTGAAAGCATCAGCACTTTGGTTTTTACACCTTGTTGTATGACTTGCTCCATCAAACGGTCATAGCGGGTTTTCTTATCTTTGAAGTTATCGCGGTTACGAAAGTTATGCGACTCATCGATAACCACTAAGTCGTAATTGCCCCAATTGATTTTCGCTAAGTCTATCCCTAAAGTCTCACCACTGTTTCTAGATAAGTCAGTGTGAAACAGCACATCGTAATTGAAACGATCTTTAGCAAAAATATTAGTCGTTAAATTAGCATTATAGTTAGTCCAGTTAGCTCCAAGCTTTTTGGGACAAAGCACCAAGACGCTTTTATTGCGCAGCTCGTAGTATTTAACTACGGCAAGTGCAGTGAATGTTTTACCTAAACCTACACTATCCGCTAAGATACAACCGTTATAAGTCTCAAGCTTGTTGATAATGCCGACCGCCGCATCTGTTTGAAAGTTATAGAGCTTTTGCCAGATAAGCGTGTCATGATAGCCTGTCAAATCGTTAGGCATGACATCTTCGTTCAGATCTTCAAGAAACTCTTTAAAAATATTGTACAGTATTAGAAAGTAAATACGCTCAGGATCGTTCTCTTGATAAACCGACTCGATATGACGAACAATCTCGTCGGTAATATCAGTAACTTTTTGCTGATCTTGCCATATTTGATTAAATAAATTCAGGTAGGGTAGCGCATAGTCTGAATCAAACCGATTAACCATGTTTGAGACAGCGTCGCCTTTTTCATAGCCAAGTCCAACAGGGGTAAAGCCTTGGATAGGCATGTAAGTAAATAATGATGCATTGTCTTTAACGCATACAAACTCTTGCATGGGTGAATTGGTAGTATTTGACTTAAAAACAGCTTTTTTACGTATCCATTCGGCACATTCTTTAGCAATAGCTTTCTGAGTCAGTTTGTTCCTGAGGTGAATCTCAAACTCAGTGCCATATAGGCTGTCCTCTCTATTAAACTTAGGAATAATAAACTCACGCTTTTCTTTCTTGAACTTATCAGTGATATCATTAGGCACAAAGGTAGGAGATGTGAATAAAAACTGCATCCCATCGATATTCTTAAGCTCTTGCTTTAACGCCGCATAAGCATAGATAGAGAAAAAAGAGGCGGCTATCTGTAGCTTAGATCCAGCATGCAGGTTTTCCTTTATGTCATCGCCAAATCTGTGGTTCAAATTGTCTATAAGTTTCATGGGTCAGCTTTTAGTTTTTATAAAGTGAATGCCGTATAGCACAGGCACAATTTGTAGCCATTTTAGATGACATCGGTAGGAATCTAAAGAGCTTTAATGAAATAAAGACATGAACCTCAAGTTACTCATACTCAGCTAAGTAAAATACGAATACTAGAACACGCCCTAACTTTAATATAGGGGCTGTAGTAGATAAGGATTAAATATCACACCATTTTCTCAAGGTTTTCAGCTGATTAGATGGTGAGCCATAGTTGAATCTAAACTCGCACTCTTTTAAAAACAAATGGAAGTTCTTCTTATTAATCCCATTATACTTTCTGAGTGTTCGTTTGGACTGATTCCAGAAGTTCTCAATGCCATTGATGTGATTGTTCTTACCGCAAATGAACTCTATAGAGTGATTGACTCTGAAATGTTTAAACTCACTCACATCTAATGCATTGTAACTTCGATAGCTATCCGTATAAACAAAGCTGTCAGGCTTGATTTTACGCTTAATAACAGGCATTAGGGTAGTCTGTTTGGTGTCTGCTACGACAATGGTATAAACCTTACCGTTTCGTTTTAGAATACCAAATACAGCGGTTTTACCAGCTGCCCCGCGACCTCTTTTGCCTTTGCGTACACCGCCAAAGTAACTTTCATCTAATTCGACCTCACCATCAAAAAGCTCATCAGCTTCTAATGAGAGATGGTAATCTATCACAAGTCTTATTTTATGATAAAAAAGTGCAGCAGTATTAGGCTGAATATCAAGCAAATCTGCGGCTGTTCTAGCAGTCACTTCAGCCGTAAAAAACTCTAACAGCCTTCGCTGTGCTTTTTTACTTAGTTTACAACGGGTTATCTTCATAAAAGTAGTCTAGCATAGTGCTTATCTACTACAGCCCCATAATATAAGCTAACTTCGACAAGAACAGACAAAAAAAGGATTAAAACCTGTTTCAAACAGATTTCAATCCTTTGGATGCGCTCTAAAATTAAGAGTAAATATTACGATAGATAACGCGAAAAAGCATCTTGGAAGTCGTTGATATCGTAACCTCTACCTCTGACCTCTTTACCATATGAGTCTAACGCCCTCATACATTTAGATGAAATGCTAAATTCACTTAACCGTTTAGCAATTTGATGTAAAGTAATAGGCTTGCCATGATTTAATGTTGACCAAATCATTTCTGGATCTTTGCATAATCCTGCCAGTAAATGCTTACTCAAAAGTCTGTCGGTCTCATGTAGATTAAAAACGGTTTGAATATCAGCTAATAACTGTTCACTTAAGCTTGGTTCATCACTTTCAATACCAGAAATTTCGATACAAGCATTATGAGCCTTTTCCAGCCAATCATCACCTAATATCATAGCTATTTTTAGTAAAATTTCCCAATTGTCTTGTGCCCGATCGTTGATATAAAGAGGTAAAACAGGCTTAGCTGCTTTGATAACCATCAAATTATCATCTGACCATCTGGCCAGTTTCGATTGGATGGTGTTAGTGATGTCTACAGGTAAGTCACGTACTCGTTTTTTTGTCTCGCTTTTCATTTTACGACGCAGAGTCATAGGTATTGATCGATCTATCAAAGTGCCAGGAATTTTACCAATACCGGAAATCGCTTTAGCTCCAAATACATTGAATGCTAAAGGTTCATTATCATCACCAACACAGCGTATGATGTATGGATTATCACGACTATGCCCCGCATTTAGTATACCTTGCAAGCCCTCACTTTCATTGATAAACGTGTCAACCTCATCGATAAATAGAGTCGGTTTGTAACTCTCAATCGAGCGAAATAATGCTGGTCCTGTAATGTTAGATGTTGGTAACGACCGTTTACTCAAACGGCTCATCAATGTTAATAAAGTACTTTTGCCGCATCTTTTTTCAGGCGCATTGATCCAGGCAATGGGCAAAATATGGCTTGCTGGAATAAGCCATGTCATTAATATCCATAACGTAGCAGCAAATTTAACTGCATCTTTACAGGCGATGTGATCGTCTAGTATCTGACAAATTTGATCAGCTACTGAAGTAATATCTAATACTGGCTCTGAGTATGGCTCAGTATCAATGATCAAGCTTTCTGATGTCTCAGACTCTATTTTATTTCTGACTTTCTTGACTAGCTTATCAAGTGATCGAACTGACATATTGTTGAGAGATTTCGCGGTTTCAGTGCGTTCTAGTTCATATTCCAGTTCTGATAATGTGGCAAGTCTATCAATAGTAGCTTGTGCTAAATCCGAGCTAATTTTTAGATCTGCATGTGGTAAAATAACTGATGATGGCTTGTCAATGTCATCTGAGGTATTTTCTGAGAGCTGGTCATCCTGCAAGATGACCGGCTTTTTTATTGAGTCAGCTGATTGCTTATCGGCTAACTCAGGAAGAGAAATATGATCATTCTTACTCATGACTATGCTTCCTCATTGTTGGATGAAGAAATATGACTATCTAACCAGTCATTAATATCGGACACACGCCAAAGGCTGGCACGTCCGATTTTTATGGGTGCGGGGAATTGTTCATTTTTGATTAAATGGTAGATGTGTTTCGCGGAAAAACCAGTGATACCACGCGAGGCAGGTCTAGCTGTAACGATACGTAGCTGACCTGATTCAGCGATGTGGTTTCGAGCTGGACGCTCGGGCTGATTTGCGAGATCTGACATTCGCAAATATCTATTTTTTAGTTTCATGTTATTACTCCATAGCATTGTGAGTTATAGCTAGTGTTAGCTGGTGCCGTGAAGTAATAGTAGAGCAGTTCACAAGACTGAAAAAGGTCATATGACCGTCATATGACCCTGTTTTTTAATAACTTAGATATTTATTTATGAAAATTAGTTTTTTCTTGTGATACGTCTAATCTCATTTGTATAACTCTATTAAACCAATTATGTACGAAATTTTTATTAACTGGAGACCCTAAGCTCTCCGAACATTTTACAATTTCTGTACATACATTATCTAACGATTCATCGATGTCATAACCAATTTTTTTTATTAAAATATTTAAAAATCTAAGCAACGCAGATCTAGTTCGAGAGTTTATTTCCTCGATGCCTATGAACGCATTATCAGCTATTGACTCTAAGTTAACTTGACTTAGTCTTACCTCGTCATCTAGTTTTTTCACAGCCTTAAGCCACTTGGAAACAAATGTTCTTGTCAAAGTAGTCTTTGAATATTTAACAATATTGGCATTAGTAGTACCTAAAGAAGAAGTAATATTATATTTACCTTTATATAATAAAACATAAAGTAATCTCGTAATTCCCTCCAATGCCTCTTGCTCAAAACTATTATTTAATTCATTATTAACTGGCATTAACTCTTGTTGAGTTGTATATAATACATAACTCCTTAAATTGTCTACATATTTTAAATAGTTATCAATTTCCGATTTTAAAAATCTAAAGTTGAGATAATGAATTGAAGTTATTAACGCATCTTCAGCACTTTCAAAGTCTACTGGTTTGAAGTTGTAAAGATTTACAGCATCTCCTGGTTTAAACTCATTGGCACTTTGAAATAATAAACTACGTACATATATAACATCCAAAATGGGATTATCTCCAATAAAAGCTCTTGTATCATTTCTAGCTAAAAAACCGCCAATATTTTTGAAGTAGAAGTAACCTTTAATTTTTTCACAGTATAAATTACCGATACGCTTAGCAATGTAGCTATCATCGTAGAAATAAGGAGTTATTTGCCCCCGTTCTGAAATGCTTCCTAATAGCTTGTTATGATAAGTTATACCAGTGACAGATTTAATATATTCGACGGTTTGATCAATGGTAAGAAACTCATCTTCAACAGGATCATTGGTCCATGTTTTATTATCAAAATAATCATTATCAACAGCATTAAAAATATTATACTTAGCTATTGGTGCCAAACTAGCCAAATCAGCTTTCCTAAAATTAACCATATGATCTTCATGATTTTCGAGAGGAGTTTCATCTAAGTTAATTTGGTAAAAATTCATCCGCTCGTCTATTTTGAATACGTCTAACGCTTCATTATTATGTGCGTTCAAAAAATAAGTTTTTGCATCGCTAATCGGCGTATCAGTCAAGTCACTGATTAAAATTACTATATTAGCTAATGTTATATAGTTATTACATTCTGCTTCAAACTGCTTAATTAGAATACTCACAGACTTGCACCTTTCATGATACATTACACCTTTTAAAAAAAGTGCAAGGCAGTGGTAGTTTAAAGGTGTATAAAACACTACCGTTCGGGTAATTAATCCTAGCCTTGCAATCGGTTGTGACAGCGATTGACGCTATCAAGTTCGGTTTGCCAGCCCAATGCTGGCGATAATTAATAAAGCAGTGCTGTTAAATGTTGTTAAAGCTGCTCGGCAAGTTTGGCCAAGACCTCAGCCGATACGCCTTGTGCCCGTAAGCTCTTTATCAATATATCTTTATCATGCACTGCTATATCAGTTGCTTGCTTATTCCTGCTATTCATTTCTTTAGTGATTTGATCAGGGGTCAATAAGTCAAAGCTGACCGCCTTGCCAGCTCGTAGATCATCTAAATGATTTGCCCATTGGTTCATCATCATTTGACGTTCTGCTAGATGTGCAGACAAGTCATAGCGCTTTTTGACACTAGACTGCCTAAGATGAGCTAACTGTATTTCTATTACATCTTCACTGAACTGCATTTCATACAATCCCGTGCTGGCAAGCTGTCTAAATCCATGCCCAGTCATCTTAGGGTAGAGGTCGCCTGTATAGCCCATACACCTTAAAGCTTGATTAAACCAAGCCTCACTATAAGGCTTGTTCTTGCTGAAGTTATAAAATACGTAACTCGTTTTTTCTGTTAAAGGTCGCATTCGCTCGATAATTGCCATCGCTTGTGATGATAGCGGAATTATGTGGTCTTGACGCTTTTTCATTTTATGTGCTGGGATACGCCATACATTTTTATAGTAGTCAATTTCTGACCATTCAAAAAATCGTAGTTCTTTCGTTCTAACAAAACATAACGTCATCAGCTGCATACCAGCCATGGTTTGTTCATGAGCATTCGGATGGTCTTTAATATATTTATCGATATTATGTAATAGTTCAGAAAGCTGATGCTGCTCGACCGCTTCCATACGCTTAGGCTTATGAGGTCTTAATGCTTTACTACGACCATAAGCGATATTAATGATGTCGTAGCTTAACGTATTAATAGCATATTCAAAAACTGAGCCAATTAGCTCGACACACTTACTTGAAGTATCGGCTGTCCATTTGCCTTGTTTTTCAAAGTAATTTTGAATTGCTAACCCGGTTTTGATGACGTCCTGTGCAGTGATAGAGGCAATAGGATAGTCACCGATATGCGGTGCAATATGCCTATTTAGATAGTTGTGAAGTTTTTGAATATTCTTAGGTGTAGTGGTAGATTTTTCGTCAATATACCTTTTAGCAATAACTCTAAATAAATCCTTCTGCTCATAGTCATTTTTATCATGATTTTTATGTTCTGTAGGATCAATGCCATCACTGAGCAACGCCTGAGCTTTATCACGTGCTAGCCTCGCTTCTTTTAGCGACACCTCTGGTTTAAAGGTAGAATCAATAGCTTGTTTAGCTGGCTTATAGATACCAATTTGATAAGTTTTTTGCTTAGGTCTAAGGTCTTTATCAGATTTATAGCGATAGGTCATTTGCCAAAATAGTGAGCCATTCGGATGTTGCATAAGGTATAAATTGTTACCATCACCATGGCGTGTGACTTTGGTGGGTGTGGACTGTTTGGCTATTGCTTTCACGCCAGCGTCAGTTAATCGATAGTCTTGTCTTCTTGTCATGGCTTATACCTCAAGGCGTTGAGAGGTTTAACAACAATCTCATCGCATAATTAACAACAAAAAATGATGTTGTTTATCATTTAACAACTCATTTAACAACATTGTAGAGGTGCTAGCAGGTAATGACAAGTAATCAATAAAGACAACTATGTATATGTATAAAGGGTTTAGAGGGATTGAGGTAATGCGAGGTTATGTCTAAATACAATGATTGGTGCGCCCACCAAGACTCGAACTCGGATCGATCGCTTAGGAGGCAACTGCTCTATCCTGTTGAGCTATAGGCGCATTATGGAGTGCTATTGTAAAAAAAAGCCTGTACAAAAGCAATGAAGAAAAGACAAATAGAGACAATTTAAATTTATTCGCTGTTGCTCAGCGCATCAGAGACATCTACTGGGTTGTTGCCTGTTGCTTTTTTTGCCCGTGATGTTGGTTTAAATAAGTCATTTACGCTGTTTTTGTAGCCACTGATGTTTTCATAATCATATTTCTTCAATATGTCTTGCCCTACACTTGAAAGTAAAAAGTTACGAAAGCCGATCGCTGTAGGGTTGTGTGTCAAAATAACACCATCAAGCGCATGCTCGTCTTTTAACGCATAGCTGAAAGAATTTAGGCGACGTGCTTCAGTATTATCCGTTACCGCAATTTTATTTGCTTTCACGCTATCAGAGTTATCTTGAGCGGTACTACCAGTCTTAGCTTTGCGCTGGTTGTGCTTGCCTTGCTCGACGTCGATTTGGGTTTGTAAGGGTGACAGTCGCTCGGCTGACAAGCCATCATCAGCAATAATTATATCGGTATTGTTGATAACAGACGTGCCATTAGTATCGCCCTCTGGCAAAGTCAAAAGCGCTGTCGAAGGTACATAGCTTGCCAATACCTGCACATGCGGATAGCGGGTTTTAAAGCGAGCGATAACCTGGTCTAGTGGGGTTTGCAAACTGTCCTCTACTTGCAAATACAAGGTGCTATCGGTGGTAGTTTTAGCATCGTTTTCAGTTGCCCCAGCCATTGGCTCATTTTCGCTTGCCATAATGGGCAGCGGGTCTATGTTTTTACGATTGCTACTCCACAGCCAAGTAAAGACAGCGATAAGTATAATCAGCAGCAGCAAAAGCAGGCCAGCCAATAGCAGCTTGTAGTCTTTCATATATTATCGTTCTTGTTTTAGTGGATTTAATTAAATCTTCAAATGGCATATAGTGAGTGATTTTCTGCTAAATATAAAGCTATTTATATAACACTTCCTCTACCAAGTCTGCCAGCATATCAGCAAACACATCCTTTGCTTGCAAGTTATCATCTTGTTTGCATACTTTTTTAGTATCGCTATTTTGTACACGGCTCTGCTGTCCAGCGCTCTTGTTATTGACTGAGGGTGACTTGCTGTTTAGCGTTGCAGTAGAGTCAGTTTCGCCATCGTTGATAGCGCCTGTCTCAGTATGCGCTGCTAATGGTGATTCACCTGTTAATAGTCTGTCTTTTAACCATTTAAACCCATGTGCCTCCCACCATGCTTCAAAACGTGGCAACGTGCTACCACGTACCGCCACAGGCAGATCTAGCGTTCTCAATTTCTGCGCAAGTAGAGGATCGCTGATAGCTTGATGAATACTCAGATAAAGTGAGCTACTATCATCCTTATAGGGTCGTCTGTTCTGCCATGATCTGTCATCGATTTTCATACGTGGCAATTGCCACAACTCACCGCGATAATACACGACGTATAAGCGTTGTTTTGGATGGACAAAAATGGCATCAATGGGACGCAATGGCATAATATTAAGTAATCTCGTCAATAGAAAGTGTTATTTATATACAGGTTGTAAAGGTCAATTTAAAAACCGCAATGAAATTATTTCATAATAAATATAAATGATAGTATAAAACGACACTAAATGTCGCAAGCTTATTATAATGTCGGCATCTACACTAGTAAACGATAACCATCAATGGCACACTGATAGCAAATTCGGCATGTCAACGTCATCAATGGATATGTAGAATTTGCTACTATGGTTGTTTTTGTTTATGGCCCTCATGCTAGCAGAAATGCATAACAGTAACGACCATCAAACATGGATTGATGAGTATTGATTTTTGTTTTGTCTGGACGTTTTATAGCGTTTGTGAAATTGGATACAGACATCCCATCTATAAGTTAAACCTTTTTTATCAATCTTAGTATCTCACCCTTATTCCAATCAGATTATTGTCTATGTTCACTATTATTCAGTCGCACCGCACCGAAAACCTTGTTGATCAATTGCTTATACAATATCAGTCCAAGGATCAGCCTGTTTTTGAGCCTTTTATTGTCATTGTGCCCTCAATGGTATTGGGCGATTGGTTGGATAAAACCATTGCCAGTCGCGCTGGTATTAGTACCTTGGTGCGTACTAAGTTCTGGGGTCAGTATCAATGGACGCTCATGCAAGATGTGTTAACCCGCCATAACGCTTTTTTACTAGCGCAAAATCCTGAAGCGCAAACTCTGAATGTGCCAGAAGTGGCGGTGTTGTCACCAACGGTAATGCAATGGCGATTGTTTGGGTATTTGACTTACTACCAAGAGGCGATTGTTAAAGATGAGAAGCATCCGGTTCATCCGTTGCTAGCATCTTTGATTGATGAGCCACAGGCAAGTGCTCAACAAGACAGCTTACAACAGGATAAGGCGCAACAAGATGCCCGTATTTGGCAGCTGGCAAGCGATTTGGCAAGGGTGTTTAACCGCTATTTGACCCATCGTGAAGATTGGCTAGCATTATGGTCGCACAACGAGCCGCTGAATGTGGATGAATTGATAGCAGATAAAGATGCATTGTCACTGCGCTTTGATAAATATGCGCGTGGCACGCCTGAGTGGTTGGTCGAGCATTATGTTGAGTTGGAAGTTGCCCAACGATTCTTGTGGGCGCATTTGTTTGCTGATGTTCATCTACACCGTGTAGCACTGGAGCGTGCGTTCTGGTCGGCCTTAAAAAATAACAAGGCGAATGAGCGTGACCAGTTGCCAACTATACTGCGTATTTTTACCATCCAGCAACTGCCACAGACCGAGCTAGACTTCCTACAGCGCCTGTCGCAATACATGAATATCACGCTATTGCATTACAATCCATCAAAGCTGTTTTGGGCAGATATCGTCGATAAGTCTTGGTTACAGCGTCAGCAGATTATTAATCCTGAGAGTGTGTTTTTGCGTGATTACGGCCACAGCTTGCTGTCGCGTCTGGGGAAGCAGTCGCGTGATGCTTTTGCCATGCTTGCCAACTTGTCGGGTAATGAGCAGTACGACGATGCACTGGTTGAATGGCAAGATAATTTTGATGATACGCTGAGTATTGGTTCTAATCATGGGGTTGCTGCTGAGTATATCGATGATGCTAGTAGCGCTCAAAATAGTCCAAGTTTGTTAAAGCGTTTGCAGAATGATGTGTTAATGCTTGATGAGCAATCGACCCAGCAAGCAACGGCCGCTACAGTCTCGCAAGCGGTAAGTAAGCAACTAGAGCCGAGCTTTGATGAAGCTAAGCCAGCAACGGCTTGGTATGAAGATGAAGCGTTAGAGAATAAGCGCTTTGAGATAGACCGTTTTTGGGCAATCTCTTCGCAAGATAATAGCCTAAGCATTCATTCGTGTCATAGTTTGCAACGCCAGCTTGAAGTGTTGCGTATTATGATTGGTCGTTGGTTGAACGAACCTATCAGACTTGGTGAGAAAAAACGCCATATCTCTGACATTGTTGTGCTGCTACCCGATGTTGAACGTCATCATGCACTAATTGGTTCTATCTTTGTCAATGGTAAAGGTCAGGATGGTTTGACCTTGCCTGCTAAAGTGACTGGTGTTGTTGATGCTGATATTCGCCAGTTATGGGAAGCCATTATCGGTTTTTACAAGCTATTGGGCAGTCATAGCGCCCGTTTTGAAGCAGCTGAAGTCTTGGACTGGCTCATGTTACCGCCTTTATTTGAAAGTTTTGGGCTGACTCATGAACAAATGAGCCGTGGTTGTGACTTATTGGTAGAGGCGGGCTTTATTCGCGGTTTTGACGAGTTGCATCTTAAACAAACTTTGGATAGTAATGACTATGACTATCGCTTTAGCTTTGCACAAGCACTAGATAGATTGACCTTAGGTCTGGTGATGCCAGAGGCCGAGTTAAGTGACTGCTTGTATCCTTTAGATGAGGATGAATGGCCAAGCACTGCGTTGCCAGAAATGACCTTACCGTTACCACAAGTGAGCCTAAATGATGCGTTGATTGTTGAAGCGCTTTGCCGCATTTATACCGGCTTGGTCGCACGTCGTGATGACCATACACAAAAAATGAAAGCAGAAGATTGGCTCGACCAGATTGAGACACAAGTTATCCATCGCTACTTTGGCGATGTGGACCAAACGCGTACCATGCGCGCCATTTACAACGCAATGAATGGCTTTAAGTCAAGTCTGCGAGCCAATCGTCACTATAGGCAGTACGCTAGTGGTGATATCGACAACAGAGAAGTAGAGCAAAGGCTGGCAGGTGTGGAGCAGTTGCCGCTCAAGCTGAGCTTTATGCTAGACAGTATCGAAAACGAGCTTGAGAGTCAGCAGGTCAGTGCGGAGCCAACGGGGGTGATTACCTTTGGTCGATTCGGTGCACTAAGAAACGTGCCTTTTGAGTTGGTAGTTATGCTCAATATGGATCTCTCTGAGTTTCCAGGGCGTGACCGTGATAACCGCTATGATTTGATGAAAGCGACCAATGCTCGCCGCGGTGACAGAGTCAGTGAAGATGATGACAACGGAGCGTTTTTAGATGCGTTGTTATGCGCGCGCAGTGCTTGCTGGATGTTTTACAATGGTCAAAGCTTGACGGACACGCATGAGCATCTGCCCGCCAATCCAGTGAGTGAGCTATTGCAATTCTTGCAAGGTGAGGTGCAATGGCAGGTGAACTCGCTTGAGACATTACCTAAGGATATTGACCCCAACACCGAGAGTCTCAAACGCTATTTGCCTAAATTGATTAAGCAGTGGCTAGTAACTGAGCATCCTGCACTGCCTTTTCATGAGAGTCTGTTTGAGACAGAAATTGAAGGCGCTGATATTTTTGAGCAAGTGTCTCCTGATATTGATGACAATGCTAATGCCAATGCCAACGTTAATATCAATGCCCAGGATTCAAGTCCTGTTGATATGATTGATGAATTGGATGCTCTATTAAATACAGCCATGCGCAAAACCAAACTGGCTCAGAAAAAACAGTTTCCGCCTGCGCCGCTTTGGCAAGCGGTGTTTGATACATTGAAAGGGCGAGTGGCGAGTGAGCAGATGCAACTGGTTGGCTTACCCACAAAAGCACAATATGAGTCAATTGCTCAGGTGCTAGGTCAAGGCTTGGGTCAGCTAGGTCAAGTAGACAATCAAACCTTGTCTACATTGGCTGATATGCTAGCGCTAGATACAGTTGTTGATACTAGCAATGTTAGTAGCATGACAGAGGCGCTCATCCAAGCTTTATCTGATAGCGTATTTAATATTGGAGAGATAGACATTGAAGGGGTATTGGCTTACCAAGTACGCCATCCTGCCAAAGCTTTTTTGCGTACCCAAAAGGTGCATGTGGTACAAGGTGAAGAAGCTCTGTCGCATCAAGAGCCATTATTTTTAGACAGTTTGACTACCTATAAAATCAAAGACCATTTGATCAAGCAGTTGGTCGCTGATAAGACTGAGGCAGATAGCGGTCATATAAAGGCTGAAAGTACCACTCCAATTCTGATGTATCAAAAAATTATGCCTGCTGGTGTCGCTCGCCAGACCACGCTACCCAATCAACAAAAGAAACTGCAACAACAATGCTTGGAGTTCAAAGAACAATTAATTGCTAATGGCTTTGATGAGAGCAGTATTCTCAACGAGAGTGGAGCAGATAGCGCTACAGTATTACAGCTACTGACACCAACCGCCGAGCACCCTGTTCAGATAGAGCTAAAAAATATACTGAGTAGCATGGATAATGAGTCAAGCAATCAGACGAATATAGAGGATATAGAGACACTGCTTAAGCTGCTGCCGAAAGTTATTAAGATAAAGGGCTCAGTACCAATATTAGCACCAATATCAGTGCCGACAGATGCGCATAACAGTCACTCTCATATTCAGGCAGGCGTGCCTTATGCTCAGCAATCGCCTAAGCAATGGTTAAACATATTGCCCAATTCTGCCAGCCCTAGGCATTTACTTAAGTTTTGGTTGTCACATTTGTATTGGCAAGTGGCCAGACGTACCACTGCCGAGCAAGTGGTATTAAATGATGGCGTGAGTATTTGGCGCTTCAATAAGTCCAGCTCACAAGTCAAAAAATATGACAAAGTAATGGCATTTAAACTAAGCCCGATCGTGTATGAAGATGCAGTAATTGAGCTGATAAAATGGGCTATTTTTGGCAAATTAACGGGTCAAGTACCTATTACGTTACTGCCAGAATATGCACTTAATTACCTTGATAAGTATCTAAAGCCTGAAGAAGGTGACGGTAATAGCTATTGGCCAAAACGTGCCGACTTCTCCGACTGGTTAAGACCTAATTATAACTCAGACACAGTATATGATACTTGCTCGCAGCATGCCATTTGGCAATACGTACTGCGTGACCAAGATGCGTTTAAGGCTTTGTCAGCAGCGTTGACTACATTAGCTCAGCCACTGTATGAGCCGATGTTTAATGCGTTAACTAACTTAGATGGTTAGCTCATTATTTAAAGCAGCCCCTAATTAATTTTTGCTATCTTGTTCTAGGGCGTGTCTTCATTTCAAAAATGGTGATAAAAATGAGATAAATTGCCGTCAAACGAGGAAAATAGTGCAGATAATATCGGGATATTAACCAGCTGTTTGACGATGTTTGGCAAAATTTAGCTGTTTTTAGCCCATTTAGATAACTATCGAGTGAATTGAAGATACGCCCTAATAAATAATAATTAAAAGTATGCGCCCATATGACAGACTTTACCGACCCAGCTAATACCATTGACTTATCTACACAACCGAATTTATTCGATGAATACTCAGATGAGCTGCCTTGTTTGTCTGCTATACCTGAACGTAAAAATGATGTCATACCGGCAGTTGATGTCGATCTAACGGGCAAGCACCTAATTGAAGCCTCAGCGGGCACGGGCAAAACTTGGACGTTGACCGGTATTGTACTACGCCTACTGATCGAAGCGCGACGTGCGCCAGAGCAGATCATTGCCACGACTTTTACTCGAGCTGCCGCAGCCGAAATGCGTCAGCGTATCCATGATCGTTTGGTAGATTTCTATCAGCTATTACAATGGGTCAATAGCCTAAGTGCTGATGCTAGCAATAAAGAAAGTCTCTATTCCAACATACTACAAGTCATGCCTGAGAGTAATAAAGACGCACAAGCAAATAATGACTCAAGTATTGATGCAAACGTTGAAGCAGATATTAACGAGTTAAATCAAGACCTTGCTGCTGATAAGCAAGCGGCGGCAGAGAAACGTAAACAAGCAAAAAAAGACCGCGAAGATTGGTTGGTTAATCAGGCCAAATATGTGCGCTTAGATGGCATCATGCAAGATCCTATTAACTTGCATCTTGTCGGTTATTTGCTAGATCACGTGTACAGTTACCCAATGGCGGAAGCTATCAGGCGTACGGCACTGGTACTCACCACGTTGGATAAGCTATTTGTAGGCACGCTTGATAGCTTGGCGCAAAAATGGCTGACGGAGTACAGCAGCGAAACTGGTCACCAGCAGGGCATGGGGATTATTGAAGACAGCAGTATTGAACAGGTGACTGACAGTATTATCCATGATGAGCTGCGTCAGTTTCAAAGCCGTTTGTATTATGAGCAGCCTAAACTTTACGCGCTAATGGATCAGCAAGGTAAGCTGACTGCAGTTGGCGATCATAAGAAATATGTGACTCGATCGCTTAATTTTATCTCTGCGCCGATTGACGAGATAAGGCATGAGAAAAGCTTTGACTTTGATGCATACGAAAAGCTAATCAATGAGTTTTCTCAGTTAGATTTAGCAGATATCCAGCCTTATTTAAATCCTGATTATAGAAAGTCTCAAGGATTTCGTGGTGGTTCTAATTTAACCAAACAGTTTGATGCCATTATTGATGTGCATCAAAAAATATCAGAGTATCAGCTGACATTTAATAGCTATTTAAATGAGAGCGAGAATAAGATTTTGACATCATTGCAAGATGCCAGATATCCAGATGAAGATGGCAAAATCAAGAACTTTAATAAGAATAAAGAAAAAGAGCATCAGACGCTTTTTGAGCTAGAAACCATTAGTAAGTTAATGGCCCTCTTAGATATGCTAGACAGTTTAAATCAGCATATATTGTTGGTATTAGCCAATCTTAACCGCCATATTGTGCTTGCTGTTCGCAATAGGCTACCAGTCATTTTGGAAGAGCGTGGCGAGACGACTTTTAGTTTACAAATGGTACGTTTAAACCAAGCATTAACTGGTCGTCAAGGAGATAAGCTGTCGCGTTATATTCGTCATCATTATCCAGTGGCGCTGATTGATGAGTCGCAAGATATCAATGGCGAGCAAGCCATTATGATTGAAAGCATTTATTTGCCAAAGAACAAGCGTAAACAGTCGGACAGTGACAAGCAAGCAACCACTAAGAAAGCCAATCATGAGTTTCTGCTATTAGTTGGTGATCCCAAACAGGCTATTTATGGGTTTCGTGGTGGCGATGTGGCCAACTACAACTATATGAAAGCCCAGTTTGATAAAAGCGCCCTTTGGACACTTGATATCAATCGCCGTTCAAATGCCGGTGTGATTAACGCATTGAACTGCTGGTTTGGTATGGCTAATGCAACAACTGCTGAGAATAAGCTGTCGCAGTTGGGTACTGGTATTCACTACCAACATATCAAAGCAGCAAAACCGGAATATGAGCTGTCTTGGTTTAATGAGTCAAATAGTCTGGATGATGTACTGGTGACAGAGGTGCTTTCTGCTCAGCCAGTGAGCTTATTGCACCTGCCTTATGACAAGGACAAAGAGTTTGATTACGATGAACATGAAATAACAGCTCGCCATATAGCCACTTTGCTTAATAGTGGTCAGACACTTAAAGGTAAACCGATTCAGCCCAGTGATATTGGGGTGCTAGCACGTGCCAAAAAAGATCTGAAAAGGGTCGAAGACGAGCTGGTAAAACTCAATGTGCCGACCTTGACCACCAGTGATGTCAGCATATTTGAGACTATCATGGTAGAAGATGTGGCGGCGCTACTGAGTGCCATGCTGTACCCATATCGTCATGACATGATTAATCGGGTGTTGACCAGTCACCTATATGGACTGAGTATTAAAAACATCAAAGCCATGATGACGGACCATGAGTCAGGCGTTACTGAGGGCAGCAGTACAACAAGCTTCTATTCACAAAACTCTAATTCGAAAGACCCATCAGTTAATGAAGCTACTGATAATAAAAAGAGCTATCAAGACTTTATTACTTATTTAAAAGAAGGTGCACAGCGTTGGCAGCACTTTGGCATATTATCAGCGCTACATTATTTATTAGATAAAAGCCCTGTACAGCCGCAAGGCGTTTGGCAGGCCTTAGCTGCGCATCCAGAAGGTGACCGTCATATTATGGACTTGCGTCATGTGATGGACATCTTGGCGCAGTATGGTCTAGGCATGGGTGAACATGAGCTACTAGCTTGGTTCAGGCAGCATATAGATGCAGCGCCTAATAGTGATTGGGCTAAGCAATATCCGCTACCGACAGAGTCTGGCGTGCAACTGATGACCATTCATAAGTCAAAAGGGCTTGAGTTCCCTATTGTCTATGTATTGGGGATGGATGATGCCAGTAGGAAGTCTGGCAATAAGGAAGACTATGGGCTGTATCTATATAACGCGCAACAAGCGCCTTCAGCGCTAGTGCGGCAGTCAATAGAAGTACAGCAGTCGACAGATAATCAATCAACAGGAAATCAGCGTCGTTTCTCACCACTGCAAGGATCTGCTACTGTCGAGGGCTACTACACCGATATCGAAACACAAGAAGGTTTTGATGAGCTGCGCCGCCTTGGCTATGTAGCATTTACTCGGGCCAGTGAGCAGCTCTATGTAGTGTTAAAAGAGGCCTATAGAAATACCGATTGTGACTTAAGACCAGTGTGCCATTGGTTTGACTCTAAGGAGGCCAAGTTTGAACTACCGGATAGGCTCAAAGGTACCATAGGCATGCTCAGAGGGCATAAGGTTAATGAGTTTTATGACAATAATTACGCAAGCAATGGTGCTAACTCAGCAGGTATAAATGGCAATGTTCAGCTAGCCGCAACCAAGTCAAATGCTTATAAGCCTACAACAGAAGCTATTGAGTACGCGCCATTTGCTGAGGTGATGAAAACCAATTATTTTTATGGTTGGGCTAAGACCAGCTTTACCGCTTTGGCACGTCAGCTAGATGAATCTACACAAGCAATGGCGATAGTGGATGAGCGTATTGATGATGCGATAGACATTGATATGACAGAGTCTGCAGTTTCGGATATCTCTTTACTTAATAACGATGAATTTAGAGAACAAAACAGTGAACTCAGTCTCAAGTCAGAAGATGACATCCGCTTTACCTTTGTAAAAGGTGCCAATGCTGGTACGTTTTTGCATGAGATATTTGAACAAATAGATTTCACTAATAAAGCCCAGTGGTCTCAGGTTATTGATAGAGCCATTAGTAGTTATCAATTGCCGATCATCTATAGCAGTGCGGAACAACAGAGCCGCAGATCACAAGGCAAGAAACAAAGAAATAGTGATGGGTTTGATCTTGAGTCAATAGATACAACGAAGCATGAGGCGTTAATCAATTGGATCGAAGAAGTGCTACATGCGCCATTATTATCTTCCAACCAACCTTTGATATCTCTTAATAAAGGTAAGCGATTTGCTGAGTTAGAGTTCAACATGGGGCTGTCAGAGAATTTTAAAGCACAGGATATCAGTAAGCTTTTCCAACAGTATTTACCTGATGAGACAGATAAACATGTCACTCTAGTGCCACAAAACAAAGCTCATCTGTATCGTTATTTGCGTGGTGAGATTGACTTGGTGTATGAGCATGCTGGCAAGTATTATGTGGTCGACTATAAAAGTAACTTTTTAGGAAATAGCCTAAGCGATTATAATAAAAATACGCTAAAGCAAGCAATGTCCAAAGCAGGGTATTGGTTACAAGCAGCGATTTATCAAGTGGCATTGCATCGGTTCCTTGCCATGAGAATCAGTGATTATGCGGGTAACGAAGATAAATATTTAGGCGCTGTAGAGTATGTGTTCTTACGCGGTGTGTATGATCCGAATGCTAAAATCGCTGACACTACATCTCAAGATAATAATAAATATAGCAGTAGTAATTTAAAAAATCATGGCTGCTATGGATTGGTCACTTGGGATATTCCCATCGACTTTATTAAAGGTTTAGACGCACTATTTGGCACGCCAGATTAATAAACTTAATATGACAATTAAATGGGCAAATATTGTTATAACATTTAATCAGATCAAAAAGAGACAAGCACACGATGAGTAATAATAATAACAAGAGCAAGTCAGCCATTAGCTTACAAGAGAGCTGGGCAAGTAATCTCAGTGATTATATTTTGCTGCGTCGTCAGCAAACCCATGTAGCATATAACGTGACAGATATAAAGGTAGAGGCTGAGAGTAAGCATATCGGTAAGACAGAGGATAACGGCTTATTTACGGCTCTATTCGTTATGTTGGCCACTCATTTGGAAGAGGGCCATACCGTATTGACCATTGAGGCAGCTGAGCATGACACACCGCTACAAGGGCAAATTAATGGTGAGTTGGTCGCACTATATGCGTGGCAGCAGAACTTACTAGAGATGATGGCAACGCCAATATTCGCATTAATGGATGCTCAAATAGACACGCCATCAGAAGACGACTCTTCAATTGAGCTGCCCTTTGAGCTGCCCTTATTTGGCTCATTAGATACTTTGTTTAGTAAACGAGCTCAGCTATGGGCGCAGCTAGCACTTAGCAACCATGAAAAAGAGATGATGGTCAAACGGTTTGATACGATTGCTATGCTATATCAGCGCCTAAAAAACACGGACTTAACGACTTTCCTTCAGTCAATTCACGAGCATACGTTATTTTCTAACGTTAATCTAAATACTAGTAATATTAAAAATAGCCTAAGTAAAAACAAACCTATCATATACCAAATACAAGAACGTCAGGCTAATAATGAAACAGAGCTAACACTCACCTTTTGGTTACACCGTGCTTGGCAAGCAGAGTTTAATTTAGCAAAAAATATCAACAATATCTTGAATCAGAAAGTAAGCCCTTTACAGATAGCAATGCCTAAAAATCTTCATGAGCACCAAGTGAAGGCAATCAATGTCGCTAATAATAATGCGTTTAGTATTATTACCGGTGGCCCAGGTACAGGTAAAACATATACCGTGGCTCAATTGGTCATTGCGCTGCAGCAAGCGACAGAGAGTGGGGGGGATGGGGCTGAGCATATTCGGTTAAGTACGGACAGTGCCAGTTTGGCATTGGCCGCACCAACTGGTAAAGCTGCCCAGCGAATGCAGGAGTCTCTGCAGGCGGCTTTAGATGCAGCAGATGTTAAGCTACAGTTGCAAGAAGCTAAAACCATTCATCGTCTGCTAGGTATCGGCCGAACAGGTAGACCTCGTTACAATGCTGATAACCCACTGGGTGAAGATATTATCATCGTTGATGAAGCATCGATGCTCGGGGTCGAGTTGGCCAATTATCTTGTGAGTGCGGTAAAACCAGGTGCAAGGCTGATATTATTGGGCGATGCGAACCAGTTAGCAGCAGTAGATGCAGGGGCTGTTCTGGCTGATCTCTGTCGTATTCCACGACTACAAGCCATTCATGCAGAACTAACCGAAAGCCGCCGATTTAGCGCAGAGTCAGGGATAGGGAAGCTGGCCTCGCAAATTAATAAAGCAGAGGTAGATACTCAGGTCATCTGGAAGTTGTTAAAACAAGATAAAGCATTGAGCTTTCAATATGTGAATACGCTGCAAACGGAGTCCATATTAAATGATAAAAAAGAAAATAGCCTAAGCAATAAAAAATTGTTGTTAGAAATCACCCATAATTACAATCCATACGTAGATAGAATTCAAAATTTACTGGAAAATCCGGTAGAAAAATCCATGCCAGAGTCAGTAAAAAGTACTGTAGCTCAATTAATGGAAATATTTAACCAGTTTAGAGTCTTAAGCGCTGGTCATAATGGCGAGTGGGGCGATCATTATATTAATAATTATCTCACCCAGTGGCATCTTGCTGAGCTAAAGCTACCATTAGGTCAAAACACATGGTTCCATGGTCGACCTGTTATGGTTCTACAAAACAACTATGAACTGGGCTTGTTTAATGGTGACATTGGTTTTTGCTTGCAGACCAGCGATGAAAGAAGCCGACTAGAAGTGTTTTTTGAGAATAAAACACAGGGAATTGCGGTCAATTTACTGAATGAAGAAGTCATCGCCACCGCATATGCCATGACTATTCATAAGTCGCAGGGGTCTGAGTTTGATCATGTAGCGATTACTTTTGATAATAGTCATGAAAGATTACTGAGTAAAGAGCTTATCTATACAGCAGTGACTCGTGCTAAGAAACAGGTGACCATTTATAGTACCAAGCAAGCTTTCGAACGTGCTGTCAAAACACCAACTGAGCGCCATACGGGCTTGGCATCACAGTTTTCTAAGCTTTAATAGATAAATATTACAGGACATGAAAGTACAAGATGTATAAAAGGAGGGTTAAAGTTGCATACCTTTGATAGTGTGCTAGATCATATCAATGAAATCATTTATGAGCCTCACCAATTCATTGTATCCTCAATTAAACAGGAAGTACAAAACTCTGAATACGCAGCAGGATTATTTACCTTATCCTCTCGGTCGGCTATTAAAACAGCTAGAGGTAGAGTGGCTAAGCAAACAACTACCAAAATAGGGCAGTTCGTTACCTTTTGGGAAAAGGAAACCACAGGCATTAATCAACCTTTCCAATATGATCAATCACCAGACTTGTTAGTAATCACGACATTTAAAGACAATCATACATTTGGTCAGTTTGTTTTTCCGAAGCATATCTTACTGAGATATAATATCCTTCAGTCTCATTCTACAAAAGGTAAGATGGGCATAAGGGTCTATCCTAGCTGGGATAAGCCAACCAGTAATACTGCTGTAAAGACTCAGACTTGGCAACTTGATTATTTCTTCACGGTTACTGATACAGGCATACTACCTACAGAAAAAATACGAGCATTGTATGAGTTATAAAATCTAAGCAATAAAAAAGCATCCAAATTGGATGCTTTTTTAGAACTCAAATATTTTTAAGCACTTAAAGTGTAAGACTTAAATTTTGCCTTCTTTGATTGCATAGATACCAGGCAGATGGCGCAAGTAGCCATGAAAATCCATACCACAACCATAAACATAACGGTCTGCAACATCAATACCCACAAAATCAACGTCAAACCCTTCAACTTTACGATCGTGTTGTTTATTGAGTAGGACGCAAGACTCGATAGACAATGGCTTTTCTTTACCCAGTTCTTCAACGATGGCTTTTAGAGTGATGCCTTCGTCAAAAATATCATCAATCAATAAAACGTGTTCGCCCTCGATGTTAACATCAGGCTTAAATTTCCAATCAAGCTCACTGGTACCTTCGTTATCACGATAGCGTGAGGCATGGATATAATGCATGCGATGATAGAAAGTAAGGTGAGTAAGCAGTTGACCGGCTGGGATAAGACCACCGTTCATAACGACCATAACGATTGGGTTTAAACCCACATAATGTAGGTTGAGCTGCGCTGCAAGGCGCTCATAAGCAGCGGCTACTTCGATACTGCTGATAAGGCACTCTGAGTTGCGTAGGGTTTTTTCAATTTCTTGATTACTAATTTGGGTCATGAGTTGCGCCTTGGATAAAAGTGCCGCCTATTTTAGCAAATTTTAGCAAATTTGCCCAACACTACCTTTTTAATAAGAATATAAATTTTATTATGATGGCTTTTTGACAATGAACGGACGGTAATAATTGGCCAAACGATTCAGTGATGTATCAGGTAGGTCCGGCAATAACTTGTTCAGCGCCATGCTCATTCCTTTATCAATGGCGGCTTTGGCAACTGGCACAGACTTACGTTTAATCATGCCGAGCTTCAGCGTTTCAGCAAAGCGACTGACAAAGTGGGTAAGCGTCTCTTCATTGACAGTTTCGAGTGCTGTTTTGAACTTCGCTCTATCCACATGCTCAGGTGTAATAGCGGCAAAACCTTCATCGATGGTTTTTGCATCTGAGTCTGACAATTTGAAACCTATACGCTTGACACCTTCATTGTCGATAAATGTGGCACGATCCCTTAAGAAATGAAAGCTAGGAAGCACTTCTTCATTGTTCTCTTTACCCAATAAAATATTGAGTAGGGTATCGGTCGCACGCTCAATCGTTACAACAATTTTTCGCATAGAGGCTTGACGCTCGGGATTAGGAATAATATCTACCAAGCCAACCAATAAGTTATCTGTAAGGTCGCGAGCCGTCTGATGCGTCAGCGCATCGCGATAAGGGTAATAATCCACTTGCTCATTTGAAGCAATGACTTGCTCGGCCTCAATGATTAATGCTTTTAATTTATCTGAAGGTACGAATCCAAAATAATGTTCCATGATACTTCCTTTATTTGTTGTTTTTCATGTCTTACTAGCATTACATTTATCGTCAAATCGGTTATTATTTAAACAAAGTCTTTAATCTTAGGCTCATCACACGAGATGCGAATTAGTGACATGACCTAGTTATAAAATACATGACTTTTGCATGACTTTGTTGATTGGCAATAGTTTTACAAATTGCTAGGATTTACCTAAACGATAGGTGAGCTGAGTCAATCATCGCATACTAATTTAGCATATTTTTCATATGCTGATTTAAAAATATTGAACTCATAAGAATATCTAATTACTTGTCTAATGAACATTGAGGCTATTGCAATCCTGCTATTACATGGATTTGTACGACAGAGGCCAAAGAACTATTCAACGACTGCTAGCGCTTATGTGACTGTAATTTCCCTGAAAGCGACCATGCCATGTCGAGCCGCAAACTTTGGGCAAGCTCTGCTTTACCGCTACTGAGCGATGACCATTGCGGCTTGCCCCGTGCTTTTTTTAGCTCGCTTGGTAGCTTATTTGTTGGCCATGGTGTCACGTTATTGTCTTCTCCAGACAGATCGTTACTGTCTTTATCACCTTTGTATAATAGCTGCGTGGCATCAGTCGCAGCGTGACCACGATGGCGTAGGGCAGTGAGTAAATCTATCGCACGAGTGGCGAGCAAGGTTAGGGTAGCAGGGTCAATGTATAAGCGTTTTACCCCAGTAATCCGATCGGCGATGCTACTGGTATTTGATAATAGCCCGCCTGCGATACCGCCTATTGCCGCACCCAATCCCAACGTCGTGCCAAGTGCTGCCGCATCAATGCCCAATCCGAGCAGTGCACCAGCTGCTGCGCCCGATGTCGTACGAATTCCATAGCTTTTGAGCAATTCAGGGTCAAAAGGATCTTGCTGATACGCTTGTAACTCAAGCGGAGTCGCAGCTACCGCATTGTCATAAAATTTATATAAATTAAGCAGATTGTGCTGCATCGCGCGCTCACTTTGCCTAACGGCTTCTTGCATTTGCTGCAATACTGGCATCGGGTCGTCATCATCGCTAATCTCACGCACGAAAGCGGCAACGTTCAATAAAAAATCCGCGATGATGATATTAGCCTCATCGTATAGCTGTGCCCAGTCTTCTGTGCGTCTCTGCATGAGCTGTTCAAGCATCTCTGAATGGGTAAGCATGGTCGCAAGATTTTGCCACAAATGCATTTCATCTTCGAATTCAAAAGCGACTGAATCGAAGCGGGTAGAAATGTGCAGATTGCGTCTTGCCAGCATGGTCTGCCACTCATCAATATTGGCATTTTGGCTATCAGTGAAGTTGAACACCGGCATAACAGGTATCGCTGCCCACGATAAAATGGTGAGTTCATCCTTGTATTTACCCAACACTGGTTCACGAGCATCGACGACATAAACCGCCATATCACTTGCCAGCAATTGGCGGATAACTTTGGCTTCTTGGCTATAGTCCTCATTGCTACTTAACGCATCACCACCTTGAGCGATATCTGCTGCCAAAAATTGCTGTAGACGTTCAATACCATCGCGACGACTGGCGGTATTGTCCTCTAACCAATCCATCAATCCCGATGCGTCTTCTAGACCTGGGGTGTCATATAACGCCACCAATACTTCGCCGGTCTGACTATCGGTCAGTTGGGCGCGTTCGACATGGCGTGTCGTAGCAGCTTCGTTTTTGACTTCCCCAAAATACACGTCACGTAATAAGGTACGCAAAATAGAGGTCTTACCCGTATTGGTATGACCAACCACCGCCAGTTTTAATGCCTCACCGCTGGCTATCGTGGTTTTCTTACTCTCGCGAGTTGTCGAATCTCCTGCTTCATCAATAGCATTAGAATTGGTATCGATGGAAGTGGCGACGTCGGCTGTATGGCTAGCACTGGTTTTATTAATATTAATAGGCTGAGTAGGTACTGTCGTTGAGCTGTCTGAGTTGATAGGCTCATTTTTTAATGCCTTGTCGGCGAAGAGACCAACAGGCTCATTCTTCGTTTTATTATTATCCATCATCTGATCCCGTATTATATTTATTAGAGTCTGGCGAAAATTTTAAAAGTTATTATCATTTTTTATTAAGCAGTATAAGTACTTACCAAGCCAATCTTTCGTGCTGATAAAGCCGTTTGCCATTGTTGATATCGCACATTTTGTTGCTGCGAAAATTTTTGTTGCAAGGCGTCAGTAGTGTCAGACTCATCATTAAGTAGCTGCACAATCAGCCCGTCTTTAGCATGAGCCGCAATTTGATCGAGCTTGCGTAGCGTGCCACGGTCAGGCAGGGCTTTGCTATGAATACCAAGCAAGACTTGTACTGGATGGGTCTTTAGATACACGGTTAATCGATCCATATCATCACGGTCATCAACAATGCCGAAATTCTCTATCTCACTATTATCATCAGTATTGGCATCCAGACCTTTTTGCCACCAGTTATCTTGTTCTGAAGGATATTCCAGTAGCGCAACCAGCTTCTTGCCAGCGCTGACAGTTGCCTTTGGAGCGATAGGCGCCGCTACCTCCGTAAAATCGTCGGCATCAACCACATGACGCTGCCAAAAATTTAGGATTTTTTGATAATAAGGCAGCTTGATGTCCAA
This sequence comes from Psychrobacter sp. Pi2-51, assembly GCF_904846665.1. NCBI lineage: Bacteria > Pseudomonadati > Pseudomonadota > Gammaproteobacteria > Moraxellales > Moraxellaceae > Psychrobacter > Psychrobacter sp. Pi2-51. Next base: position 74,731 of record NZ_CAJHBP010000004.1, read on the forward strand.
ACGCATTTTTTTACGACGGAACATGAAGGCACAAAACGCCCACGCTATCGCCCGTGGCACGATACCATACATCAGCAAACTACCAATTAACAGGCTTGCCCATTGCCGCGCGACAGACAATGGCATGGCATCAGTCACAAGTCGACTCTGCACGATAGCGGCATTGTCAGGTACACCAAATCCGACCATACTAGGCAGCCAGCCAAGCACTTGGGTGAGGGTAATCAGTGCCTGATCGGATAGCAGCGTCGACTCCCAACTAAAGCTATATTGGCGCACGATCAATAAGAATATAATCGCAAAGAGCATACCGGTTAAGGTAGCAAGCCATAACTGATGACTAAAACGACCCAAATACCAGCGCATACCACTGTGCTGTAATTGACGCTCGTACAAGTCAACCGCCGCTTGGGTGACATCATCCTTACCACGGATAAGATAACTAGGGCTAACAAAACTGGCAAACCAGCTGGGCGACTGACGACCTTGGTTAAGCAAGGTCATGACCAGCCAACCAGCCAGCATAAGGGTATGAAACCCAAGCAAACAGACCAAGACATAAAAGAAATTGACGACATTGGCTTGTAGTAAGGTAAATAACCCTAAAAACCCCGAGATACACCACACCACACTCATGACCACCATGATGCCTTTTATGCGTCCATCAATCTTGCCGAGTACACGTGCTAGCGCACCGTTACTATCGATACGTGAGGCACGGCGGTGCAGTTTTTGGACGGGTTTTCCATCCTCATTTTGCAGTTTTTCCGTGATTAATAGTGGGTCAGTGGCAAAGACATGCTGCTGCGTCTCAAGCGTGCGTACCAGCTCAGTCAATTGATCTTGGGGTGAGAGCATAAGGTGATAATATCCGTATAAAAGCGTTCATTTAGAAGACAATTTTTGATTATTGTAGCGTATATATAATGGCAATTACTGCTGTTATTTTGCAGCGTCACAAACCAATGCTAACTAAATGAGCCATTATTAAGCATTTTTGTCATGGTAAAGGTGATAAAAATCAGCCAGAATGAATGATAGACAGGATAGTCATAACCATAAAGATAAGCCATACACTGGGCATGTCCTCATTTTAGAAACACAAAAAAGGAATCGTTATGAGTACCAAAACTTATCTAATCATCGGCGGTACGGGTGGCATTGGCAAAGCCATGGTAGAGCAATTGGTAGAGAGTACGGCCAACAATAATGATGGAGACAACCTGCGTGTCTTTGCTACTTATCATAAGAGCGTTCCTGATTTTGCAGCGGACAATCTCTATTGGGTGCCCATGGACATCTGTGACGAACAGAGTATCAAACAAGCGGCGGATGTCATTAGCCAGCATACCAGCCATATTGATTGGCTCATTAACTGTGCAGGACTCCTACATACTGCGACGCAGCAACCCGAAAAATCACTACGTCAGATTGAGACGGATTTTTTCTTAATAAATATGCAGGTCAATGCCTTGGCCGGTCTGCTTATTGCTAAGCACTTTAAACCTCTATTGGCCAAATCTGAGCGTAGTAATGACAATCCTGCCGTTTTTGCCACCATTTCTGCACGAGTGGGTAGCATCAGTGACAATCAGTTGGGCGGTTGGTATAGCTATAGGATGAGCAAGGCGGCGCTCAATATGGGCATGAAAAATCTGAGTATCGAATGGTCACGGTCGCTCAAAGATGTGTGCGTGGTGGTCATGCAACCCGGAACCGTCAACACGCAGCTGTCAGCGCCTTTTCAAGGCAATGTGGCTGATGGGCAATTATTCTCACCGGCTTATAGTGCAGAATGCTTATTAGAAGTGCTAAGTCGCATGACGGCTGTGCAATCGGGCAGCTTTGTTGATTGGGCAGGGGAATCTATACCTTGGTAGCGCCAAACGATTGAACATTGAAATTGATTCAATTTAATAGAACAAAATAGGGCGTGTCGTTATCATGATATTAACGACACGCCCTATTTTACTGATAAGACAATGATAAATTAAGCGTAAATCTCTAGGTGAGCAAATGCTTAGTTCGCCATAAACAAGTCCATAAACTCATGCACGGGTGTCTGCTCCAAGCGTTTTTGATCGCTGCATAACGCAAAAATAGCCTCGCAGCGACTGTCGATAAAACGTGTCGCCAGACTGGCTCGAAACTTGGCTTCTAATACAGGCAAGCCTTCTTCACGGCGGCGTTTGTGACCGATAGGGTATTCTACAGCGACCTTATCGGTACTGGTGCCATCTTTAAAGAACACTTGAATGGCATTGGCAATCGAACGTTTGCTTGGGTCATGATAGTCTTTTGAATACCGCGGATCTTCCTCTACCACCATCTTGCGGCGCAACTCATCGATTAATATATGATGCTGCTCATGGTAATCATCTTCATAGTTCTCTGCCATCAGATCTCCCGTGAGCAACGGCACAGCCACCATATATTGTAAACAATGATCCCTGTCAGCAGGATTGGCAAGCTCACCTTGTTTGGAGATGATCCGAATCGCTGAATCATGGGTCGTCAAAACGATTTTTTCGATGTCATCAATTCTGTCTTCGATACGTGGGTACAAAATAACCGCCGCCTCGCATGCCGTCTGCGCGTGAAACTCAGCGGGAAAACTTATTTTAAATAAGATGTTTTCCATCACATAACTGCCAAAGTCACGCTGGAAGGTAAAGCGACGCTCGCTTTCGGGCTTGGTGGCTAAGTCCTTATTGGTGTGGCTAAACAACACATCATAGAATCCCCACTGCGGTGCGGTTAATGCCCCGGGAATACCCATCTCACCGCGTTTGGTGATATCTACCAAGCGTACAGCACGGCTGGTCGCGTCACCTGCGGCCCAAGACTTGCGGCTCCCTGCATTGGGCGCATGACGATAGGTGCGTAGAGCTTGTCCATCGACGAGGGCTTGTGAGATAGCCGCCATAATACGCTCACGGGGTAGATTATAGAGCTTGGCGACGACCGCAGTTGAGGCCAATTTGACTAAGAATACATGGTCAAGCCCAACGCGGTTAAAGGAATTGTCTAGTGCCAATACACCTTGGATTTCGTGCGCCATAATCATCGATTCGAGCACGTCTCTCATGGTGAGCGGTGCGCGACCTTGGCTGACGTTTTGCTGACTAATATAATCTGCGACTGCCAAAATACCACCGAGATTGTCTGACGGATGTCCCCACTCAGCAGCCAGCCACGTATCGTTATAGTCTAGCCAGCGTACGATGCAGCCTATGTCAAAAGCGGCTTTGATAGGGTCGAGACGATAATTCGTGCCGGGCACACGCGCGCCATTTGGGGTAATTTGATCGGGGCAATCGGGACCCAAGTGCTTGGTACATTCAGGGAAACGTAGCGCCAGTAAACCGCAGCCCAGTGTATCCATCAAACAGTAACGGGCAGTACTCCAAGCGTCATCACTGTTTTTGGAGTCTTTATCGATAGAGTAAGTTAAAACATAGTCGGCGATTTTTTGGATTTCATCGTCATATTCTGGACGGACGTTGCTTTCTACTGTCGCACTACTTATATCCGAATTGGTTATATCTGAGTTGCTATTTGACATGGTCGTCTCCTTTTCCTTGAGTGTGCTACTTCTTTAACCAATTATCTTGGTTATCCTTTTAAAGCAGTCATCATTTAAAAGTAGCATACTCAATATGGAACAACCAAATTGAATTATGTTAAGAATTAAGACGTTAGCAGCCGTTTAAATCATTAAATACAGCAGACCTAAAATAAACAAAGCAGCCATAATAAACAGCAAAAATCCCAAAATTTTGGTCGTCGTTGTCGCGGTATCCGTGCTCTCTTTTTTGACTTTGTTTTTCTTAGCAACGTATAGCACCATTTTCACGTGCTCGATATTGTCCTCAAGATAATGCTCGCCTTCAGGCACAAAACCCAAAGACTCATAAAAGCTGAGTAAGTAAGCCTGTGCAGAGAGTATAATCGGGCGCTTCTTACCATACTTTTTGCGGCAATGCGCAATGGCTTGATTCATCATCTGCCGTGCTAGACCGTCTCCTCTATGCTCTGATAATACCAGCACTCTACCGATGGCAGGCATAGACGTATGATTGGTCTTAACCGCAGGGTCGGCGACTGATAGATTTGACTTCAGCTTATTGAATTCAGGTGGAATGATGCGGCAATAGCCAATTAGCGTTTCATTTTTATGCGCAACTAGGTGCAGACAATCAAAGTCCACCTCATCCATATCTTGATACGCACAGTTTTGTTCGACAACGAAGACCTGCGAGCGCGCTTTTAAAATATGATAAAGATCAACTGCGGTCAGCTCGTCAAAGGTTTTTATAGAAAATTCACAAGTCATAGTGGGCTAGCTTCTGGCAATAGGCGGTAAAATAATGGGCATTATAACGATTTAGGCAGGTATTAACCATTCCTAACCGTTTAGGGTCTGGCTGATCTTATCTAAGTTTAGGCTATCAGACATGGCGCTAAAGATTTCAAAGTATTTGCCACGCTGGGCATAAAGTGCCTCGTGCGTACCTGTCTCAACCACGCGACCATCTTCTATCACGACCAAGTCATCAGCATCGATGATTTGGGCAATATTGTGTGAGACCATAATCACGGTGCGATCTTTTTTGATGAGATCTAGGCTTTTCTTCACTTGTTGGCTAGCGATGGCATCGAGGCTGGCAGTTGGCTCATCCAAAAACACAATAGGTGGGTCTTTTAAAAACATCCTTGCCAAAGCGATACGTTGTTGCTGACCGCCTGATAGGGATTTTGCGGTGCTCTCATAACCTTTAGATAAATTAATGATTTGCTCATGGATGGAGGCTTTTTTTGCTGCAATGATAATATCTTCATCAGTCGCATTCATATCACCATAGCGGATATTTTCGCTAATCGTACCGGAAAAAATATGATTGCTTTGTAGTACCAGACCGATATTTTGGCGCAATTCATGCGTATCGCAGTCGGCCAAATTATGCCCGTCTAAGCATATCATGCCAGCATCCGGCGCGTAAAATTTTACCAATAAGCTAATAATCGTACTCTTGCCAGCACCGGAGAGGCCCACCAGTGCAGTGATACGATTTGGCTTAATAGTAAAGCTGACATCTTTTAGTGCTTGTGTACCATTAGGATAGGTAAAATCGACGTTTTTTAGCTCAATGTGACCTTTTAAATCTTGACTACTTCTGCCACTGATATTTTCAACTTGCTCGTCATCTTCTAATATCTCAAAAAACCCTTCGGCATAGGTCAGGGCATTATTGATTTGATCATAAATACGATGTAATTGACGGATAGGGGCCGCGACGTTTTGGAACAGCATGACATGAAACAAAATCATGCCAATCGTCATCTCGCCTTGCAACACAAAATAAGCGGTGAGAAGAATGATAACCACCACACCAATCTGCTCGATAAAGGTCTTTATCGCATCATAAATAAAACCGATACTGCGAATACGCAGCTGATTATCTGTCATCTCTTTTTGAATGGTTAAATGCTTCTCCGCCTCAATAGATTCGCGGACAAAGGATTTCACTACGCTGATAGAGTTAATCAGCGAGATAACCAAACCACTCTTAGCTTCTCTATAGCCACGCATCTGCCGACGGAAGCCTTGCAGACGCCGCGCTTGTTTTTGGCTGATGAAGAAATATATCGGAATGATAATAAGACCGACCAGACCAATCCAAAAATTGGTCGAAAACATGATAATGAGTGAGACGATCGCACTGGCAAACAGCGGCAGCATATCGATAAAGAAGTTTTGCACTAAACTGGTTAAGCTACTGACCCCATAATCAATACGCGTTTGCAATTTGCCGCTGTCGTTTTCACTACTGGTATAAAACGCCATGCGATAAGTAAGAATGCGCTCAATGATTTTTTGGGACAAATCGCGAGACAAGTTAATACGAATCTTTTCGCCAAAGAAGCGCTGACCAAAAGAGATAAATATCGACAGTATTTCTTTGGTCAAGAGCACCGCACTAATAATCCCTAGCATGCGTAGACCAGCCTGCCATGGATCAGCAAGCGTGGCAATTTCGGTCAAGGTATCGACGGTATAACGCAATACAAAGGCGTTGACCTGAGCGGTAAAGGAACCCAGTACGGTCAATATTAAAGTGGCGATAATTAAGGTTTTGTAAGGCGCGGCAAATACTGCCAGTTTTTTTAAAATATCCCACAGCAACGCCCGCCGTTCAGTTTTCTTGATCGGAGGTTTCTTGTCTAGTGGCTTATCTAGTGACGCGCGGCTCGGTTGGGGAGAATTTGGCATAAACGCTTAACTCATAGGTATTAATATTTCACTAAATCGTATTTATATTAAATTTTTGAAATAAAGTTTAGTATTATATAGAGAGATTTTTTATTTCATTTTGGTGGATACCGTTTGAAAATCCTTCCTTACGTCTTAATCAGCCTTTTAGGTGGTGCTATTGTTCCGCTGCAACTGGCCATCGTCAATACTTTTCGAGAAAGTACACAAGCCTCTCAAATACAATCTACCTTTTATTTATACTTAGGAGGTGCATTAGCTTCTTTAGTACTGTCGTATATAATGAGTGGAGGTATCAAGCCGCCAATGATCGAAAACGCGACGTGGTGGATGTGGTTGCCAGGATTTTTGGGCAGTTTTTATATCTTATTCATGTTTATTGCCGCGCCAAAGATAGGCGCAGGTAATACACTGCTTTGGGTGTTTCTTGGGCAAATGTATTTTGCCCTGATACTAAGCCAAACTGGATTGTTTGGCTTAGAGGTTAAAGCGATAGATATCTATAAAATCGCTGGCTTAGCATTAGTTACTATAGGTGGGATGTTAATGATATATGGTGAGACGAGAGTTAACGTTTAAAAAGCATCCGCTGGCACAAAAACTTCACCAACCATGATACGCCTTGCTGAGCGACTCATCGATACCTTTTTGGCTTGCCAGCGTCCATCAACCAGTTCAGTTTTTCCACCGACAAGCAATGTACCTGATGGATGACCAAAACGCACTTGATTAAGCTGCTTTTCAGATTGACCTTCACCAGCTGCCGCTTGATTGACGAGAGTGCCTTGTGTGGTTGCGGCGGCGGCGATAGCAACTGCTGCTGTACCCATCATGGCATGATGCAATTGCCCCATACTCATGGCACGTACGACTAAATCAATATCGCTTGCATCGACCGATTTACCACTAGAGGCCGTATAACTTTGTGCTGCGCCCACCCAAGCGATTTTAGGAATGTGTTGGCTGGTCTGCGCCTCGCTCACATCTTTAAACAATCCCATTGCCACGCCGCCTGTGGCACGGATTTTCTCCAGCTTGGCAAGTAGCTCACTGTCACTGTTGATATCACCTTGCAATTCAGTACCGATAAAGCCCAAATCTTCCGCTTTCATAAAGATGGTTGGGATACCAGCGCTAATAAAGGTAGCTTTGACACTATCAGCATCTAGACCGCAGCCAGCAACATCGAAGTCATCGACCAAGTTGCCAGTAGGGAACATATCGCTGGTGGCATCCACAGGGTCGATAAACTCAATTTTGACTTCAGCAGCTGGGAAGGTCACGCCATCTAACTCAAAGTCGCCCGTCTCTTGAACTTGTACCTTGCCTTGCTCATCTTGATACACAGGCACGTGGGCGATAATGGTTTTACCGATATTCTCTTGCCAAATGCGTACTTCACAAATACCGCTTTCAGCACCTTCATCGATGCTGCTAGCAATTTTTTCGGCATCGACCAGACCCATATTGATGGCACAAGCACCAACGGCGGCGGTTAAGTTCCCACAGTTTCCCGCCCAATCAATCATTGGCTTGGCGATATTGACTTGTCCAAACAGATAGTTTACGTCGTGATCTGATTTGTCAGAGGCCGATAAAATGACCGTTTTTGACGTGCTGGAGCTGCCATTGCCTAAGCCATCGATTTGCTTGCCATAAGGATCTGGGCTGCCGATAACCCGCAATAGGAAACTATCACGCGACTCGCCAGCGACTTGGCAACGCTCAGGTAAATCGGATAATTTAAAGAATGTCCCTTTTGAAGTGCCACCGCGCATGTAGGTAGCCGGAACTGAGATTTGTGGGGCGAAGGTTGGTTTTGATTTAGAATTGGTTTGGGTCACTGTATTAAGTCCTTTTTATATGGTTATAAGATTGGGTGTAGTTTAATCAACAAACAAACCTTGACGACTAAGAACGCTCGTCAATAATGATAGCGACAAGAAATAATCGTGAGGTAATTATCATCGACGGCATAGACCAAACGATTGGCGTCATCAATGCGTCGGGACCAAAACCCTGATAGATTCTCTTTTAGGGGCTCAGGTTTACCAATGCCTTCAAACGGATTACGCTTGCATTCGGTGATGAGCTTATTGATGCGTTTGAGTGTTTTTTTGTCTTGTGTTTGCCAATACAGATAGTCTTTCCACGCAGCATCTGTCCATGCTAGTTGCTCACTCATTATCAGACCTTTTACGTTTATTAAAGCCTTTGAGCTCAAGCATTCTCAATGTTGCTATCCGTATGCTCATTGTCATCTCTGCTACCATCACTTTTACCACTATCTTCTGCTGTATTAATTAGCTCACGCGTAACAGTCTTGCCAGCTTTATATTGAGCAATAGACTCTGCTAAGTGCGCCGCATTGGCAGGAGATTTTAGTAGATAGACGGTTTCCATCAGGCTATTGTAATAATCAAGCGACATCACAACTGCATCATCAGCGTCACGGCGTGTCACGATAGTGGCGTTGGCATCATCATTTACCGTGTCTAGGACGGACTTTAAGTGCTTTCTGGCTTCTGAAAAACTAACGACTCTCATGGCTTACTCCTTTCATGACATACTCTATAACTTGTACAATATATAGTACATATTACGCTATTAAGTACAACCATTCAATATCATTATGACTTACGACTCTTTTGCCGCTGTACTATCTTTGATTAGGGTGAACTTGTCTTCGTGAGGCTGAATGCCCATCCGAAACGACTGATTGCCAGTCAAAAAAGCTGTCATCCAATTCCAAGTTGTTGCCAAACGATTTTTGGCAGTGCTGAGCGACAAGATATGAATAACCACCCATGCAAGCCACGCTATGATTCCTTTTAAGTGCATGCCTTTTATATCGGCGACTGCTGTTAAGCGTCCAATCATCGCCATATCACCACTATGTTTATATTGAAATGGTTCAACTGTTTTGTCACTTAAGTATTTGCCAAGGTACGTACCCTGACTACTCGCAACCTGTCCCAATTGAGGATGACCATTCGGATAGTTGTCATCATGAGTCGCCAGTGCAATATCACCAAGCGCATAGATATCTTTGTGGTGTTGTAAGGCCAGATGACTATTGACAACTAGTCGATTTCCTCGACCATAATCGTCTGGATTGAGACCGTTTATAGGCTCGCAAGTGACACCCGCCGTCCAAATCAGATTGTGTGTGTGAAGGGTTTTACCACTTTTTAGTGTGACTATATGACCATCGTAACGCGCTACAGGATCACTAAAAACAAGGTCAACTTTGAATTTTTCCATCTGTAATTGAGTATAACGTTGTGCCTCAGCACTCATCGGTGCGAGCAAAACGGGATCAGCCGTGACCAGCGTGATACCACCGACATTTTCTAGTAGCTCAGGATATTCTTTATGTAGCGTATATAAGCGAATCTCGGACATCACACCTGCCAGCTCAACACCACTAGGGCCACCACCTGCAATCACAATAGAGAGATAAGGCTCACGCTCTGCTACTGGCAAAGAGGCAGCGTAATTAAATTGCGCCAGCATATGATTGCGAATACTCAAGGCATCCTTGATCGTCTTCATAGGCAGTGCATGAGCTTCAATATCCTTATTACCAAAATAATTGGTCTCAGCACCAGTGGCGATAATCAGGCGATCGTAAGACACATTGCCTGTATCAAGGGTCACGACTTTATCTTTGGTGTTGATACGAAGGAGATTGCCTTGACGGTAGCGCACATTGTCATAATTTTCGATGAATCGTCGTAGCGGATAACTAATGTCTGATGACGCTAAAAATCCAGCAGAGACTTGATATATCAGCGGTGGGAAAAAGTGATAGTCATTACGGTCAACTAAGGTGATACGATCAGCGCTATATTTGGCCAATTGCTCAAGACAGCGAATACCGGCAAAGCCTGCACCAATCAGGACAATATGGCGACGGTTATCTGTTTTTGCAGTTAATTTTAGAGGTAGCTTTGGAGGTAATGATGCTTGATGACTGCTCAATGGCGGGTTGCTTTTATTCAGCTTGATTTCATTGTCTACGATAGGAGTGCTCATTATATTTCCTTTTTGTCTTTACAGTAATTTGTGAAATAACAAAAACTGATAAGAGGTCAATAAAACAATGCAATTATCAGGATAATACTTTGTGAACCAAACCAGTATATTATAAATCAATGGGGTTTGAAACCTATAGCAAGAGAACAAAGGCTGAATTTTGTTCATTAATTTAGCGAAAATTAAAAAAAGAGCCACTCTTAAAGTAGCTCTTTTTGTCTCTACGTTTTAAAAAACTTGAAGCAAAGGCAAGGATTTACACAATATCTAACGTACCCTCGATGAACTCTTTAGCAAAGCGTTGTAGCATACCGCCAGCATTGTACATTTTGACTTCATCAGCCGTATCTAAACGGCAGATAATAGGTGTCTCAGTAGTGCTGCCATCAGTACGATGAATAACTAGTGTCATCAACCCGCCAGCAGAGACTTCGCCCGTTACATCAAAGGTCTCCGTGCCATCGATATTTAATGTATGGCGAGTCGTGCCTTCTTCGAACTGTAGAGGTAGCGCGCCCATGCCAACTAAGTTTTGACGATGAATACGTTCAAAGTCTTCAGCGACGACGGCTTCCACGCCAGCGAGACGCACACCTTTGGCAGCCCAGTCACGACTTGAACCTTGACCATAGCCATCACCTGCGATGATGATAAGTGGCTGCTCACGGTTCATATAGGTCTCAATTGCTTCCCACATGCGCATGACTTGACCTTCTGGCTCTACGCGCGCCAGTGAGCCTTGAACGACTTCACCGCTGTCGTCGAGTACCATCTCGTTCAATAGCTTAGGATTGGCAAAGGTGGCGCGCTGTGCGGTTAAGTGATCGCCGCGATGGGTGGCATACGAGTTATAGTCTTCGGCAGGCAAGCCCATGGTATCAAGATATTCACCAGCCGCTGAATCACCCAAAATAGCATTCGATGGTGACATATGGTCGGTCGTGATATTGTCACCAAGCACTGCTAATGGACGCATACCTTTTAATTTATTCATCGCTGCCATTTTGCCTTCCCAATACGGCGGACGGCGGATATAAGTAGTCTGATCACGCCAGTTGTATAATGGGCTTAAAGCTTTGCCAGTGTCTTTTTTGGCCTCATCAAACATCGGGATATAGACGGCATTGAACTGTTCAGGCTTCACAGCTTCTGCCACGATAGCATCCACTTCGTCATCGTCGAACCAGATGTCTTTTAGGTAAACCTCATTGCCGTTTTGGTCTTGGCCTAATGAGTCTTTTTCGATATCAAAGCGAATATTGCCCGCGATAGCATAAGCGATAACAAGCGGCGGTGATGCTAAGAAAGCTTGCTTGGCATAAGGATGGATACGACCATCAAAGTTACGGTTGCCCGATAATACCGCAGTGGTAAACAGATCGTTATCGATGATTTCTTTTTCGATATCAGGATCAAGCGCGCCACTCATACCATTACAGGTGGTACAAGCAAAGCCAACCACATCAAAGCCTATTTGCTGCATCTCAGACATGAGACCAGCTTCTTCTAAGTACATCTTGACGGTTTTAGAGCCGGGCGCTAACGATGATTTTACCCAAGGTTTACGTAATAAGCCTTTGGCATTGGCATTACGGGCGACGAGACCAGCAGCAACCATATTGCGAGGGTTAGAAGTGTTGGTACAGCTGGTAATGGCAGCAATAATAACCGCGCCATCTGGCATCAGACCGTCTTTTGGTTCAGGTAGTTTTTCGTCAGCGCCATGAGCAATGCCTTTGGCAACCAAATCCGTGGTCGATACCCGTGCATGTGGACGCGAAGGGCCAGCCAGATTACGTACGACGGCTGACAAGTCAAACTCAAGCACGCGCGCGTATTCGGCGTTTTCCATACCATCAGCCCATAGGCCGGTTTGCTTAGCATACTGCTCGACTAGTTTGATTTGCGCTTCACTACGACCCGTTAGACGCAGATAATCGATGGTTTGCTCATCGATATAGAACATCGCTGCCGTTGCGCCATATTCAGGGGTCATGTTAGAGATAGACGCACGATCACCAACGGTTAGCTGGCGTGCGCCATCACCGAAAAATTCAATATAGGTAGAGACCACGCCTTCGTTGCGTAGGAACTCAGCCATGGCGAGGACTAAATCAGTACCAGTAACGCCTTTTTGCAATTTACCGGTTAATTTTACGCCAACAAAATCAGGCAGGCGCATATATGATGGATTACCCAGCATGACGCTCTCGGCTTCTAAGCCGCCAACACCGATTGAGATCACACCTAAAGCATCGACCATGGGCGTATGGCTATCCGTACCAACAAGCGTGTCAGCAAAGGCCACTTCACGACCGTCTTTGCCTTTCACGACTTGTACCACTGGCGACATTTTCTCTAAGTTAATTTGATGCATGATGCCGTTACCGGGTGGTACGACGTTGACGTTATCAAAGGCATATTCACACCAGTTGATAAAGTGAAAACGGTCATCGTTACGGCGTTCTTCGATAGCACGGTTTTTCTCAAAGGCGTCTTCTTCAAAGCCTGCATGCTCAACAGCTAGTGAATGATCAACGATGAGCTGAGTAGGTACGATAGGATTAACTTTCGATGGGTCACCGCCTTGCTCAGCGATGGCATCACGCAAGCCTGCCAAATCAACAAAAGCGGTCTGACCCAAGATATCATGACAGACGACGCGAGCCGGATACCAAGGAAAATCAAGGTCTTGCTTACCCTGAATATGCTGGGTCAATGCGGCAGTTAAGTCTTCAGGTGGGCAACGACGAACCAAGTTTTCACACAGTACTTTGGATGAGTACGGTAGTTTGTCATATGCGCCCACTTCGATATTCTCAACGGCTTCACGGGTATCAAAGTAATAAAGATCAGTATCGGGTAGTGGCTTTTTGAATTGCTCATTCATGGGTTGTACTAGGGCGTTGTCCATAAGTCACCTTTGGCGGTTGGCTGGTTAATTTAGGTTGAAATTTTTTTAGCAAAATCATTGCTATGCCGTTGTTATCGCTAATGTTGTCATTAGTAGTGCTGGCAGGCTTTGCTAAAAAAACGGTATAAATTTGCAAGGAAAATAAAGGTAAGAATAAGAAAAGGTAGGGTGCGACCTGTGTACCTGAAAGTCGTTATTAATACGATGAAACACACCCTACCAAGCTAAAACTTACTGAACATTAAGTGCTAAATTAACGCGTACTCATATCTGGTACAGAACGCAACTCTTCACCAGTATATTCGGCACTTGGGCGGATGATACGGTTATTCGCACGCTGCTCAAATACATGAGATGCCCAGCCCGTCAAGCGTGAACAAACAAAGATAGGTGTGAATAGTTTGGTTGGAATACCCATGAAATGATAGGCAGACGCATGGAAAAAGTCAGCATTACAGAACAGCTTCTTCTCGCGCCACATGACTTCCTCACAGCGTACTGATACGGGGTACAGCACTTCATCACCAACGTCAGCAGCCAGTTTTTCCGCCCAACCTTTAATCACGACATTGCGTGGATCTGACTCACTATAGATGGCATGACCAAAGCCCATGATTTTATCTTTACGAGCCAGCATTCCCATCATTTCTTCTTCAGCTTCATCAGGTGAGCTAAAGCCTTCAATCATATCCATCGCGGCTTCGTTGGCACCGCCATGTAAAGGACCACGTAAAGTGCCAATTGCACCAGTAATACAAGAATGGATATCAGATAGGGTAGAGGCACAGACGCGCGCAGTAAAGGTTGAAGCGTTGAACTCATGCTCAGCGTATAAAATAAGCGAAACGTTCATCACCTTGGTATGTAGCTCGTTTGGTTTCTCACCTTTAAGGAGATGTAAGAAATGTCCACCGATGGTTTCATCATCCGTCTCGGTTTCGATACGTACATTGTCATGCGTGAAGCGATACCAATAGTTGATAATCGATGGGAAAACAGCAAGCATACGATCGGCTTGGTCGTTTTCTTCGTCGAAACTCATTTCAGTCTCAAGGTTACCGAGCATAGAGCAGCCAGTACGCAAGACATCCATCGGATGGGCGTCGGCTGGGATACGCTCAAGCACGTCTTTTAGCGGCTGAGATAGACCACGTAGACCTTTTAACTTGGTTTGATACGCATCAAGCTCACTCTGCGTAGGTAGGTTGCCATAAAGCAATAGATAGGCGACTTCTTCAAAGATGCATTTGTCTGCCAACTCTGACACATCGTAACCGCGATACGTCAAACCTGAGCCTGATTTGCCAACGGTAGATAAAGCGGTCTTGCCAGCGACTTGACCGCGTAGTCCTGCGCCTGACAATACTTTTGTTGATGGGTTCTGTGCTGCCATGATTAAATTCCTTTTGTGGGTAGCTTTTTTGAATTGAAAAGGGAGTATTTCTTACCGTTAATTTATGACTTACTATATCGCTGACTGACAGCTACGTAGGCTGTTCAGGCTGTGTGTCATCTAAATCGACATTGCAACGCTCAAACTCAGCTTCAATAGGCACATTCAATACTTCCATCGCGCTGCCTGCGCCTTCTGCATTGTTAATTTTCATGTACTTGACGCCAAGCGGTGATTCCATAAAGGTTTGGATTTCAGTCATTTCTTCAGGAGTAGGGTCAGCCATTGGCGTTGCAACTTCTTCACCGTTCATGACGCGCAATTGCTCGTTGCCAAACGCAATCAACTTTTCCCCTACCTCTGAGGTATAAAAATTATCCAGCTCTTTTAACTCAGCATCAGTGAACTGACTTTTATAGAAACTATCGACTTCGGCTTTGCCCAAGTCTTTGTCACGCGATTCAAGGCAGCTTACTTGCTCTGCACTGAGCGCACCGCTAGTGATAATCGGGGCGAACAACAGACTGTTGACGGTATCTAACGTAATTGTCGTCATCACAAGATCATCTTGACTGGCTGGCTGTGCAGCAGACGTATCGGCAACAGCAACGTCACTTGCATTACTGGTCGTGTCATCAGCGGTTTCTGGTGTTTTATCACAGCCTGTTGTGAATAACAAAGCGGCAAGCGTACTGCTAAGTAATGAAGCTTTTACAACAGAATTAGAATTAAAAAATGACATAAATAACCTAAAATTAAATAAAGACGAATTTCATAGAGATAAAAACACTCAAAGGTGATTTATCTCTACGGCGTTGCCATGTGCTAATTACTAACTACTAACTACTAACTACTAACTACTAACTACTAACTACTAACTACTAACTACTTATTATCAGCGAACAAGTTATCTAGCGTTTGCTCAAATTCATGATAATTCAAGAAATCATACAGCTCCATGCGGGTTTGCATGGTATCCACAATTTTGTCTTGGGTGCCATCATTCAATAGATGCTGATAAACGTTTAATGCCGCTTTATTCATCGCGCGAAAAGCTGATAGCGGATACAGCACCATATCAACACCAACGGCATATAATTGCTCCGTGGTGTATAAATCTGTCTGACCAAACTCCGTCATGTTCGCTAGTACTGGGATATCAAGTACATCAGTAAACTTACGATACATCTCGATATCGGTTAAGGCTTCTGCAAAGATCATGTCAGCGCCCGCTTCTTGAAAGGCAACGGCGCGCTCAACGGCGGCATCAAGTCCTTCAACAGATAAGGCATCAGTACGAGCCATTATGACAAAGTCATTATCCGTTCTGGCATCAAGAGCGGCTTTTAAGCGGTCAACCATTTCTGAGATGCTCACGATTTCTTTATTTGGGCGATGACCGCAGCGCTTTTGAGCGACTTGATCTTCGATATGTACTGCTGCCACGCCTGCTTTTTCCATTTTTCTAATCGTTTGAGCAATGTTAAACGCGCCACCAAAGCCAGTATCAATATCGACAAGCAGCGGCGTATCAACCGCATCCGTAATACGGCGGGCATCTTCTAGGACATTATCAAGGCTAGTCATACCCAAATCAGGTAAGCCGAATGAGGCATTGGCCACGCCAGCCCCAGAGAGATATAAAGCCTGATGACCGACCTGCGTCGCCATCATCGCTGTATAGGCGTTAATCGCGCCAGCGATCTGTAATGGTTGATTGTTATCATTTTTTTGTTTCATTGCACTGCGAAAGCGCGCGCCAGCGGATGGTGAGGTCATGTCGTAGTCCTTACGTGGAGGGATAGTGTTATCGTTGTTGTTGATTATACCCAATTAATCACCCCTGCAAAGGCTAGCTATTGAATTATTGTTTATTTACTTTAATAAGTTAATGTAGTATTTTTAATAATATTCATAAATCGAATAGCATTATGCATTTTATAACCGATCTGCTTGGCTAACTATTCATTTTTATCAAACAATCAAAATTCTTATGACTAATTTTTTACATTTAGTTACAATTATTGGAAGCATTATCGCTTTGTCCACTTATCAGTATCCATTAAAAAAGCCCTAATAACTCAGCTATTAGGGCTTTTATGACATACGACTAGACACGTTAGATTGTCAGTGTTTGTTTAACCAAACAGACCCGCCAAATTAGCTAGGAATAGTAGCGCAAAGCCGCCTAAGAAGATTAAGCCTGCAACTGATAGCGCATTCATGCCTGCCGATAGTTTTTGATGACTACGAACCAACGAGTAGTTTAACCAACCAAAGATAGGCGCGGAGACAAAAGCGGAGATCATGGCAAATTTGAGCATAGAGCCTAATTGTCCAGTAAAGAAAGTGATAATAACCAAGCCACCACCGATGGCATAGGTCGTCCAAAAAGCAATTTGTTTTTTGGTGATTTCACTTTCGCCTTTAATCAAACGCCAGCACTCTGCATTGGCGCGACCATAGCCATCCGCACAGGTAATCGTGGTGCCAAACATACACATAAAAGCGACGAAGGCGACCAGTAATCTCGACCATTCACCAATGGTGGCGGTATACATGTTGATCAGCTGATTGATATATGCACCGCCGACCAGCTCAATCTCTTGACCCGAGCCATATTGCACAAAAACACCAAGCGATAAAAAGAACAACGCCAAAATAGCAGAAATTGAATAACCAACATTAAAGTCCAGTAACCCTTGACGCTTGGTTGTATGGTCGGCTTTGACTTTAGCAGACGTCCACATAGAGGTAATGGCGGCAAATTCGAGCGGCGCTGGCATCCAGCCCATTAGCGCGACGATGAAACCCAAGGTCGCCAAATTCCAAGGAGAGGCAGCAACAAAGTCAACGGTCATCACTGTCGGCTTGCCAGCAGCAATGATCACGGCAGCGACGGTCGCCGTCGTCAGCGCAATCATAATCCACTTGGTCAGGCCATCGAGCAACTTATAATGTCCTGCTATCAAAAAGAACCAAGAAACGGCAACGATGATTAACGACAACGCCATCGTTGATAACCCGAGGGAGGCGGGGAGCATAAATCCCAATATCACTGCGGCGATCAAAGAGACTGCGCCAGTACTGATGACGGCTGATAAAATGGATAAGATAAAGTAAATCCACAGATAGGCTTTTGAGCGTTTGGCATAGCCAGCGATTAAACTCTCGCCCGTGTCATAGACATAATCTGTCGCGAAACGAAAGAACGGATATTTGAAGACATTGGCCAAAATAATCATGATTGCCAGCTGCCAGCCATAGATAGCACCCGCCTGCGTTGATGAAATTAAATGCGAGCCACCAATGGCAGCCGTTGCCATTAGAATGCCAGGACCAAAGATGCGCCAACTAAAGCCTTCCTGGGCAGTAGCGCTATCAGGGTTGTTCATACGTTGTGTGGTCATAAATACCTCGAAATGGTTAAAACGGCAAATTATCACTTTCCTGTGTCAGCTTGCCAATGATCATTAGAGAATCGGTCTATCACTTGCTTAAATATAAAACGATTCATCTTGTATCGACTTTAGCACACCAATGCTACTCAGGAGAACGATTATTCTAGGGCATGCCCTCAATTCAATCGATAGGGCTCTAAATGGGCTAAAAATGGTTAAATCTTGCCAAACATCGTCAAATAGCTAGGTAATATCTCGATATTATCTGCACTATTTTCCTTGTTTGACTACAATTTACCTCATTTTTATCACCATTTTTAAAATGAGGACACACCCTAGTCATTATTACTATTTGTTTGCATTGCCATTCTTTTTAGTTAGCATAATCAACCCATAATATCAAGCATTAGGATTGATTATTTTTTGGCGGTTCTTTATAACACAATATTCATTCGATAGCTGATAATTTAAGGCTCTGACACAAATTTTTGCTGCCGGTAAGTGATGCCGCGCTGCTCATAGACATGATAAATGGCGACGAGCAAATCAGGTATTTTTGGATGCACAAAATCTTTGAGGGTGTGCAGAAAAATAGGCGAGGTGACGTTTTCATGAACCAAACGTTGATAGCTGATTTGTTCCGTGCGTACCGTTTGTAGGCTGGCAGGCACTAGGGTAATACCTTCGCCCGCAGCCACCAAACCAAGTGCGACTTGCAAGTCGCTCACTGTGGTGGTCATAAATGGCGAGATGCCATATTGTGCAAACAGATGTAGCAAAGGTTCGGTGATGGGCTCATTCAGCGGTGGCTGCTCACTATTGGCGTTTACCGTGCTACTTCCCGTATCAGCTGTTAATGTGCTGGCTGTCGTCGTCAAGACTGGCAGATGCGTTTGATGATATAGAATCAAGCGGTTGTTTGCCAAATCAATCAAACGCTGCTCACGCACATGAGCCAACGGATGGGCTTTAGGAAGCGCCACCACATAACGCTCATGACGCAATAGTATCTGTTGAATCCATGCATCCTGATGAGCAAAACGACCAAAACCAATGTCAATTTCACCACTCTTTAGGGCATCCATTTGCTGATAAGAGCTAATATCCTTTAAATTAACATCGATATCAGGATTGGATTGTTTGAGCGTTGCAATTATTTCAGGCAGTAGTCCATACAGCACTGACGGTACAAAACCGATGTTTAAGACGCTGCTTGGCGCTGATAAGCGTTGCGTCATGCTGGTAACGGTATCAATCTCTGTCAGTATGGTACTGATTTTATCGTAAAAAAACGCACCCGCTTCAGTCAAATGGAGCGGTCGATGGTAGCGATCAATGAGTACCACGCCCATATCGGTCTCAAGCTGTTTGAGCAGGCGACTCAGACTTGGCTGTGACAATCCAGTTTTAGTCGCTGCTGCGCTAAAGCTGCGCAAATCTGCAACAGCAATAAACGCATTGAGCTGTTTTAAATCCATATTATTGCGCCTGTTATGGTATAGGGTGTCTCTATAGAGATCGGTTTTTCATACGTATTCACCTTACTGTTTGAGAGGCGACGTATAAATATTAGTGATATCGAATAAATTATGCTTGAAGATAGTGAGGTGAGCAACTATATTGAGGGTTGGTAACATTGTTACACTTGCGCAAGAAAAATTACAATTTCATTTTAGCAGTCATTTAACGCCAGTAGAATAAACTGGCTTGGTGTTATTCTATGAACGATGAAAAAAAAGACATCGGTACTGATTTTGACGAGGAGTTGACCAAACTTGTTAATAAAAAATCGCGTAAGCTTGTCAAAAATAATATCTATGAACGCTTTATCAGTCGTGTTGACGGTACAGAAGATGACAATCAAAATGAAGGCAAGTCTGACCAATTAACGCCATGGGAGAATATACGACAATCTCCTAATTATGAGTCTTTAAGCTCAGAAGAATTGCAGTTTTTTGCCACCTCAGAGGATAATGAGGGGATAGACATTGATGTATCAGATACGACAACTACAGATGTCAGCTTTGACTTTATTAATGAAGAGGAAATCTTTGGCAATGATGAGTCACTAGCAGATACGCCTCAATCATCCACTACTCAATTATCAAATAAAGACTATCCAGATAGCTATAATTTGGATGAAAATTCAAACCTTGAACTAGATAGCAGTCATGTTGAGCATACCAGTGACGATACTGATACTGATACTTTTCATCCAGCTCATAATGATGAGCAAGTGGTTGAAAGTAAAGTTGCTGAAAATACAGTCGTTGAAAACACGGCAGAACCTGTTAACAACGCAGCAATAAAACCGCAGAGTAAGCTCGCCAGTAATAAAAAGCCTCTCATCATTGGCATTGCTATCGGGACAT
Source organism: Psychrobacter sp. Pi2-51 (assembly GCF_904846665.1). NCBI lineage: Bacteria > Pseudomonadati > Pseudomonadota > Gammaproteobacteria > Moraxellales > Moraxellaceae > Psychrobacter > Psychrobacter sp. Pi2-51. Next base: position 95,123 of record NZ_CAJHBP010000004.1, read on the forward strand.
TATTGGCCGCTATTATTGTGTTAACCATTAATGCCAGTGGCATCTTATCTCCTTCGACAGAAGGTACAGTGTCTGACGCCTCTAAAGAGGTGGCGAGCGATATTGACACCAATGTCAGTAGCGATACTCAACCTAAGACTCAGGCTAAGGCGACAACCCTCTCGAATAATCCACCAGTGACTGACGCTGAACCATCAGCAGTGATCAATCCCAATCAAAATGATGCGCCATCAAGTGTCGCAGCGGATAAAGAGACAGAGCAGATAGTAGAAACACCTACCGATGGCTTGGACAACGAAGCCGCGATTTCTTATGAAGATTTTAGGCAAGAGTCACAAAGTACGTTATATCGCGAAACTAATGATTAGTTAGGCTGGCAAGTCTCAGTCTTAACAAGGGTAATACGCGCTTTTGGCCGTTATAGCGGGCGATTTTTTAATCTGTTGCATGTAAAATCTCTCTATTATCTACAAGGTTATTTTTTATTTAAATAATAAAAGGATAATCTATCACAAAGTGTCCTGAAATTTACATTGTGAGGTAATTTTGAAATTTAAAGAATTAATGAGTTTTCCTGCTAACGAAGCAGGAAAGATAGATATTGATGAACTCATTCTAAATCTACCTAGTACACCAATAGATGTCTTAGAGCAATTTTATCAGGATCACGGACGTAACGAACAGTTTCATGAGCAATATGCTGAACTGGATATTCACAACTTAAAATGGGAGTTGGTTAATCTGACCTTTAATGAAATTTCATGCGCTACAATTTTTTCTAGTTTTCAAAGGTGGGTGGACGCTTGTTATATAAAGTCTCGTCAAGTTTCGACAGACCTAAACTGGAAGTTAATTGGAAATACAGATCAAACTGTAGAGAACTGGAAGTATAATCATACTTGGAACAGATCACCTATATTTCTTGAGTTAGATTGCAAATTGCATTTAGTCGAAGGTCATTCAAGGTTAGGCTGTTTAAAAGGGCTTGTTAGTGAAGGTTTGATTCCTAGTAATAGAACTCATAAGATATGGTTGGCAAAAATTGTATAACAATTGCATAAAAAGGCAGATACCAATGATGGTATCTGCCTTTCTACATTTCAGAATCATTCCTTAAGCAATTATTAGCCTTGAGGCGTGATTAAGTACTTCTCACCGGTCGCTTGTTTACCGTAAGCGGCGATTGATTGTAGTTTTAATGCCTCTGCCAATGACACCTCATGCGTATAGCTGCTGGCAAATGTCGTGGTGATTTCTTCTGCAACACGTTTGCGCATCGACATGACTGTCTTGGTGCCAAGTTTGCCTAGCGCATTGAACAATAAGAATCCATTAACACCCCAAGCAAAACCAAAGTTACGGTTCAATGTAATAGGGCCGCGGTTTAGTGCGCCATAAATATAAGCTTGTTTAAAAGTGTCAGACCCATAAACGCTGTATTCTTCTACATCACGAGTGATAGCCGTTTCCATACAGTTAAGAATATCGCTGCTTAACTGACCGCCACCGATAGGGTCAAATGAGATAGTGGCACCTGTTTCGATAATCGCTGCCGTTAAATCAGCAATGAAATTATCACTGCTTGAGTTGACCACATATTTTGCGCCCATATCACGCAATAGCGTTTCTTGCTCATCTCTACGTACAATATTGATCAAATCAATGCCATCAGCCATACAAATACGGTTTAACATTTGACCAAGGCTAGAGGCTGCCGCTGCATGAATGATGGCTTTATGCCCTTCAGCACGCATGGTTTCAACCATCGCCAACGCAGTAAGCGGGTTCACAAAAGAAGACGCGCCTTCTTTAGCCGTGGTGCCTTCTTTTAGTTCTAGGCAGCTCTGTACATTGACACAGTGGTATTGACGATAAGTCCCACCGCCAATCACAGCTACCGTCTTACCCATCAATGCTTGTGCGGCATCTGATGAGCCCGCTGCGACCACAGTCCCTGCGCCTTCATTGCCCACAGGCGTGGCTTTACCCACACGTGTTTTTAGCGATGGCATAAACTGGGCGGGGACATCAGCCGTGATGACTGGGTTTTCGTCGGTGCCTGATTGTACAGCTGTTGCCATATTGGCGGCGCTGAACATAACCCCCAAATCAGATGGGTTCAATGGTGCCGCTTCAATGCGCACAACGACTTCATCGGCACCAGGTTGCGGCATATCAATCTCTTGTAATGCCAATGTCAATTTGTTGTCTTCGCTAATGGTTGAAGTCAGTTGGATGTTTTTATCAGTCATAGGGTTTGCTCCTGCAAATCGTTATAGTTATTGAACCAATGACGGTATTGTATTGGCCCTATTTTTTGGTTATTGAATACAAAGGTTGTTCTGTAGTTAAGTACTTTTTAATATCAAACTAGCCAGCGTTTGCGGCTTTAATTTGAGCTGTCACATGCTGCATAAACTCTGGCATGTTTGCTAGACGACCTTCTTCTACTTGTTTGGCAGTATCAGATTCTTTCACAGCAGCATTCCACTCTTTCATACCTGGGATTTCTGCCAGCACATCCCAGTTAAGTTGGGTAGAGGCAAATGCGCTGACAATAGTATTCACATAATAAACATAGATATCAGCCATCGTGAACTCTTCACCTGCAATCCAAGGCGAGAATTGACACAAGCGATTCAAGGCAATAATACCGCGGCTCAATACTTGGCGTACTTCATCCTTGACAGATTCAGGGGCATCAGTGCCTGAAAAAACATAAGGGATTAGCCTGCGGCTTGGCAGCTCAAAATAAAGCTCTGATATCTTCATAATTTGACGCACAGTTGCGCGTTCTGCCGCATTTTTAGGATATAACGGCTTTTCTGGGTAAGTTTCTTCTAAAAAATCACAAATAACGCTAGATTCTGACAAGTTAAAGCCATCAGGGGTTGTGATGGCAGGTACTTTGCCAACTGGGCTGACTTTCATCAACTCGTCACTACTACCGTAGACAAGGTTTTCTTGGAATGATAGTTCTTTGTATAACAGGGTGTGTTTCACGATATTGTAATAGTTGCTCGCAGCAAAACCATGCAAAGTAATCATAAGTCCATTTTCCATTATTGATATAAAAGTTGTAATTTTTAAGTTAAACACATTATTACTGGTTTTAATATGGTTATATATAAGGGAAAACGTGAATCACTATTGTTATTAAGACAATAATAGAGCGAAAATACTCAAATATTTATAGAATGGAGAAATAGTTTGGATCAACTACGTGCAATACGGTATTTTAGTAAAGTCGTCGAAATGGGTAGTTTTACCAAAGCGGCAAGTGCCTTTAATGTGCCGCCATCCTCATTGTCGAGACGTGTTTCTGATTTAGAAAAAAGTTTGGGCGCGACATTATTAAAGCGTTCGACCCGCATCGTTAAGCTGACCGAAGTGGGGCAAGTCTATTACAACGACGTGCAGCAGATATTGAACCAATTAGAACAAAGCAAAGAGACGGTTCGCAGCTACCAAACAACGCCAATGGGGCGTTTGCGCATCAGCTCGATGGTGGGTTTTGGTGAAAAAATACTGCTACCTTTATTAGATGAATTTAGTCTGTTATACCCAGAGATTGTATTGGATGTCAGTTTAAGTGATGAGCTGTCAACGCTTGGGCGTGATGATGTCGATATTGCGATTCGCGGTGGTTACGCGCCAAATGAGCGAGTGCTCGCAATAAGACTCATGGACAATGGCTTTATTCCGGTTGCGTCCCCTAGTTATCTGAAAAAATACGGTATACCTAGCCATGTAATGGAATTAAAGGATCATAAAGGCCTTTATTTTAAAGCACCAACAGGGCCAACGCCTTGGCTATGTCATGTGGATGATCAGTGGCATGATGTCTCAGGGCCTGCGGTAGCGATTTCAAATAACGGGCCGTGGCTGGCAAAAAAGGCTTGTGACGGTGACGGTGTTTTGATGTCAACTCGATGGGCATTAGCGTCATATCTTGAGTCAGGACAACTGATAGAACTAAACTTTGAGCATACATTAACGATTACCCAACATGCTGATATGGCGGTGTATTTGTTGTACCAAAAGCAGCGCTACTTAGTACCAAAAGTAAAAGCTGCTGTGGACTTTTTAGTTGAGAAAATAAAAATTGATAATGAATCTATGATAAACGTATAAGGAAATAGAGATGAATAGAGCACCCGTTGCAGTTGTCATTGGCGCAGGCGATGCCACTGGCAGCGCTGTTGCAAGACGTTTCGCGAAAGAGGGTTTTACCTTATGCGTGACCAGAAGGAGTGTCGAAAAACTGAGCGCTTTAGTCAGTGATATTGAAGCGGCTGGGGGAGTCGTCAAGCCATTTGGTTGTGATGCGCGTGTCGAGCAAGAGATGGTTGAGCTGTTTGCTCATATTGAAAAAGACATTGGACCGATTGAAGTGGTGGTATTTAACATAGGTGGAAACGTGCATTTCTCCCTCTTAGATACCACAGAAAGAGTTTATAGAAAAGTGTGGGAAATGGGAGCGTTATCTGGGTTTTTGACAGGTAGAGAGGCGGCGAAAGTCATGATTCCGCGTGAAAAAGGAACCATTATATTCACTGGCGCGACGGCTTCTGTGCGAGGTGCTAAAGGTTTTTCTGCTTTTGCTAGCGCTAAATTTGCGTTACGGGCTTTGGCGCAAAGCATGGCTCGAGAGTTGGGACCAGCAGGCATACACGTGGCACATACTATTATTGATGGTGTGATTGATACGGCCTTTATCCGTGACAATTTTCCTGAGCGCTATGCGCTAAAAGATCAAGACGGTATATTAAATCCAGAGCATATCGCTGAGCAATATTGGCAATTGCATTGTCAGCCAAAAGATTGCTGGACGCACGAGCTTGATCTACGCCCATGGTTAGAAACTTTCTAAATGTATGACGTGCCGTTTCGCTTTAATCCTTTTTTTCCATTGAATACGATGCAACTGATGCGCGGCGTTACCGCTTATCTGGAACAACCTGAGTTTCAGGCGTATCTAACAGCGGTATTCAATGGTATATGGGCGGAAAAACTGAATATGGAATCACCAGAGGTCATCGCCGACGTTCTGTCCAAAGCGGGTACTGAATACGTCTATTTGTTAAAAGTATATAAAGTAGAAAAATGAGTGTTGTATCAGCAGAAATATGTGGGATTCGCGCACTATTAAATCGTTAGGCACACAAGGAAAATTATGCAGTATCAATTATCAATCCGAAAAATCACAGAATCTGATTTAAGCGTATATCGTCCATTTATGCCTGAAAATGAGAATTATGAGATGTATTTATCAGCATTCGTTGAAGATATAAACAATCTAGAATTTGTTTCCAAGTTACAGCAAAATGGCAGTGACGTTATTGTTACCATCGAAAATGACTCTGACTTTGAGCAATTAGATAAAGCAGCTAAAAAACTATTAAGTGGTTCGTATTACGATAAACTGGTACTAAATAAACGGTTTACTAAAGTTGTGTAAGTATGCATAACAAGCTGTTAAACACGGACAAATAACAGTTGGTTTTTGGCGAAATCATCAGACTCTATAATATACGCTGTTTTGAGGTGCTATTATGCCCCAAAATAATGTTCAATACGCTGTTACACATGATCAATATTCGAGAGGGGTTTAAGTTTGGAATCTTTTTATACTAAGGAAGATGGTGAGATTTATTATTACAAGCTTCGCGAAAAAAGCGGACCTGACACAATTTACGTATCAAAGCTTGATGAATCTAAAAACAGTGTAACGGGAGAGCAAAACAGTCGACGGGTAATCCGTAAAGTATTTGGTGAGTCTGAGTCAAGCGAGATTGTTCGTGTGAAAGGTGAATTTATTCTCAGAAGTTCACCAACTGGGAGAGATCAGATTAAAGTTATTGTTCATGAAAATGACAATAATCGTCTCGGTTTCGTTCTTCAGAAGTTTAGAGGAGATACAGGGAACCCAACGAAAGAAACAAGCTTCAGCTTTTATGACAACGAATTCCATGAGCTATTAGAGTTTCTTAATCTTGTAAGATTTATCGACTTATCTAATACAAATAACTTCAAGCAAAGCCTATCTAACCTCAGAGATAAAGTTCTAGTTAATAAAGAAGATAAAGAGCTATTAGATTCATTTTTGCACCTTGATGGTGAACATCGCATTAACTTTCTCGAAAAAATGCGTGACAGTTCACTTACTAAACAGGATTTGGATATCCTAACCGGAAGAAAGGATGGACTAAGGCTTTTTCATCAGAAGCTATATGTCGACAAAGATTGGAATGAGGCTCAATGGCAAGGATTCTTCACAGAAAACACTTGGATATTCGGTTATGGTCTCGATTATAGGTTTCTTTCTATTTTACAGAAAGAGGCTGCTGTCTCTGGTGTTGATGTAGATGGAAAAAACACAGTAAATAGTGACTTTCTTATGGGAAGTACTGATTTTACAGTGCTTGTTGAGCTTAAAAGACCTGACACCTTGCTATTTGAACTAGGAAAGAACAGGTCGCATAGCTGGAGACTATCTCAATATCTAGTTCATGCAGTGTCACAAATATTGGCTCAGAAAGCAGCTTGGGAAATAAAGTCTCCGGTTACAAATTATAATGATCAGGGTTTCCCTATTCATCAAAAAACAAGTGATCCTAAAGCGATTCTAATTATAGGCCGGAAGGATGAGGTTTCTGGAAATCCTAGAGATTATGAAATGAAAATGAAAACATTTGAGTTGTACCGGAGAGATTCAAGAAATGTTGAAATACTCACTTATGATGAGTTATATGAGAGAGCATATTATATAGTTCATCAAGAGTTACCAAAAAATGCATAACAAGGGCGTACAATTTGACAGCTTACTACGCAGTTGATGCCAGTGCTAGCATCCGCTTCATTTAGCTTGCCCAAGATCCTCTAAAATAGCGCAATCTGCATTATCATCGCCTGCACAATGATCAAAAGAATTCTGTAGCGAGTCGACCATCTCCTGCAATTGAGTGATTTTTTGGTTTAACGTTTCGATATGCTCTTGTGTCAGTTGTTTAACATCCGCGCTCTGACGGTTGGCATTTTTGCGCAAATACAATAACTCTTTCATTTGCTTGGATGAAAACCCCAAGTCACGAGAATGTCTCAAAAAGCATAAGTCGTCGATATCGTCTTTAGAATACAAGCGATAACCTGAGTTCGAGCGATTTACGGTTTCTAGCAAGCCAATCTGCTCATAGTAGCGAATCATTTTGGTAGAGATGCCGGATTTTTTGGATGCTTGACCAATATTCATATTTATCCTCCTAGCCTAAAAAGGGTTTAGACATTAATGTTTAAACCCTATATGGATACCCTTTACGATTCTACATTCACTCTGTAGCGGTTTAGTAGTTCGCTGACTATACTTTAAAGTACTTGAGGCGTAATGCATTGCCTAAGACAAAAACAGAAGATAGCGCCATGGCGCCTGCCGCAAAAATGGGTGAGAGCAGGATACCAAAGGCGGGATACAAGACACCTGCGGCAATCGGAATCAAAGCAACATTATAAATAAATGCCCAAGCCAGATTTTGTCTGATATTGCTGATGGTGGCTTTACTCAAGGCAATTGCAGTAGGCACACCTTGCAGACTACCTGACATTAGCACCACTTCAGCCGCCTCAATCGCCACGTCTGTGCCTGTCCCAATGGCCAATCCAACATCGGATTGAGCCAATGCAGGGGCATCATTGATACCGTCACCAACAAATGCCACTCGGCCGTATTGTTCTTGCAACTGGCGTATTGCATCTACTTTGCCTTCGGGTAATACTTCTGCTACTACCTGATCAATATTTAATTTTGTGGCAATCGCTTGGGCGGTATGACGATTATCACCTGTAATCATGGCCACTTTTAAGCCTAACTGATGTAGTGCGGCGATGGCGGCATGAGTCGTCTCTTTAATAGGGTCGGCAACGGCGATGATAGCGGCCAATTGCTGATCAATAGATACATAGAGTGGGGTTTTACCTTCTTGCCCCAAACGTAGCGCATCTTGTTCAAAAGGCGCAACATCAAGCCCCAATTGTTGCATATAACGATCTGCGCCAATGTGAACCACTTGGCCTGCCACGTTTGCTTGAATGCCCAAACCTGTCATCGCTTCAAAGTCAGTGATAGGTAGCAGTTGAATATTCTGTTGTTCTGCAGCTTGAACAATGGCTAAGGCAATGGGATGCTCAGACTTTGCTTCAACTGATGCCACCACACGTAGGACTTGTGCTTTCTCAAACCCTTGTTGGACTTGGAAATCTGTCAACGTAGGTTTGCCTTCAGTCAATGTGCCTGTTTTATCAACGGCAACCACGCTCACATTCTGAAGCATTTGTAGCGCTTCACCTTTACGAAATAGCACACCCAATTCTGCACCACGACCTGTACCGACCATAATAGAGGTCGGGGTAGCCAATCCCATTGCACAAGGGCAGGCTACAATGAGCACGGCAACCGCATTGATTAAGCCAAAGGTTAAGGCAGGGTCAGGGCCAAAAATCAACCAAACTGTGAATGTTAATGCTGATAAAAACATCACCGCTGGTACAAACCACATGGTGACTTTATCCACCAATGCTTGAATCGGTAATTTAGAGCCTTGGGCTTGTTCCACCATACGAATGATTTGTGCTAATACAGAATCTTCACCGATGGCCGTTGCCCGAATATTCACGGTGCCGTTTTGATTGATAGTACCGCCGACCACTTGATCACCTGCTTGTTTTTTCACAGGAACAGGTTCACCAGTAATCATAGATTCATCAATATAACTGTGACCGTCAACGACTTCGCCATCGATAGGCACACGCTCGCCTGGACGAATCTCAACTATCATTTTTGCGGTGACATCTTCTACAGGGACCTCAATGACCTTGCCATCTTGGTGTACACGGGCGGTCTTTGCCTGCATGCCCACTAAATGCTGAATGGCTTGAGAAGTACGTCCTTTAGCCTTTGCTTCAAAATAGCGTCCTAATAGTATCAAGCTCACAATCATGGCAGCGGCTTCGTAATAGACGTGCACCGTGCCTTCAGGTAACGCTTGCGGGATAAATGTCGCTATGAGGGAAAAGCCATACGCTGCGATAGTACCAATCGCCACTAGCGAATTCATATCTGGCGCAAAACGCAATAAGGCTGGCACGCCTTTTTGATAAAAGCGTCGGCCTGGAAAGATTAATACCAATGTGGTCAAAACAAACTGTATCAGCCAACTTTGTTGAGTGCCGAGGTTATTCACTACCCACATATGAAAGGCTGGAATCATATGCGAGCCCATTGCTAGAATGAATACGGGCAGTGACAACAGCGCAGAAAGCCCTAAATCTCGTTTAAGCTGCTTTTGCTCTGATGCTTTCTTATCTTGTCGATCACTTTGATCTTGTTCTACCAGTTTGGCCTCGTAGCCCGCTTTTTTAACGGCCTCAATTAAGTCGCTCGTTTGTATTTGAGCATCGCCTTTAATCCAAGCGCGCTCAGTAGCAAGGTTGACCGTGGCTTGTTGCACGCCAGCGACTTTGGCCAAGGATTTTTCTACTCGCCCAACACATGAGGCACAGCTCATGCCTTCTATGGATAGCTCGATAGGCTTAGTTTCAGTCACCTTATAGCCTGCGCGCTCTACTGCTTTATTTAACTGGGCAACATCTAAAGGCTGCGATGAGTAAACAGTCGCCTGTTCAGTGGCAAGATTTACCTCGGCGTTTTCAACGTGTTCAATATTTTTTAATTGTTTTTCGATACGCCCGACGCAAGATGCGCAACTCATGCCTTCAATGCTCAGTACTTCATGATAAATAGGGGCTTTAGTATTTTTTGTTTTCATAACAACCTCTGTCGTTTTTAATTCTGTTTTTAATCTATAGTGACAGCATATAGGTTGACATCATGGTAAGGTCAAGCGTATTTCTACAATACTTTCAAAAAAGCATACTTGAGCCTTATTGCGGTGACGAGGTAAGGGTACGGAAGGTTAAAATGAGAGGAGTGGTAGATAACAAAGGAGGGTATTGCCGATAAATTATCTCATGGAAACAAGGGCGGCACCCTACCTAGTGAGGACTTAAACATTTGGCTGTCGGATAATAGTATCAAGGTTTACACTTTCTGAAACGATCACTGTGTACTTCATAGTGTACTTACCATATATACTCTACTCGTGATTAGTGCGCTATATAGGCATCGAACCGTAGCCTTTGTCACTAGTTCTAATACTATTCTATGTGTTTTCTAGTTCATCTGAATAAAAGCTTCTTATCGTAAACGGCCATTTAAAGTGAGGTATTAAGAAATGCTCACAGTACAACATATATCGTTTGAAGATCATCAAGATTTTGATGATTTTGAACTACAAGGTGACGATTATTTCAACTTAACAGTTAATCTACTATTAGGTAATGAAATTGGAAGTGACATATACTATTTCAATTTAGTAAATGATTATAGAGAAAACTCTGATAGAGCAGTTATCGAGCAAAATGATATTTTTTTTAGAGAAAAGGGTGTATTCGTAACGAAGGTATTTGATAAGTATAGTTTACTTAATTTCGTTAAAACTTTAGTGGAAGAGAACACTTCTAATAAAAATTCAGATGAACAGTCGACTAACTTATCAAAATATTTTCATTGGGAGTTTGATAACTATATTCCATACCTAGAGTAATTTCCTGTTTAGATACGATTGGACGCCGTAAGAGGTTGGTCATACTAATGTATACCTATGGCGAACTAATCAGGCGCTTTCACTGGTTTGGTGCGCTATACAGGAGTCAAACTATATGATGAAAATTTTCCAAGTTAATTTCTACGAGATTAACGGCATGGGTCAGATGTAAGGATAGTTATAATGAAATACATCAAACACTTTGTAAATTCTTATGGAGAGCATACTTGGGATTTTACGTACTACTATCATGAAGTAGTTCCTAAGATACTTAAACATAGGGAGGAGTTAAGCCCGATTTTATCAAGTGATTTAAACGGAATAGATAATAGAGAGAAGACGCTTAATAAAGGCACAATCCAGACGATTTATTATGATTTAGAAAATGATAGGATTTCGTTGAAGATCGAGCAAAGACAAGGCAAAGATTTAATAGAAATCATCTATTCCGATATTGTGAATGTTAATATCAATTGTTGTATATTACCAATCACCATAATGGTACATGAAGTAGACGTAACGCCTGATAGTAATATCATACATTCACTATTTTTATTAGGTGATACAGAAATAGTTTTTGAATGCAAAAAAATAGAATTAAAGACTATACGTCTTGAAAAAGTCACAAGTTAAGCTCGAAATTAACTGCACTGTCTAATTGATTATGTCAATATCAAAGCATATATTTTGGGTTCAACTCATCAAAATATATAGCAAGAAATTTGACTATACCCCAAGGGGACCAGCTATTTCAGCCTTCAAACCTATTAATAGACCATTTAAAATAGACCGCCATAATGGAACCACTGATAATAGACCGCGAGCCTTGATACCCTAGATCATCCTTAACTAGACGTTTCTCAAATTGTGAAGCATCCTTAGAAAATTGTTTATTAAAATCCTGAATTCACAACATGACTTCATAACTCGTACTACGCCCTGAGGCATCAGATTTTTTTAACATGCCTTTTTCTACCAAGTCATTGATATCTCTTAATGCAGTATCAGCTGAACACTTGGTTATCGTTGCCCATTTTTTGGTGGTCAGTTTGCCATAAAAATTCGTTAGTAAGGTATTGAGGAGGATGCGGTGATTATCGAGATTATTCAATGCTTTTTAAGTGTGCATATAGGTCGTACAGATACGTTCTGTCATGTTTTGCTAAAGTTTATACTTGATTTATGATTCCGCAGCCCATCTATATAATTGGCCCAATCCTGCATCATTTGCACTCTGGTATCGATCTCATCAAGCCGGTTATAAGCACCGCCATGCGTGTCTTTGATTCTATGGCCCAGCTGCAACTCTGTCACGATGTCCGAATAGCGCAGTTCGGGTTGCTCCATCAGCAAGGTTTTGGCCGATGCCCGAAACCCATGAGCGCATTGCACATCTTTATATCCAAGCCGATGAAATATCTGTACTAGGGTTGCTTTGCTAATATATGAATTGCTTGAGGCGCGCATCGATGCAAATACGTACTCTTTATGACCTGTGATTGACTGTATGTTTTTTAGACGTGCAATTACTTGTGTCGCTAATGGTACAACTAAGTGCGACACCATGTCCTCACGACCTTCGCCCTTGGTAGGGGAGAACGCCCATAGCTTATTGTCCCAGTCTATATCCTGCCAGCGCATAGATCGCAAATCGATACTACGCACAAACACATAAGGCAACAGATTCATTGCCTCTATCGTAATGGCACTTGCGCCTTTAAATGAGTCCATGTCTCGTAACAATATTGCAAACTTATCAGGCTTAGTGATGGCTGGCAAATGATTGCCTGAATTGGCTGGGGCAAGCTCACCGCGCGTGTCCATCGCCACATTTTTGTCACATAATCCTCGCGCCACTGCGAACGAAAATACTTTTTCAGTATAAAGTCGGGTACTTGCGCCAACAAAGGTGGCTTGGTTTTCATTGTTTTGAATGGCCTCGCATACACCCAAAATAATCTCGCTGGTGATGTCATTCATTTTTAAGTCGCCAATCTCACGACACATATATCCTAGACACAAATCCCAAAACTTGAGGGTCGACTCACTAAACGAGGGCTTTTTAGTCTTATTATGATGACGACTCCCTATCTTGTGGTCTCTCCAAGCCTGTGCAACCTCAGCAAACGTGGCGTTTTTTAGATGAGCATACTTATTAACTTGTTCTTGTTGCTGTATGGCCTTGGGGTCAGAGCCTTTTGAGACTAGATTGAGTATGGACTCGGCTTTATGCTTCACCTCATACAAGCTAATATCATCAACCTTACCAAGCATCATTCTAGGTCGTTTGCCGTCGATATGTGGATGCGAATAACGAAGGTAGTATTCTTTTTTGCCATTTGGGTAAATACGAACACTTAGACCAGAAGTGCCTGAAATACTGATTGAATAATCTTTATCTCGGCATTCAAGTTTATTAATATCGTTTATAGTATTGACAGCCATTATGTATATCCGTAAATGTTGCAGGTGGAATGTGTCCAAAATATTTATAGATAGCCTGAGAGTATACTTTCTACAATAGTGATGACTACTGAAAGTCCTGCTATGTATAAATTACAAAGATCATTGGACACTGGTGTGGACACTAATTATCGCCAGATATCTGAATAAAACTATTTATTATAGTAACTTAAGTCTTAATTATCCCCAAGGTTCACTTGGGGATAATTCTAGTATAGTGAAGACAGAAGGAATAAGCTATATTTCAATTGGCGTGCAGGCGATTAATGATTGGTGAGCACCATAAATATGGAGAAGCCTATCAAGGCTTGCATTGGATAGAAGAGGATTTGAGCACCTTTAGGTAAAAACGCATGCTCCTGTACTTGCACAGAATCACTTAATCAGGGTCATAGTACTGTTCTGTGCAAATTTGGACGGCATCAAATTCAATGCTTTAGATTAAAATAGCTCAGTGGAAACAAGAGCCATTTAAAAGACCACTAAGTGCTTCTCTAATAAGTGCTTCTCTAATAAGTGCTTCTCTAATAAGTGACTCTCTAATAAATGATTCTCTAATCTGAAACACTTTTTGATGGTGCAAAGCGCAGAGTAATAGCGCAAAGTTATTATGACTCCTTCTATCAAAATAAAGCGCTCTGGTATTGTCAGAGACATAACGTCATTTATGCAAACTAATCGTGACGCCAATATACTTTTACCACAACATCGGTACGACTGAGTTCTAGTCGCTCTCTCAACAATGGGCGCAGTGCTTTGGTAGTATTCGCTTCTAGTGCGCCCCAAACTTTATCAATCTGTAGAGGATTGTCAGTTAAATAATCACCTAGTGTACTGTCAATCAGCGTTGCTAAATCTGATCCTGAGTTTGCTTGATTGGTTACTATAGGCAATATGGTAAAGTGGTCATTGCCGTGGGTTTCAGTGTCGCAATCAATTTTATTATCAATGCTAATGTTACTGTTGTCATAACTAATGCTATCAAGGCTACTGCGCATTTTTACTGTATCAAAATAACTTTGATCGTCTGCATCTTGCGTCACACAAATAACTAATGGTGGCGTAGGGTTGCTCCATAACTCCAGCAGTCGTGCTGCCGTTGGCATCGATGTTTCATCAACAATCAATACCGCTTGACCATCTCGCAAGTGCTCCACCTTTTCTGGAAACTCTCGCTTTGTAACGACGGTCTCGCCTGTTTTTAGTGCTGCTGCCCAGTTACCGCCCGGCGTATCCCCATGTAAAAAAACATCGACCCATGCTCGTATACCATCATCGGTATGCCATGCTTTTCTTAAGGTGTAATAACAGTGAGGACGAGCAGGGCGTACGTTATTTTTTTCACTGTCATTAACCGCATTGTCATCAGCTTTATTGGCATCAATGCTGTCAGTCATCAATGCATTCGTCATTGCATTGTGCTCTAAATCAAACAAGTACGCGTAACCTGCTTCGTTAGTAGGTACTGAGGTCGAGATTGTTGCGCCCTTAGTATTACTTAATTTGGCGGTATTATTTAATGGCGTATCACTATTTAATGACGGCATGCTCAATTCAAGGCGTAGCATGTTTTTGCTGACGTTATAACTGTTTTGCACATCAAATACTTGCTTGGTCAGTTTGATCGTTTTTTTGCCCAGTTTTTTATCTGCTCTTTGTTTAAGCAAGATATATTGGGCTTGTAAATCATCAAACTGCGAGATAGGTGTGGCAAAATTAATAAAAAAACTCTGGTCATGGAGGGAGTTATCTTGAGCGTTCGCCGGTTGATACTTTGAATTTTTTTGGCGAGTTTGTATTGTAATGCCTTCAGCATAAATATCAGTTATCTGTGCATCTACGTGATCCAATTCAGCTGTAGATAGTGAGGTAAATACACTCAAAAATCCGAGTAATTCATCGAGATGCTCTTCATTGATGTGAGCGACGACATTGGCTATTTCAGGGTCATTTAATGAGGTGTATTGGCTGTTTTGGTTGTTGGCGTTTTCTGTAGTAGCTAAAAGCTGGTTAGTCATATAAATACTCGCAATCAACAGAGCGTTGAAATTAAAGTGAATGATTTTTTAGTTAATGATAATTGTTTTTGTTATCATTTACGAGTAAAATCAATTCTTATTATGGTTTGATCTTCAAAAATTGGTCTATAACCAATGATCGATACACCATCATTCTTATGACATATTACTTTTATCAACAATGAGTGCTTATATGCTACGTGCAAACCAGCTGACTATCAGCCGTCAAGGAAATACTCTATTAGACAACGTGACTTGTGAGATTGATACCAATCAACTGGTGGCTCTGGTTGGGCATAATGGCTCTGGCAAATCAACTTTGATTAAAGCATTGGCAGGCGAGATGGCGAGTAGTAGTGGTGATGTCACATTAGACGAGCGCAGCATCAATGACTATGGCAGCAAGGAGTTGGCACGGCAGATGGCATATCTACCGCAGCAATTGCCAGAAGCGGCTGGCTTCACGGTGCGTGAGCTGGTCATGCTAGGACGCTACCCACATCAGAAATGGCTGCAAAAGCCCACCCAATCAGATAAAGAAAAAGTCGCGCAAGCATTAAAATTGACTCAAACCGAAGCGTTTGCTGATCGAATCACGGCCACACTATCAGGCGGTGAGCGCGCTCGTGCTTGGCTCGCCATGTGTCTGGCACAAGATACGCGGTATTTGTTGCTCGATGAACCACTTGCTGCGCTTGATATGCATTATCAAATCGAGGTCATTCAACTTATTCGTCGTTTGGTAGACGAGCAAGGCTTGAGCGTGGTGATTATTATCCATGATATTAATTTGGCCGCGCAGTATGCCGACCGAATCATCGCACTGAAAAATGGTCAAGTATGTCACAACGGCGATATCGCCAGTACCATGCAACCTACCGTGCTACGCGATATCTTTAATGTCGATATGCAGCTGCTCAGTCATCCTATCACTGGACAGCCTGTTGCAATTGCTTAACCTCCTGGTCTCTGCTCCCTTTTTTTAATTCGCCTACAAAGATATGCTTCTATGCCTCCCATTCTTTATAAAGAACAATCATCGAAACGCCCAATAGCTAAGCTTAAGCCAGTATCAGTGACGCCAGTGCCAACAGTGACAGCACTGAAGTGGTTCGCGCTCTCATTGTGCTTGGTATTGACGGCCTGTAATAATCAGACGTCCACACAAAAAACCACCGATCAGCTCGATGAATTGCCATCAAGCATTACCTCAGCAGCAGAAAACAGTCATAGCGATAGGATGAATATCGCCTCTCCTGACTGGGGCAATGCGGCGACGTTGACAGCGATGGGTCATGCACCAATTGCGACAGGTGATATAAGGGTTTGGGACAGATGGGTGGGAAGCCCTAAATTACCCTCATCAACCGTAGATTTGGGCATCCGCTATCAGCCCAATGCTGAGCTAATCGCCCAACTGCCTGTTGATATGGTTATAGACAATTACTTTTATGAGCATGCGCGGAACTTATACGGCGATGTCCCTGCTGAGTCTGTGATGTCTGCCGCCAAAGGAGAGACGGCAACGTGGGCTGACTATACCGAACCGACGCGGGAGCTTGGCGTACTGATTGATAATCCAAAGATGGCTGAGGACTATATTGTACAAAGTCAAAAAGACATACAGCTAGCCAGTCAGCAATTGCAGCAGCGTTATCCAAGAGTCAAAAAGTTTGCGGTGGTGCAGTTTGCGGATGCTAACAATATGCGTATGTATGTGGCAAACAGCTTATTTCAACCTGCGTTAAAGCAGATGGGTAAAGAGCTTGTGGTATTGGGCAAAGGCAATAATTGGGGATTTGTGCCGATACGAATGGGAGATTTGGCGCAATTAGATGATGAGACTTGTTTATTAATTATCGATCCACTCAGTCCAATCACTAGAGCTGAAATTGATGATAGCTTGATTTGGCAGCGTTTAGGTTATGGCAATACCCGCTGTGTGGGGGAGCTACCTCCAGTATGGATTTATGGCGGTATGTCGTCATTGGTCAGCCTAGCAAATAACTTGTCAGAAGTATCATTAAAAGGCGGGGATGTACTATGAGCGCCAATGCAGACACTCACAACAAAAACAATAATATCAATAACCACATCGACAGTGCTCATACGATGACATTAGCTTCTCAAGCAGCAACAGTTCCAAAACCCTCATCAACGTCATTGAAACAGTCATCACCACTGAATCAGCCACCGAATCAACCCAACCCCCAGACTTCTTTGTTTGCCAGTATGTCTTGGCGACTGTGGGCCATGCTCATCGGATTAGCGGTTTTGTCATTATGGAGCAGTTGGATACTGCTAGATCAGCAGTGGACACGCCCAATTAGTGATTTGCTCATACCAAGCTCGCAATTGGATATTGCCAGTATGGCGGTACAGCTACATATAGTGGCAACCAGCGTAGTGGCGTTGTTGGCTGGCGGGCTATTAGGCGTGGTCAGTATTCTACTACAGCAATTGGTAAAAAATCCTTTAGCATCCGATACGACGCTAGGTGTGGGCGTGGGTGCACAGTTGGCCATGCTCATCGTCACGTTATTTTTGCCAAGCTTGGCTATTTATGGCGGACTTTATGTGGCCTTTGTAGGGGCTATCATCAGTATGGGGCTGGTATTTGCCTTATCAGCACCCAGCCGGTTTAATCCATTGATTTTGATATTGGCTGGTTTGGTGGTCAATATTTTGCTGGCCGCAGTAGCCAATGTACTGGTGCTATTTTTTGCTGAGCGTAGCAATGGCATGCTGTCATGGGCGGCTGGTTTTTTGGCACAAAACAGCTGGCATACCAGTATCGCGCTAGTCATCACTGCTATTTTGATGGCGGTTGTATGTCTGCCATTACTAAAGCCATTAACGCTGATGAGTCTAGATGACACGCAGGCAAAACGTCTGGGTGTCCCTATCAATGGCATTCGCGCACTTGTTGTATTGGTGGTCGCCGTGGTGACGGCCTTAGTGATTAGTGAAGTTGGCTTGATTGGTTTTATTGGTCTTGGTGCAGCAAGTTTGGTTAATGCGTTGGGCATCTCTGCTATTGGTAAGCGTTTGGCCACAGCCTTTGGGTTGGGGGCGCTGCTGTTATTGTTGACCAGTAATGTCGCGTTACTGCTTGAGCCGATACTCGATATGCAGATTCCAGCTGGTGCCATGACAGGTATCCTGGGTGCACCGCTGATTATTTGGCTAATTTTACGTCAGCGCCGCGAGCGGATAGAGACAGTGACGCCGATGCTTGCAGGTAAGCATACATCCATTGC
Organism: Psychrobacter sp. Pi2-51; assembly: GCF_904846665.1. Classification (NCBI taxonomy): domain Bacteria; kingdom Pseudomonadati; phylum Pseudomonadota; class Gammaproteobacteria; order Moraxellales; family Moraxellaceae; genus Psychrobacter; species Psychrobacter sp. Pi2-51. Next base: position 113,522 of record NZ_CAJHBP010000004.1, read on the forward strand.
CTTTTGGCGATGGGGCGTTGGTGTGCTCGCTATCATCATGTTTACCTGTTTATTTGTACAAGATATCAATGGTTGGGGGCTTAGTACAGACTGGGCGCTCACGCAGCAGTACCGCTTGCCTCGCAGTTTGAGTGCTGCTGCCACAGGTTTGATGTTGGCAGTTGCAGGCGTGCTACTGCAAACTTTAACACGTAACCCTATGGCCAGTCCTGAGGTATTGGGGGTCAGTTCAGGTGCCGCACTTGGGGTTATTTTAGGGTTTTTATTATTACCAAGTTTAGGGCTATCTGCTGGAGCAGGGACGTTGCTGATTTCAGGACTCTCAGGTGCAATGGCTGTGCTGCTATTGATTATTTGGCTAGCACGCAGGGTGAGCTCAGGTTATTTATTATTAGTAGGTATAGGTATTGCCGCCATGATGGATGGGGTGATGCATATGGTCAAGCTCTCAGGAGATCCGCGTCTGGAAGCAATGCTCAGCTGGCTGTCAGGGACAACTTATAGCGCCCAGCCCAGTACAGTATGGTATCTCATTGGCATTGCCGCTATTCTATTTGTGCTCAGTTTATTGCTTATAAAACCCTTGCGTGTCCTTGGATTAGGTACAGGTGTGGCACGTAATCTAGGTGTGGCAGTCACGCCAGTTACCTTGTCATTACTGGTATTAGTAGCAGCGCTTAGTACGGCCAGTACGCTTGCCGTTGGCCCATTGAGCTTTATTGGTTTAATGGTGCCACATTTGGCTACTTCACTAGGCGCTGTAAAGCTTGAACGCCAATTGCCATTAGCTGCACTTTTAGGGGCAGGCGTGATGGTGATAGCGGATTGGATTGGCCGTTATGTTATTTTCCCTTATGAACTGCCTGCGGGCACAATTGCGGCGATTATCGGTGGTGGATATTTCTTATGGCTCATTCGTAAGGTACCAGCCTCGGCCAGTAGATAGCGGCTGTCTTTAGATAGCTATTAACCAACGATATAAGTGAGCACAGATAGTTTAGAACTATCTGTACTGGGTAGCTGTGTGTCATTAATTAGTCGACAGTTTGTAGTAGTCTGCATTGTTCCTAATTAATCGCTCTTGATTCATCGTTCTTAGATTCACGCTAGCTGCTATCTTTGTCATTTTTATCAACAGAAAATTCGCAAACTGGGTTGACAGTCAGTTATTGGTAGTAGATACTACGCCTCATTAATAATAATGATTATCATTTACATTATTGTTCAATATAAATGAGTAATATTTTAAGAAGTAAGCGTCAACACTTACTTTTGAATGTTTATCCAATACGACTGACAATAACAAGGCTAGAGCTATGGACACGATCCTTTTAGACAAACCACTTGATAACGAATGCTACTTACATCGTCAAGAAAAATTTGAATCGAAGGTTCGCAGTTATCCACGTAAGCTACCTTTTGCGATTCAATCAGCCAAAGGGGCGTGGATTACCGATGTGGAAGGTAATGAGTATATCGACTGCCTATCAGGTGCTGGCACGCTGGCACTTGGACACAATCATCCCGTAGTCATAGAAAGCATCAAAACGCTATTGGATAGCAATCTACCGATGCATACATTGGATATCACCACACCGTTAAAAGATAAATTCAGCGAGTTCATGTACAAACTACTCGCCACCAATAGCGATGAGTATTGCTTGCAGTTTTGTGGCCCGACGGGCGCTGATGCGGTAGAAGCGGCGATTAAACTGGCCAAACAAGTCACGGGTCGTTCAGGTGTGTTTAGTTTCAGCGGTGGCTATCATGGCATGACACATGGCGCGCTGGCGGTGACAGGAAACTTGGCACCTAAACAAGGCATCGAGGGCCTGATGAGCTCGGTGCAATTCTTGCCTTACCCCAATATGTATCGCTGCGCGTTTGGCTTGCCTTTTGAGCAAAGCATCCAGGCCCATATGAGCTATTTTGAAAATTTCTTAAAAGACGTCGAGAGCGGTGTGGTGAAACCAGCCGCGGTCATTTTAGAAGTCATACAAGGGGAAGGCGGCGTCAACCCTGCGCCAATAGAGTGGCTGAAGCATGTGCGCCGAGTGACAAAAGAGCTTGGCATTATGCTGATCATCGATGAAGTGCAAACAGGGTTTTGCCGTACAGGACGTTGGTTCGCCTATCAATACGCTGATATTGATCCCGACATGATTGTGATGTCAAAAGCAATCGGCGGTGGTCTGCCACTTGCGGTATTGGGCATCAAAAAACAATATGATGTATGGCAGGCGGGCAACCATTCTGGCACGTTTAGAGGCAATCAATTGGCGATGGCGACTGGCCTTGCCACTCTCAATTACTTAAAAGACAACAACGTTGCTGACTATGTTTTAGAAATAGGCACGTGGTTTATGGCGCAGCTAAAAATACGCCAACAGCGCTATCCACAAATGGGCCAAGTCAGAGGACGTGGTCTCATGATTGGTATAGAAATTATCAATCCAAGCCTACCTAAGCAAAATGACGGTAGCTATCCAGCAGACAGTGAGGTGGCTGCCAAAATCCAACAAGCGTGTTTCAAACATGGATTGGTGATTGAAAAGGGCGGGCGCGGTGGCACAGTACTGCGATTATTGCCGCCCCTCAATATAACCAAAGATGAGCTGCAGCAAGTCTTGCAAAGGCTTGATATGGCGCTAGAAGACAATCAATAGTCTTGCCAGCGCCTTAGTATGATTCACACGTTTATAAAAAAATCTGATAACAACTCTAATAACGACTCTAATAATAAGTCACTTATTTGCGATTTATACCATCGTAGAATAAACAAGTGAGGATATTTTGCATTTATTAAACCAGCAAACCAGTGAGCAATATGTCACGCATATGCAAAAAACCAGCGCTGTCATCAAACAGTGGCTAGACGACAATAACGTGTATTTGGGCGGCACACCGCAACAAGTGCAAGCGACCAATGCCTTTAGCATCCGTGAGCAAGGCCGAGACATCGACACGATACTCGCTGATATTCAAAGTAAGTTTTTGCCCAGTTGTGTGTCGACGGCCAATGCGAATTGCTTAGCTCATTTGCATCCGCCCACACTGGTCATCGGTCAGATTGCTGAGATGATTATCGCGGCTACTAACCAAAGTATGGACTCGTGGAATCAAAGCCCAGCCGCGACCTATATCGAAAAAGATCTCATTCATTGGTTATGTGAACGTTGTGGGTTCGACAGTACTATTGATACCCAAACAGGCAGTAACGCTGGTGGTGTCTTTACCAGTGGTGGTACGCAAAGTAATCTGATGGGTTTACTGCTGGCACGCAATCAATTCTATAAGGCTAAGGGCGTTGATGTGCAAAAGGACGGCCTGGTGGGTCAGCCTAGCGGTAGTATTCTATGCTCAGACCAAGCGCACTTTTCTATCGAAAAAAATGCTGCTCTACTGGGTCTAGGCCAACGTTCCGTCATTAAAGTAGCGACCGATGCATCGGGTGCCATGCTGATGTCTGATTTACAACATCAGATAAATCGGCTAGGCGCTGACAATGTGATGGCCATCATTGCAACTGCGGGCACAACGGATTTGGGTGCAATTGATCCTCTCATGGCTATAGGCAAGATTTGCCGTGATGAACAGATATGGCTACATGTCGATGCGGCATGGGGCGGGGCATTGCTACTATCACAGCGCTATCGACACTTGATTGAGGGGCTGAATCAAGCTGATTCTATCACCTTAGATTTTCACAAGCATTTCTTCTTACCGATCAGCTGTGGTGCTTTTCTTTTACGAGACAATCGAAATTTTGAGAGCATTCGCCATCATAGTGAGTATCTAAACTCTGCTGATGACGAACAAGACAATATCCCCAACTTGGTCACGTACTCTTTACAGACCACACGCCGTTTCGATGCCTTAAAACTGTGGATGGCACTGGACTTACTAGGGACGGATGGCTATGCAGCCTTGATTGATAGCTGTCTGGATACCGCCAAGCAAGCGGCACAGCTGATTGATGCAAATGAAAATTTTGTACTGGTACATGAGCCCATTATCAGCAGTGTTTTGTTTTACTTTACACCCAAAGATACCGTGTTATATGACGAGCAACTCGCACAGCTCAATCGTCACATTGCTCAAGCGTTATTGGTCAATAATATCGCCAATGTGGCCACCACCCAGTTTGAGCAGCGCCTTTGCCTTAAATTCACCATTCTAAATCCCAATACCCAAATCAATGATATTGCAGACATCATTGAGCAGATGGCTATTGCTGGTTTTAACCGACTCAATTCTGACAACCTGAACGTTGATGGGAAAAAATAACATGATGCAGCATAAAACGCTTGATCGTCTCACACTACAAAATCTAATCAATGCTTACTGTTTTGAAACTGGGCGCGGCGATATTATTGCCGTAGAGCAGCAGGATGATATACAGAAGCAGGCCTCACAAAACAAGCCTCTATTAGTGCTAATGCTATTACCTTCGAACACGGTAATGGTCGTACCTGTCGATAGAGTGAGCCAATTGGGTCAGCATCGTTTGGCGGGCACGCCGCTTATATTGAATAAGCAGGTAAGCATACGATCAGACTCGAAACTAGACACGCAACTGGACGACCCTTTGCAAAACAGCCGATGGATAAAGTCCTCTGCTATGAGCCTGGCGTCTTTGATTATTGAAGACATCGTGCATCGTTATAAAGACAAAGCAACGCTAGATGCCAATGGTGTATTAAAACGCTGGATTGAGAGTTATGAAGGGCTACAGATTATTTTAGAGCATCGTAATGATGAGATTGATGACATCATTGACTATCAGCAAGACTTTATTCAGACCGAACAAAACCTTATTTACGGTCATGCCATGCATCCTACACCCAAAGGCCGTGCTGGTTTTTATGGTGCCGAATGGGCGAAGTATGCGCCCGAGACCAGTAGCAAAACCCAGCTGCATTATTGGCTAGTGCATCCCAGCTGCATTACAGAAGAATTCGTAGATGGCGAGAGTATTACCACAGCGCTCAAATCAAAGCTACAAGCTGATATGAGTGGCTATCAACAGCAACTTGTGGATGAGCATGCTGACTATAAGCTGTTGCCATTGCACCCTTGGCAAGCAAGGTTTTTGCAGCAGCAGCCGTGGTATCAAAAGCTGCTAGAACAAGGTCAATTGTTTGACTTGGGTGAGCTCGGTTGGCATCTGCATCCAACGACATCAGTACGCACGCTAGCGGCCTTTGATGCGCCTTGGATGTTTAAACTGTCGTTGTCTGTAGCGATTACCAATTCGGTGCGGATTAACCTGCCTAAAGAATGTAAACGCGGTATGCATGCCTGCCGAATCTGGCGTAGCGACTATGGTACTCAGCTCAAGACCCAGTACCCTACGATTGCGGTATTGAATGATCCTGCTTGGATTGCCTTACGTGTCGATGGAAAAATCATTGACGAGACCATTTGTATCTTACGTGATAATCCTTTTACAGAGGATACGCAAGTTACCAATCTTGCCAGCTTAAGCCAAGACCATCCAACCCGTCTTACCAATCGCTTAGAGACATTGTTTAAGTCCATCCATAAACGGACAGATGAACCTTTAGAACAGGTGGCTGTCCAGTGGTTTGACACTTATTTGCAAGTTGGTTTTATACCGCTGGTTCATATGTATTATCAGCATGGTATTGGGTTTGAGGTACATCAGCAGAACAGTCTGATCGAGCTAACAGACGGCTATCCTACTAAGTTTTGGGCCAGAGACAATCAAGGGTTTGGCTATATTGCGGAGTACGCCACGCCGCTCATTGATGCTTATCCAGAGCTTATTAGCGAAGGAGAGTGCGTCATTCCAGAAGACTTTGCCGACTCAAGATTTGCCTATTATCTAGTTGGTAACAGTATATTTGGTCTTATCACTGCTATTGCTCGCACTCAGCTTGTGAGTGAGGATGCATTAATCACGACGTTTAAAGAGTGTTTAATGGCTTTAGAGCAACAATACCCACATCGCTCGTTATTTGATTTGTTATTGCGTAGCCCTACATTACCGTTCAAGGGCAATCTACTCACCAGACTCTATGCACTCGATGAGCTAACCGCACCTGTTGAAACCCAGTCTATTTATGTCGACATCCCAAACCCTATGATGACGTAGCACGTCATATTGGAACGGTAAAGATAAGTACACGATAGAAGTTGGGGTTCGACAAGAACTAGCATCAGAATTAATGTGACTATCAAATCACTACTACCAAATCACTAAGGGACGACCGTGTTAGACATTATTGGTATTGGCGTAGGGCCGTTTAATTTAAGTTTGGCGGCATTACTGACAAAGACCGACGTAACCGCCAAGTTTTTTGAGCAAAAGGCTGAGTTTAATTGGCATAAAGGCATGATATTGCCAAACACCACACTACAAGTGCCTTTTATGGCAGACTTGGTGACGATGATAGACCCAACCAGTCCGTATTCTTTTTTGAATTATTTGCATATTCAGCACCGATTGCTTAAGTTTTACTTTTTAGAAGAGTTTAAAATTTATCGTAAAGAGTACAATCATTATTGCCAATGGGTAGCAGGGCAGCTGGATAATCTGAATTTTGATGCGGCAGTAATCGACGTGGCGTTTGACGACAATAATGATGGGTTTTTAGTGACAGTCTCTGAACAAGGTACACAAAACACCTATCATGCTAAAAATTTAGTTATAGGGACGGGCACACAGGCCACGCTACCACCATCGTTGCAAGATATTGCCAAGCAAGCGCCTAACCGCTGTATGCACACCGCTCATTTTGCAGACAATTTTGACTTGGATAGCCTCAATAATGTTAGTAGCCTTGATCTGAATAGCACCAAGACAGACAACAAGCTGACTAAAGTATTGGTGTTGGGATCTGGGCAGTCATCAGCAGAGGTGTATCGAACGCTGTTTGATCAGCAGTTTGATGGCGATGATAGTACTAACGACAACCCTAAGTTTCAGTTAGATTGGATGACTCGCTCGGCAGGGTTTTTCCCCATGGAATACTCCCCATTAGGTTTAGAGCATTTTAGCCCGGCGTATACAGATTACTTTTATGATTTAGACTCAGCAACCAAACCTCAAGTCACTGCCAAGCAAGACCTGCTCTATAAAGGCATGGGCTTTGAGACCATACGTGATATCTATCATCGTCTCTATGAGCGTAGTATTACTAATCAAGATTTGTATTCGACGTTGCTATCCAACTGTGAAGTGGTTGAGGCAACGCTGACAACAATGCTAGAAGTGCCAGAGTCGACAGGCACCATAAAACTGGTAGGTAGACAGCGTGAACAGAATCAAGATTTTACTGCTGAGTATGATTGTGTGATTGCTGGTACAGGCTATCGTTACGGTCTGCCTGAGTGTTTAAATACGATACTGCCTAGCATCGCGCACGATGAGTTTGAGCAGCCAATCATTGATAGAGACTATGTGCTGAAATATGTACTGACGCATCAAAAAGACATCGTGACTGATGGCAAGATTTTTGTACAAAATCAAGAGGTTCATACTCATGGCGTTGGCGCACCGGACTTGGGGCTGGGTGCTTATCGAGCAGGGTGTATCGTCAATCAGTTAACAGGTGAGCAGATTTACGATACCGATGCCTTAAAAGTATTTCAAAAATTTGGTGCATAGTTTTCTATAAGCATCGTATTTCATAAAAACCATCTAACAAAATAATAATTAGGAGCAAGTCATGCCGACCATCACCCAAAATCTACCCGATACCTTTAGTATTGAAGCTTATCAAAAGACGTTTGCGTTGAGACCTGTCAACTATTCAGAAGATATGCCATTGCTGTATAAATGGATGCATGCTGAGCATGTGGTTGATCAATGGCAGCTACATCTCCCAATGCCGCAGCTAAAAACCCATTTTGAAAAAATGCTGGCTGATGATCATCAGCGTCTCTACCTCATACTTTGTGATGATAGGCCGATTGGTTATACAGAGATTTATGAAACGGCTCGTGACCGCTTGTCTCATTATTACAAAGCCAAGGAGACGGACATGGGCTGGCATATTTTGCTTGGCGATCCAGCGGTGGTTGGTAAGGGCTATCTCAAACCAACAGGCATGATGATCAGCAAGTTTATATTTGAGCATACTGAGGCCAAAAAAATCGTGGTCGAGCCGGATAGTAAGGTTGAGGTGTATCAATGGATTGCTGATAGCTTTGCCTATAGAGTGCAACGTCTGATTAAAATGCCAGAAAAAACCGCCTCATTATATTTTTGCAATCGCGATGAGTTTTTGGAATCTAGAGGTTATCTCAATTTCTATGGTGCCACTGCTTAATGAGCAACGCCCCTATAAATAAAGCACCTATAGATAAGGCATCTACTAATGAGTCACCTATAAACGAAGCCTCTCAGAGTAGTAGCAGTGGCTTTACCGACAAACAGGTACAGCAGGTGTTACTGACACTACTGCTCGGCGGTACGGTGGTCAGCTTTAGTAATAGCGCGCTCAATCCAGCGATTCCTGTCTTTATGTCGGTGTTTGATGTCGATATTGTGATGGGCGGCTGGGTGCTAAATGCTTATGTCTTGGCCATGAGTATAGGGCTGATGCTCAGTGGCTACTTAAACAAAAAATTTCCGTTTAAGCATGTTTATTTGGCGGCAATTCTTGGATTTATGTTGGGCTCAGTCATTGGCATGCTGGCGTCTAGCATGAGCTTTGTCATCATTGCCAGAGCCATACAAGGACTGAGTGGCGGTCTGATTATCCCACTGTCTATTGGTATGCTGTATCAAATTTATCCGCAGCAGCAGCACGGCAGAGTAATGGCGCTATGGGGCATTGTTATTATGATGTCATTAGCGTTTGGCCCTTTGGTCGGTGCTTACTTGGTTGAGCAGTTTGCGTGGTGGACATTGTTTGCCATTACCTTGCCACTCAGTGCGGCGGTCATGGCGATGGTGTGGTGGTTAATACCTGACATGCGCTCATATGAAAAAAAGAGCCCTTTCGATATCATCGGGTTTGTCAGCTTACTAACTTGGCTGCTCGCGATGATGGTTTGGCTGAGCACGCTGAAGATAGACTTCACTAGTGGATTGTTCAGCAGTGACGGCTTATTAAAGATAGCCACGTTGGGTTTATTGTCTGTCGGATTTTTACTGTCCGCGATGGTTTGGTGGGCATATGAGCGTCGTCAGAAACATCCATTATTAAACGTGCGCTTGTTTAACAATAAAACCTATTTACACAGTAATATCATTAGCATTAGCCAAACAGTCGGTTTGATGCTGTGTCTCTTGCTATTACCCGTGTTGATACAAGACGTGATGGGCGAGAGTGCTTTATGGACAGGCGTTGTCCTAATGGTCGCGACGCTCGTGGCCAGTATCACCACACATTACGCTGGCAAGATGGTAGATAAGCAAGGTGCCAGAGGGATTGGTATCGTAGGAATTGCGATTAGTGCGCTGTCTACTTTGATGCTGGCATGGTGCTTGTATCAGCCCACGCTTTGGCTATTAATGTTGATTATGAGTATGCGAGGCGTTGGAGTGGGTCTGGCATACCTACCAACCACGACCGTTGGGTTTAGCAGCTTACCCAAAGACTCTGTCACTGAGGGAGCCGCACTTAATAACATCAGTCGCCGCATCATCTCTACCATATTTATCACGCTGTCCACCCTTTATATAGGCAGTCGAAGTGCGCAGTTATTAGCAGCAGGTAGTAGTGACGGCATGGCAAGCGCGATCCAAGAAATACTGGTGGTCATCGCGGTGATTTTATTATTCACAATCCCTTCAGCGTGCAAATTACCACGATCCCCATAAACAAATACCCCGTATCGGGGTTTACTTTAACTTATTAACGTAAATAATTATCATTCGCTTTAAATGCATCTAAATTCATACTTTTATTTGATTCAATTTTCAGACAGGAAGCTTATATCTATGTCCAATAATCTAGCAAACTCTATCAAAAATAATAATAGTGCAAATGTCACTTATGCGACTAAACCGTGGCAAGCACCTGTTAATTATCAAATTATCGCACGCGCTGAGCAACGAGTGATTAAGCAATTGCTGCAAGCATTGCTATATGAAAATATCATTGAGTTTGAATCTGAAAGTGCGAACATCGCTCATGAAAGTACTGGTAACGAGTCGCTGCTGAATTTTGTTATCAAAGCAGGTGATGATGCTCATTATACCGCGCAAGGCCATATTCATTACAGTTTTGACATCATTCGTTTGAATGAGCTAAATGTGCAGCGAGTGGTTAACGGTGTTGCTCAAGACGCTATTCTTGAGCATGTAATAAGTGATGTCTTGCTCAACATTGAAGGTGCAGAACTCAAAGACAGCTTTATCAAAGAGCTGCGCCATACCTTAGTGAACGAAACACAGTCTCAGATACTGGCTTCTAACATACCTGTACCTATTGATACGCTCACTTATGAGCAACTCGAAGGCTATCTAAAGGCAGGGCATCCTTATCATCCGTGTTTTAAGTCTCGTATTGGTTTTGATTTACAAGATAACTATGACTACGGGCCGGAGTTTGATCAAAACATCGACGTAGTATGGTTGGCGGTCAAAAAACAGCTACTGGTGAGCAATACCACTACCGGCATCGATATAAATGAATGGGTAAAAGACTATGTAGGTGCTGATGAATTTGATGCACTCAATGCCAAACTCACAGAAGTACTTACAATCGCAAATAAGCAAGACGAAGGTACAGCTAGTCATGAAGTAGACGAGACGGCTAATAATTATTGCTTAATACCTGCGCATCCTTGGCAATGGCAAAATACCTTAATTCAAGCATTACAGCCACTGCTTGCCACGCAAGAGATTGTCTATTTGGGTGATGCAGGTCATCAGTACCGCGCTCAGCAGTCTATTCGCTCATTGACGATGCTTGGTAATAGCGATGACAATGTTAATGGTGATAATGACGTTAGTAATAATAAAGCCTACTTAAAGCTGAGTATGCACCTAATTAATACCTCAAGCACGCGAATACTAGCAAAGCATACCGTGATGAATGCGGCTGTTGTCACTACTTGGTTGAATCAACTGATTGCAGATGACAAAACTGCCCAAGCATTACCCATTGCGTTTTTGGGTGAGACCGTTGGTGTCAGTCTCGACCATGAGGCGTTACGCGCGCGCGGCTACCAGCATCCAAATATGTATGGCGGGCTGGCTGCGATTTGGCGAGAAAACGTTAATCAGTATCTATCAAAAGGTCAAACCGCATTTCCGCTCAATGGTGTCAGTTATATCAATGCTGATGGCTCGCATTTGACAGCACCTTGGCTTGATAAATATGGCGTAGAGACATGGATTGCGCAGTTAATTAAGGTTACTGTCACCCCTTTACTACATATCTTATTTGGTTATGGTGTGGCATTAGAGTGCCATGCGCAAAACATCGTCTTGATACATAAAAATGGCTATCCCATAAAAATATTATTAAAAGATTTGCATGATGGGGTTCGTTATTCACCCGCGCATTTGACTCAACAACACTTGCGTCCAGACTTTTATAGCTTGCCACCTGCTCATGCTGCCTTAAATAGAGGCTCATTTATCGAGACCGAAGATACAGATGGCATTCGTGATATGACGGTTGCTTGCTTGTTTTTTGTGGCGTTGTCAGACATTGCGATTTTTATGCAGACGCATTATCACTATTCTGAAGTGGCGTTTTGGCAACAGGTTGCTGACTGCGTGACCGACTATCAAACCTCCCATCCAGAGCATCAAGTACGGTTTGACTTGTTTGATGTATTCGCTAAACAAACGCGCATTGAGTCATTGGCTAAGCGTCGATTATTCGGAGATAAAGCATTCCCGATTAAATACATCAATAACCCATTGTTTAAAAATCAGGGGTAAGACGATGCATACCTTATTTCCTGTGCAAACTTCTGCGCAAAACAGCCATCTTGATGTAAATCCTGAACCAGATATCGAGGCCATCCAATGGTCGCTGATTAGCCATTTGGTAGAGTGCTTTCTATTAGAGCAGTGGGTGGATGAGCATCTTATTCAAGTGACAACCACCACTGAGTACTTGGCAAATCATCAAACGTCACAAGCTCAAGATGCGCATCAATTTTTAGAATCACTACCACAGCAGTATCAAGATTTTTTTGACCAAGATAACCCATTAATGGTAATGAAAGTTGACCAAAATAGACAGTTATTACTATTGATAGAGCCTGCTTATGCGTCACCGTGGCGATTGTCTAAATCTTGTCTGCCTGTCATACATAACCTTAAGGACAATCTCAATAACAACCATTATGTAGAAAATGCTTGGCTAGAACCAGTAAGCTCAGCACAGCACTTGTTAGACATCTTTTTATTAATGATGGACAGTGACAGCTTATCTGACGTCGGTGTCTTAAAGCTAAAGGAAAGCTTAGAGGCTTCTTTTATAGCGCAGCAACAGTCAGCAGTGGCAAACATCACGACTACAGTATGTCAGAATCCGCATTGGCATCAAACCTTGATTGCAGCGGAGCAGTGGGCCTCACTGATGGATCGTCCGTTTCATCCATTAGCAAAAGGCAAGTTGAACTTTACTTCACAAGAGTATAAACGCTATATGGCAGAGTTTAATCAGCCTATCAAGCTGGTATGGGTCGCCATCGCCAACAGCCATGTCATGGTGGCAGAGCATGTTCAAGACACAACAACGCAAAATCCAGCGAAATATCTTTTGGATACTATGCAGCAGCAGAAGTTGATGCGAGAGCTAGATGACAAAGGCATAGCGGATACGCACATTGCGATGCCCGTACACCCTTGGCAAATGATTCATGTGATTGATGAGATGTATGCCGACGATCTTGCCAATGGCACAGTTGTCGCCCTCAAGTTTGACGAGCTAATTACTTATGCCAGCTCATCCATGCGCAGTATGTTAATTGATGCTGATACGCCAAATAGTATTAAGCTGCCTATAGGTGTATATGCACTAAACTCAAAACGCTACTTGCCAGCCCTCAAGCTAATTAATGGTGAAAAAAACCAAGCCATATTGATGCAGGCAAGAACGTTAGACCCTGTACTATCAGCACAGTTACGGTTATGGGATGAGCGCCTATGGTGGGGTTATATGTCTCCGTCTCATTTGCATGATAAAAGCGCTATTAATCCGCAATTTTATCAAGAAAAACCCACTCATTTAGGCGCGATGCTACGTCAATTACCAGCAGATTTGTGTGACGATAAGGTTCAACTGTTACCCATGGCAAGCTTGGGTATGTTGGTCTATAAGCAAGGTGTCAGCCATCACATTTTTGACGGGATTGTTCAGGAGGGCATTCATAGTACTAACCAGAATAGTAGTCAGGACAGTGCTCAAGAAAAATTGCCACAGAATAAAAAACCCGCTGTCATAGCGTGCTTTAAGAATCTTTGTGATGTATTTTTGGGTACGATGCTGCGCTGTTTACGCCTAGGATTCGCACCTGAGATGCATGGGCAAAATATTGTTATCGTATTAAAAGACAATCGTTTTACAAGTCTGTTATTGCGTGATCATGATTCCGTACGCATCCATCTACCATGGCTGGCACGTCATCAAATATCAGATCCTGAGTATTTAAGCCCGCCAGATTTTAAAAACCGTCTATATCGCGAGACGCCGCAAGCGCTGATATTTTATCTACAGTCGCTAGGGTTATTAGTTAATATTCGGGCGATTATCGAGTCATTGGTTGAGCATTATCATATCAATGAAGATACTCTGTGGCACGAGGCAATGATGAGTATTGAGCAGTCTTTGGTAACCATCGATTTTGATGATGATCAACGTCAGGTTATTCGTGACGAGTTATTGAATGGTTCACATTATCCGCATAAAACATTGCTATTGCCCGTGATTGCCCGTGGTTCTGACCCTCATGGCAGTATGCCAGCTGGAGAAAGTAAAACAATCAACCCGTTCAAGCGTATCAAGGAAAGCAGTTAAAATTATGAAATACCATAATGAGAACATAATGAATGATATTGATATTCGCGAACTTATAGACGGTTATAAAGAGATAGGTACCTCAACCATTGGTCATCTGACTGGGGAAGGGTATTTACCAGATATTACGCCTCTCAATCCCTGCACGGCTACCATAGTAGGCCGAGTGTTAACAGTCCAGCTAGCCTCTGATAACACGGATGTGATCAACCAGGCATTGATTCAAGCAGCGCCAAATGATGTGTTATGTATTGATGCTCAGGTATTAGGCATTAAAGCATGTTGGGGAGCATTGCGCACTTGCGCCGCTATCTATGAGAAGCTATCGGCGGTCATTGTCATTGGACAGGCGACTGACTCGCTCCAAATTCAGCAGCTAGGCTTTCCGGTATTTGCACAAGGTATCAGCGCTATAACTACGTTCAAGAGCAACCAATCACAAGGCAAGTTAGCGTCCGATATTTGCTATCGCTTTGGTGAGCAGACTACAGCTATTCGTTCAGGAGACATCGCCATTATGGATAATGATGGCATCTTCGTGTTGCCCATCAATGTGGCACAGCAGCTATTACCAGATTGTCAAAAGAAGCACAAAGCAGATGAGATAAAGTTTCAGCTATTTTTTGAGGCGTATCGTAATAATCAGTTGGATAAGTTGTTTGAGAGCTAGGGCGTGTCCTAGTGACGTTATCAAAAATTAGATTTTCAGCTGAACCCAGAATCATCATAAGTAAGCACTTACTAATAAAGTATAAATACATATAGAAATAAAAACGATTATCATTTACAATATCGTTCACAAAGTTAGTACACACAGTATTGTTAGCTAAATATAACTGATACCACTATTTGACTATCCAACTAAGTGAAGTAAATATGAAAAGCCATCATCAAGTTGCTCTATCCGTTCTTACTCTTTGCATTAGTCAGCAATTATATGCACAAACCGATGTCAGTACTACGGGCTTTGCTGTCAATGCGGCTACGTCAGAAGCGTTGGCCTCAAATTTAACATCAAGTTCGGCATCAACTGAAACTCCCAATGTGACTTTAGACACTATCAATGTCACTGCTAAGGCCAGAACAGGTACGGCATTGGCGCAAAAAATCAGTGAGATGCCAGCCGTTACGCAAGTGATTACTGAAAATGAGATTCAGATGCAGGCAACGGGTGACCGTACCACTGGTGATATATTGGCTCAGCTGATTCCAAGCCTAGGTGCCAGTAGCGGTTCAACCAGTAACTATGGTACGACCATGCACGGCCGTCCAGTACAGTTTTTGCTGAATGGGGTGCCATTGAGCAGTTCACGTAGCCTATCACGTGAGCTAAATAGTATTGATTCTGCACAGCTTGAGCGGGTAGAGGTACTCTCAGGTGCTACCAGTATCTATGGTGCTGGCGCGGCAGGTGGTCTTATCAATCTCGTGACCAAATCTTTGGTCGGTTATGGTCCTATCAGACAAACCAGAGTCGGCGTCAGTAGCAGTCGTGGCTTTGAGTCAGACTCATTGGGTTATCATGTAGGACAAACCTTAGGATATGGCGGCGAGCGAGTGTATGGTCGTCTAGATGTTGATTACGATAGCAAAGGCGGAAAGTTCGATAGCAAAGGCAACCGTATCAGCCCAGATGTGAACCAAACGGACCAACAAGATACCGAATCGCTAAGTGTTAATGGTAGCTTAGGTGTAGAGCTCACTGACAGCCAACGTCTTGACCTTGCAGTGACTTACTATAAAGATGAGCAGGATACGGACTACGGCCCAGACTATGGTGATGGTTTGGGAGTATTGTTCGGCGAGATACCCTCTCTAAAAGCTATTGATGGCGCCAATGTAAAAAATGAGCCTTATACTGAAAAAAGCTCGGTAAATTTAAGTTACAGTGATGATGATTTTGTGGGCTCAGGTTCTAGCTTAAGCTTGACTGGTTACTATAGAGACGAAAAAGGTCGCTTTTACCCTTCTGCTAAGACAGCAGATAAACAAGCTGCTGAAGTATGGCAAGCCAATGGTCTAACTGATGAAAAAACCGTGAACAAGCTTACCAGTGCTGCAGTATTTGTAACCCAGTCAGAAGCTGATATCGAAGTAATGGGTTTGCGGGCAGCCATGCAAACCGAAACCGAAATCGCAGGAAAAAAGACACTGTTTAGCTATGGTGCTGATTTCGAACGTGAAAACAGTGAGCAGACCTATTATGGTCAAAACCTAAACACCTTTCTTGCCAGTAATGGCTTGACCGCCCAAACCAATGGGCTTACTTATAATGGTGGACCAGATACTACCATCGATAAATGGGGCGCTTTTGTCAATGCAGATGTAGACATCACTGACAAATGGCATACCAGTGCTGGCGTGCGTTATCAAAAGCTTAAGTCAGAAACCGATGCTTTTACGCCCATCTATGAGCAGCTGCTTGAAGAATATTTTAACGACCCTCGTATCAGTGGGACAAGCGCAGCTTATGGCATTGACTATCAAGCAGGCGACGTAGAAAAAGGCAGTACAGATCACGACAAAACCTTGTTCAATCTCGGTACTAGCTATCAGTTAACCCCAAATGACCAGATATTTGCCAATTTTTCACAAGGGTTTACGACAGCGGATATCCAGCGTGCGCTGCGTGATGTGCGTGCAGGTTTTGTGGTCAACTCAGACAACGTACAACCGATTGCGATTAATAACTATGAATTTGGCTGGCAAGGCAAGCATGGCGATACAGCAGCGCGCTTGAGTGGATTCTATAACGAGTCAGACAAAGTAGTGCGCTTTACTGACAGTTATACCGTGGAAGTTGTCGATACTGATGAGCGTGTTTATGGCGTTGAAGGGTCGCTCAGTCACGACATTAGTGATAAATGGCAAGTGGGCGGTAGTGTCGCTTATACCCGTGGTCAGTATGACAAAGATGGTGACTGGTTGGAGTTAGATGCAGTACGTCTAACACCGCTAAAAGGTACCGCATTTGCGCAATACAACTTTGATGAAGGCAGCAATGTCCGCTTGCAGGCATTAGCGATAGGCGGCGATGATGAAGCCTTTAAAGATCAACAAAAAGACCCTGACTCTAGTGCCTTGCCTGTCACCGGCTATATGACACTTGATGTATTGGGACAAGTAAAAATGCCAGTCGGACGAGTAGATTATGGTGTTTATAACTTGCTCAATAAGGACTATTTAACAGTCTATCATCAAACCACTTACGGAGACCTGAACCGCTTACCGGCATCAGGCACCACCTATGGCTTAAGCTATACCGTCGATTATTGAATAATAAGCACTAAAAAAAGCCTTTCATACTAATTGTTGGATAGTATGAAAGGCTTTTTTATTTAGGGCGTATCCTCATTTTAAAAATGATGATAAAAATGAAATAAAGTCTCTCTATTTGATATTATTTAATACTACTACTGAAAATGGAAGACAATATGCTTGAGCTAAGACCCAATTGTGAACGCTGTGATAAGGACCTGCCGCCTAATGCTACAAATGCGATGATCTGTAGCTTTGAATGTACGTTTTGCACCTCTTGTGCGGCTAATGTTTTAAATAACTATTGTCCTAATTGTGGTGGTAATTTAACTAGCCGCCCTATACGTCCTACGTCTTTACTTAAGCAGTATCCGGCATCATTAAAGCGTGTGGTCAAAAAAGACAGTTAAAATGCAGTTAAAATATAGTGTTTAGATGTCTATTTATTGCCTTTTACTAGGGCGCGTCTTCAATTCAGTCGTTATCAATAAATGCGCCGTGTTATCCGCTACTAAGTAAGAATAGCCTTCCTTCCCAGTCCTATCTTCACATTTGCCAATATCAATCCAGATAGGATGAGCATCATCGCTAGCATCTTCCACCACGTCACCACCTCTCCTGTGAACAGCACTGAGGTCGCCATACCGAATATGGGCACCAGTAGAGCAAAGGGCATAACCTTGGAGGCGGTATTTTGCGCCAGCAGATGTGCCCACAGTCCAAAGCCAATCAGGGTTGAGATATAGACTATAAAACCAAGCGATAGCCAAGACTTGAGCGATGCTTGCGTGAACGTCGCTAACTGCCATGCTTCGGTTTCGAATAGTAGAGAAGATAACGTCAAAATCACACAGGCGATCAGACCGCCCCATACCACCAGTGCTAGCGCCGACAGTGCCGATGTCTTATTTGAAGCTTTATTGTTGCTATTGACAGGCAAGGCAGTAGAAATATTACTGGTACTCTGCTGCGTTGAGGCCTGTTTTGAAGCAATATTTCCAAAGCTCCAGCCTATGGCTGCAATCAGTATGCAGATAAAGCCAACCAAGGGCATATCACCGCCAAGGTTTAACGCAATGACACCCAGTCCTAGCACACCGACTACCATACCGATGATCTGCATGCGACTCACTGCTTCACCCAGTATGACAAAAGCCAGTAATACGGTAATAAAGATCTGAACTTGCAACAACAGCGCTGTTAATCCTGCCGATGCACCCAAATGCATGGCGGTGAATACAAAAGCATACTGCATGACAAAGGTGCCGATCGCATAAATAAATAGCGTACGGTTGAATTTAGGTGGTTTGAGGAATAAAACCAACGGCACAGCGGTAAAGAAAAAGCGTAGGGCAGTGAGCATTAATGGTGGAAAGCTTTCAAGCGCCCATGCAATAAAGGTAAAGTTCACGCCCCATATAAAGGTAACCAATACGGCTAAGGCAATGTGGATTGGGGTCATAGGATTATCCTAAATAATTATTCATTGTTGATATACTCAACTATAGTTTAAATGTCCATAACAGACCCGATACAGTTTCACTTATGGTGAACAAAGTGTATAGTTATTCCCAGCATGACACTTCTTGTATTCATAAACCTCATATAAAAATAGGCGTCCTTCATTATGGTCGAAACCTATACACTCAATCCTAATTTAACCAAAACTGCTGCCGTCGCTGAATGGCTACAGCAGCGTATTGACTGGCAGATTTACCTGCCCAATCAGCGCGTACCCTCGGTGCGAAAGTTAGCGAAACTATTAAATATATCAACCTTTACGGTGGTACAAGCTTACGAACAGCTGGTCGCTACCAGCGTATTAATCGCCAAACCCAGCTCGGGCTATTATGTCAATACGCAAGCACAAGTAGTCCAGCCCAATGATGATAAAAGAGTGGTCGTTAAGCACCCAGTAATAGATACGCGCTGGCTGGTACAGCAAGTCTTTAGTGATATTCCGCATCATCGCTCGCCAGGAGTGGGAACATTACCGAGAGACTGGATACGTAATGATAAGATGGAATGGGCCATACGGCAGGTCACCCAGCAAGCCGATAGCTTTATCTATGATTATGGCAATGTTCACGGCTATCTACCGCTACGTCAGCAGCTGGTTCAACACCTGCATACGCTGGGAATGCAAACTAATACCGACCATGTGATTACTACAGCAGGAGTGTCGCAAGCCGTGAACATGGTTGCGCGGCTGCTTACTCAAGCTGAGGATACGGTGGTGGTTGATGGACCGGGCTGGTATTGGCTATCGAGCTGCCTGCAACAGCAGGGCTTAAACGTCGTCTCTGTAGAACGTGATCATCAAGGGCCTAATATCGAGCACATGCAAAGGCTATTTGCCACGCATCGCCCTAAGCTCTATTTGACCAACAGTGTGCTACATAACCCGACCTCCTATAATCTACATCCTGCGCGCGCGCACCAAGTACTCAATCTTATTCATGAGTACGACGCTTATATTTTTGAAGATGATTTATACGCTGCATTCGTACCGGGTGGTCAAGTATTGCGTTATGCCAGTCTTGATCAGTTTGAACGGGTATTTTATGCGACAGGGTTTTCAAAGTCGATGGCGTCCGGCTGGCGTGTCGGCATGTTGGTCTGTCCTGATAAGCATATTGATAATGTATTACGTATGAAAACCTTGAGTAATTCAAACACGCCAGAGTTTGGTGAACGAGTTTGCCATCATTTATGGACGCATGGTGAGTATCGTCGGCAGATTAAAAAAGTGCAGCAGCATTTATATAGCGCTCATGAAAGAATGCGCAACGCATTACCAAAGAGAGGACTTATCTACCCTGAGCATACACAAGCAGGTCTCTTTGTTTGGGTAGACACGGGGCAAGATACGAGCCAGCTGGCACTAGATGCCTACAAAGAAGGCTGGCTGGTCGCACCAGGGCAATTATTTTATCCAGATGCCCGCGCCTCAAACCATCTCCGACTTAATGTATCAACAACTGGCGATGACTTTTTGGCATGGTTAAGGAAGTATTTAAACAATTAAACCTACATATTTTGCATTTGCTAAAGACAGTTCACCACCAATAGGTCGGATACTGTCTACCCTTACCCAAATTGTTATAAATCAGCGCTATCATTACCAAAACGATTGAACCAAGCAGGGTAGGTGTTAATAAAAAATTCCAATTTACCGCCCCAAGCATGACTATCAAAGGATTGGAACCCGCAGGCGGATGCGGCATTCTAAACACTAGCATGAGCGCAATGGCAGTGCCTACAGCGGTTGCCATACTCCACCAGTGAATACCAAATAATGTCATAAATACCAGTCCCGTAAAGGTCGCAATAACATGCCCGCCTATGACGTTTCTTGGCTGCGCAAAAGGGCTGGCGGGATAGGCAAATATTAATAAACAACTGGCACCAAATGAACCTAGAATCATAACGAGTTCTATTGAGCTTCCTAATATAGCAAGCGTTGCTGTTGCAATGGTGCCGCCTAACCAAGCGATTACTATCATCGATAAAGGTAATCTTTTTGGGCATTGACTGCCTTGACCGCTCAACTTATGCCAATTAAAAAACGACTGCATACTTATTCCTATAACAATTAAACAATGAGAAGACGTCACTACTGATATACTGATCAGTATATTAGCTAAGTATACCGAACGGTATACGTAAATCATAGTTTTTTATTGAATAAAATAATAGGAACGAAAAAACGGGAGGACCAACTAATGGAATTACGAGATACTATTCTACAAAAAAGTTATGAGATCTTTTACAAGCAAGGCTTTCACGACAGTGGAGTGGAGCTTTTAGCAAGGCAGGCAGGGACTACCAAGCGGACTTTGTATGCTCATTTTGGTAATAAAGAGGGTTTAATCGAAGCAGTGCTTGAATATCGTCATCATATGTTTATGAATCAATTAAACAATTACTTCGACAATTCTGAGATCAAAGATGTGGCAGATATTGCAAGGTGCTATTTAGTCTTCATAAAAAACTGGACATTATCAGAGAATTTTTATGGTTGTATGTTTATTAATGCTTGCGCAGAGTATTCAGATACTGGGTCTTCGCCGCATCAAATAGCTAAACAGCATAAGACTAAGGTTAGGCAATGGCTGTTTGATAAGTTTAAACAGATAAGTTTGGAAAACGCTAAGCAGAAATCTGACACTCTATTTGTATTTGGTGAAGGTATTATCGTTGCAGCACAGACGGGGCAGGAATCACTAGAGCTAGAGGATGATGTTTTTAAAGGTTTTTCTTAAAGCGCTTGCAACAAGTCTTCAGTATTTATAACCGTAGCAAATTCTGCATTCGATTCAAACCCTAACAAAATTGTCTATATAAACACCCTATCAGAATTTTGACACCATTTTTCCTAATAAGGAGGTATAGAATTTATATATTAAAGTGCTCATCGGCTATGTCATCAATAAGCTGTATATCATTATTTACACTAAGCAATTAGCAAAGACAAATGCTGGCAGGATTATATCTCCTAACATCAACACAATTATCGCTAAAATTAAAAGCTACTGGTTAACACCTGATAAAACAAAACTTTTGTCATCATATTGTCATGACGGCATCGTATCCTTGAGCCCACTATAAATGGTGGTTGCGTATCACTGATGTCTTTATTCATTAAGTGATTCATTGATGATGGTAGACGCATCAATATAAGGTTTATCTATGAGTGTTGCTGGTCGGCTTGGTAGTATTTCCACACGTATGCTGATTATTTTAGCATTGGCTTTTTTACTAATTATCCTGATGGTTTACTGGGTTATCGAAACCCAAGCTAAGCCGCGCATACTGGAGATGACCTCAGAGACGGTAGTTGAAACGGGTAACGAAGCCATTAATAGCATTATGGCGAATATCAGCCACGTCGACGGGCTGGCAAAGGCAGCCAGTGCGATGGCTGGCGGGTTGCCAAAAGAAGACCGCCTTTATAAAGAAACCTTTGGCAATCTCATGCAACAAACCGATCAACGGATTGTGGGCGGCGGCGTGTGGTTTGATCCAAATATGTATGCTCAAAACCGAGAGCGCCAGTCGTTTGTGTGGGCGCGTGATGACTCAGGAAACATGCAGCCGTTAGAGTATTATAATCAAGTGCGCCAAACGCCGAGTCCCTATTATCGAGAGTGGTGGTACATTCCTGCGATGTACGCACGCCATGACCACTGTGTCTGGAGCCGTGCCTATGTCGATCCGCAAAGCAATCAGCCGATGATGACTTGCGCCAAGGCATTGTATGACAGTCGCAATCAGGCTTTTGATGGGGTAGTGAGTTTTAATCTGCTATTAGATAACCTCGATGACGCCATGAAAAAGTGGCAAGATAAGCTGGGTGGTTATGTCTTTTTGGTAGACTTGGACAATCGATTTTTGACCTTTCCTGATCAATCTATAGTCACGCAAGTGACTGAGAATAACCCCCAAGGCGAGATGGTAACTGCGCATCAATTGGCCGAGAAAAACCCTACCTTTGCACCTATTGCGGACAGCCTAGATGATATTAACCAAACACTCATTGATGAGGCCGTTGCCAAAGATGAAGGTCGTTATACGCTCGCGGCACGTAGTATTTTGAGTACGACTAACCTGAATAAAATCGGCGAACAAGAATCCAAGTTACTGTCAGCATTACTGCTATTAAATATTGACCAAACATTTAATTTGGTAGACAGTCACTTGATTGGGACCATCGCTGTGCCCAATGATTTTGTGTTGCAGCAGCCTGCCACCGCCTTTGTGTTTCGTATGCCGTTTACCTATTGGAAGATGGTCATCGTCAAGCCCAATAATGACATGATGAGCGTGGCAAATGCATTGTCGAACCAGCTGATTCAAACCATGCTACTGGGCTTTATTCCTATCTTGTTGTTGACCGCATGGGTGTTCCGTCGCTACTTTACGCGACCGCTAAAGCATATGGCACTAGCAGTGGCTGATATGGGCGCATTGATTGAGCAAAAAAAGTATCAACAATTAAGCGCGCTTAAACTGCCACACTCAAATGTCAGCGAAATTCAAATCATCAGTGAGCAGACCAATCAATTGATCGACCGCGTCGTCGAAAATGAAGGCTCACTTGCCGAAATCAATGTTCATCTAGAGAAACAAGTCGCCGCCCGTACGCAAGACTTGCAGCAAGCCATGGATGAGTTAAAAGCCTCACAAGTGCATCTGGTGCGCTCCGAAAAAATGGCTACATTAGGTCAAATGGTGGCAGGCGTGGCACATGAGGTCAACACGCCGCTGGGCTACGTGCGTAGTAACATGGAGCTGGTCGGCGATAATCTTGTTCGTTTTGATGAGCTGCTACAGCATACAGATCAATTATTGCAGGCGTTAAAAGCGCCAACTATCAACCAAGAGCAAGTCAAGCAGCTAATAGAGCATACTCTACAATGCTGTGACGAGATTAAAGAAGATGAAGTCAGTGAAGATTTGGCCAATCTGATTAAGGACGGACTGTATGGTGTTGATCAAATTGCTGAACTGGTCGTCAGCTTGCGCGATTTTTCTCGAATTGATGAATCTAAGGTGAAAGATATCGATATCAATGAGTGTATCAATACCTCATTGATTATGGCTCGCAATCACTTAAAAACGCTAGACGTCAAAACCAATTTAGCCGAGCTGCCGCTGATTCAATGTAATCCTTCGCAAATCAACCAAGTACTATTAAACCTATTTAATAATGCCGCCCAAGCCATACCGAGTGATCATAAAGGGACATTACAAGTCACGTCGTCTGTGGATAAGGCACAGAAGTCTGTTGTGGTACGCATTATAGACAATGGATCTGGTATTAAAGAGGATGTTTTAAATCATATCTTTGAGCCGTTTTTTACCACCAAAAAAGCAGGCGATGGCACAGGGTTAGGATTGGCCATTACGGCACAAATTATGGAGCAACACGATGGACGCATTGAGGTTAGCTCAATAGTTGGGGAGGGCACGACGTTTACCCTCATGCTACCGATACAGTCTATCGCTCATGAAAAGAAACCTTCGCAAGCCTTATTTGAAAGTTAAGAGACTTCCAGCCACTTATTTAAAGAGAGCGTCATGCAAAAACCAAAAATCGCTTTTATTGATGACGAGCCGCGTATCTTACGCAGCTTAAAAATGCATTTTCGCCAGTCACATGACGTATTTATTACTACCGATGCTACTGAGCTGATGGAGTATGTCAGCCAGAATGAGGTACAAGTGGTCATCAGCGACCAACGCATGCCAGATAAGCAAGGTACGGAGGTATTAAGTGACATTAAAGCGGCTTCGCCAAATACTATTCGTATCTTGTTAACCGGTTATGCGGATCTGAATGCCGTGATGGATTCTGTGAATGAGGGCGAAATTTATCGCTATATCACTAAGCCATGGCAAAATGATGAACTTAAAAAAATCGTTAATAAAGCCACAGAAATTGCTCAGAAAACCCAAGAAATAACGCAAAACTCTATGGGAAAGAATGCGACTCAAAACCATGCTGATAGTGGCACTGTTAGCAATCGCAATATATTGGTATTAGATGACGATGAGAGCGTCTATCAACAAATAAAAAGTCATTTTAAGAGTGCTTATACCGTGAGCTGGGCCAGTAACCTTGAACAGGCCGCGAAGCTATTACAAAAAAAACGCTTTGGCGTCACGATTACAGATTCGACGCTCAATAAAGAAAATATTACACCCATCGTTTATGCCTTAAAAAACATCCAGCCAGATCTGATGGTTTTGATGCTGACTGAGTTCAAAGACGCTCATATGGTCATTGATTTAATTAACAAGGGTCAGGTGTATCGCTGTCTACCAAGGCCAACTAATTTATCTATCATGAGTATCAGTCTTGATCGTGCTTTTGATCATCACGAAAGATTGGTGCAGCAGCCGATACTGGCAGCTCGCCATCATGTCGAAGAAGTACCGGAGTCAGAGGCTTTTAACTTTTCTGAAAGATTGAAAGGTTTCTTTGCCAAATTCAGAGGTTGGCGCATTAGTAGATAGAAAGAATAGGGCATGCCAAACATTCTCTATCCATGGTTTGAAAAAATCATCGTCTCATATAAGCATAAGAGCCATTACATATAAGTGTCAGCTCACTAAGTATTAAACTGTTTATAGACTTCATTTAACATAATATACATTATGTGAAAACAAACCAACGGTCTTAGAAGGTAAGTATCCTATATTTAAACACTGTCTTAGCTCAGATATTTCTGGTATTAAGTTCAACTGTTAACGACACATTTCAAGCAAATGCTTACGCAAAGTTCTACCATCGTCATCTAAGATTACGTCTGCGACTTGGCAACCAGCACGCTTATCATTGTCATCACATGATAACTCATAATAAATATCGCTACCTTGCGCCAAGCTGACCTGAACCAAACCTTGCTCAGTCATCGAAAACTTTTTGTCTTGCGTATAATCAGGATCTTGAGAATCCCACAGCACATCATAATCGATATTGCAGGACGTTTGATTTTTATCAAAATAATCTTGTTCAAGTTGCATGGCTGCTTGTAAGTCAGCATTTGCATATTGCTGTAGCATCACAGGATTACTCAACCCTTGGTCATCAGCATCTTGTTGATACATCTTTGTGATGGTCGCAATCTTCATAGCAGCCATAACAGCTTGTTTCTGATCTGATTTTGTCACATCTGCTGTAGCGCTACCGACAGGCATCAGTCCTATGGTTAGCAGAAATATGAGTGATTTATATGTTGGCATGATGTTCTCTACAAGCTTTTACTCTATAAGTGTTACAACCTATTACATCATACCCATATTTGGACTCTGCTGTATTATCGTATCATTCAGGTTTACTTACCAAAAGAACCATTTCATAGCGTTCTTATGGTACTTTTTTATTTGTTCTCATGACAATTTTGAGTGATTTTTTATCTCTGATAATCGTGTTAAGGATGATTTTATGACGATATCACCTGCTTTTTTTAAGAAAAAATCTGCGACATTGGCCTCTAGTAGCCTTTTATTGCTCACTATGACCGTGACTGGTTGTCAGTCCGTTTCTGAGTCTAGCGAAGCCATTGTGTCTCAACCAACCAGTAGCTCATCAATGCCTAGCAATGCTGATAGCAGTCAGCAAACGTTTAAACAGCAATCATTGCGTATTCAGCATGCACTGGCTAATGGCGACTATGCTAGTATCACCAATGATATTCATCCCACACGTGGCGTCCGGTTCTCGATGTATGCATATATACGTCCTGAGACCGACAAAGTCTTTAGTCGCGGGCAGTATGCACAGTATCTACAACAGTCAAAGATTCGCTTTACGTGGGGTGAAAAAGATGGCACGGGTGATTTATTGATCACGCCGCTACCTGACTATTTGAGCAATTGGGTCGCTGCTAGTGCATTTGATCAGAACGCAGAGATCAGTATTAATAGTAGTAAAGCGATGGGCAACAGTATTAACAACTTAAACAAAATATATCAAAACTCTGACTTCGTTGAGTTTTACAGTAATGGCAGTGAAAAATATAGCGGTATGGATTGGCGTGCGATGCGTTTGGTGTTTGAGGAATATCAAGGTAAGCGTTATCTGGTGGCTGTCATTAATGACCAGTGGACGGTTTAGGGCGTAGAAAAACGATTAACCGACCACTTTTATAGGGTGCTTTTAGAATAGCAGACTACTCTACTTGGTTTATCATAGGGTTTATATTCAAATATAAAGATATATATTGCAACTTATGCTACAGGATTGTTGACAACAGTCCTGTTTATTGGCTCTCTAACGACAACATATTCATAATCAGTTTAATCAAAGTATCTTTTTGATTAGGGTCAGATTCAGCGACCAATAAGGTTAATGCCGCAAGCCCAGTATTATTGATGACCATATCACCTTTGTCATTCAACAGTCGGTGATTACGGTGTAAAAAATCCACGAACAAGAAAGCGCCGCTGCGTTTATTACCATCAGTAAAAGGATGGTTTTTTACCATAAAGTACAGTAGATGTGCCGCTTTACTCTCGATAGTTGGGTACGCAGGCTCACCAAAGACAGTTTGTTGTAAATTACCCAATACACTATCCAAACCATCACCACGAGGTTTAGCAAACAATTCAGTCGCCTCACCCCTATCTATCAGCTGCGCTTTCAAGTTTGTCAGCGCTGCCATCGCCTCAGCCGTACTGGGTAAGATACCACCATCTTGTCCTGTAGGATTATCAAGTAGACCTTCATCATAGCGCTGTAACCATAAAAATGTCTGCGTATAACGGCTTATAATCTCAACCAGTCCGCGTCCTTCGTCGGTGTTAAGCTCGGGACTTTGGGCGGTTTTTTTGATTAATTTTAGCGCTTGTTGCAATTCAGTAGAGTTTTTATCGAAGCGCTGTTGATTGAGTGTATAGCCTTGTACCAAGTATTCACGTAAGCGCTGCGTTGCCCAACGCCTAAACTGCACACCTTGAGGAGATTTAATGCGATAACCGACTGATATAACCACGTCTAGGTCATAAAAAGTCACCGGACGGTCTGAATTTGCAATATGCATTTTTTGCATATTGCTTTTCTCAGCGATTTCTTCATCTTTTATGGCATTAGCGATATGACGAGAAACCACGGATTGGTCACGACCAAATAACTCGGTCATTTGTGCTTGTGACAACCAGACTGTTTCTTGCTCAAAACGTACATCTACTTGCGCCTTTCCATCAGCACTTTCATAGATCTCTACTTTTGCCATATCATCCTGTATAGCATTAATCATCTCAGCTTCCCAATCCTAATATATGCGCTTACGCTGTCTTTATTGTTTTCAATATGCAAACCATACAGCTTCTAGGGCAAATTCTACTCATCTTGACTCGAGGACTTTTCTATCGAAATAACCGCGCATACCACAGTGTGACTTTTGATACTGGTTGTCCATATCTCTTAATAATAGCTGCGTCTTACTACCATTACTAACTGGATACAAACGCAGCTCAGCACGTTCATGATAATCATTTATAGACCAATGATTGTCTGACCATGATGCCACTTCAGAGCTAATAGAACAGCTGTGCCCATTAGTAAAAATCAAGTCAGCATCGATAACGGCAGTGGTTGGTTTATAAGTAACACTATGAATAGAAATTGAGTTGGTCACCCTTCCCGCGTCCTCCCATACTTTAGTAGTGGCGTTATACATAATAATATCAACGTTCTCATAGAACGTATCAAAAGCTTGTTTGTTTGGTGGATTAAAGCGACTTGGATTTTCTGAGTAGCTCACATCTTTCTCACCAATACGCTCTTTATATTCACGGATAAGACATTCTTCGCTTTTACAAGTATTACGCTGGAACTTTAGCCAACTCCTTTGTTCGTCGCGTACGGCTACATTATAAGTATTAATGTCTTCATGATCCGCTGTACTAAAAACCTCAGCTTTGTATTGCTGTGCCATTGTTTCATCTAACTGAGATAGCTCAGTATTGCTACAAATAGATTTCTCTATCCACGTATTAGCCTTGGCACAATTAAAACTGGCAGCATGGGTATTCACTGATACAAAGCATACGATTAGCGTACTCATCATTAAAAAAGGTAGGTTTTTCATACGATGCTCACTTGTCAGGACAGTCTATTGTGATGAATACTTGTCAGGTTAAACAAATATATCATTAAATCCGAATATAAAATATTCCATTGGTTAGCTTGTATTGAAGGCTTTAGGTACTACACTCTTTATTCATAGTGGTGTTTGCTTAAAGAACTTCACCATAATCTCATAAATATCCGGATAAGCATCTACCAGCTTTTGAGGTGTTTCAAAAAACACCTCGCTCAGTACCGCAAAAAACTCAGCAGGATTGGTCGTTCCATAGCGATCTAGCCCTGACTTGCGATGGGTTTGAAAGTCCTCAAAATCTCGCGCCATAATCTCAGTCCAGCGCGCAGGATCCATATCAGGTTGCATCGGTGGAAAACCGTTGGCGCGGCCATTCATCATATCGAGTTTGTGCACAAACTCATGAATCACAACATTATGACCATCACGTTCGCCTGAATGTTTGGCATCTTTCCATGACAAGATAACAGGACCTCGCTGCCATGCTTCCCCGCTACGGTGCTGACTGCCTTCGTGGACAATACCAAACTCATCTACAGTAGTGCTGTCGCTTTTGTATGAACCTGGATAGATAATGACAGATGACCAGCCAGCATACCATTCAAGGCTTAGGTTTAAGATAGGCAAACACGCTTGCAGCGCAATCGATTGTCTGACAGCATTGGTTATTTCAAACCCTTGCGCACCAGTAATGGATTTATCAGCCAAAAACAAAGTCGCCAGCTCAAACAAATGCGTCATCTCGTCATTGTTTAATCTATCTAGTATCACAATACGCTCAGCCGCTTGTACCCAATCGGCATGGGTAAACTCGCTGTTATCCAATATACGCTGTTCACGCCAGTCTTTTATAATGCCAAACATACACGTCACCCCTATTCTTATAATATTTGGAACACATTTTTTATTACCACCGCTGAATATTATAGCGGTAACCAATAATACGCCATTATAATTGGTATATTAAAATATATAAGAAAAAAAACGCTGCTCATAAATCAATTATTGAGCAGCGCAGACTTACATCATACATTGATATTTAAAACTGATATTGCAAGCCTAGTTGTACTGAGCTGTCTTTATCGTCACGTGCAAAGGTGGTGTCGCCATTCAGATACGCATAAACGTTTTTATGAACCTTGTTACTCACACTCAGCTCAAAACGTCCATAGTCGTCGTCTTTATCTGCTTCAGTGATGCTAACCTCTCTTGTCCGACCGTCAGCTAAAGACGTGGTCGATAAATTATCTATTAGACCATCTTCGATCACATGCACATAAGCGACTTTGCCTTGAAGCTTGGCAGGCGTGCCCATCAAATTAAAACCATACTGTAACTGGTAACCAAGCTCTGAATCCCATGCCTCGCTAGAGGTGTCATCAATCTTGAGCGCAGTGCGAGAATTACCATTGCCACTGGTATAACCATCTATGTCTGTATCACTGTAATTGAGACCCAAAAAGGCACCATGGGCGACATTTTTCTTGATAAGAAAGTTGTAGCCAAGCTCATTGTGTGCGCTAAACACATCGGCATCAGAATTACCACGTTCGCTATTGTTGATAATATTTATGCCGTCATTACCATCCAGCCTGACGGTTCTATTAACGTCCAAGTCATGCTTAGACAGACTTAAAGAAGTGGTATTCCACCAAGCTGTGTCTTTGCCGCCCAGTAACGAGTAAGCTTGAACACCATAGCTTGTGTCTTTTTTAATACCGTTTTCTACGCTTTTATTGTTTTGATTGGCCGCTTGCACACCTGCGCCAACACGCCAGCTAGGTTGTACAACGTACTCGCCATATAGACCAATATTGGCGCGAGTGCCTTCTTGTGCATCATCAGCATCCACATAGCTTTGAGATCCATCTACCCAAACCTGAGCACGCGACTCATAATCCATCGAATTGGTGTTATCCATTGCCTGTAGCGCCAAAGCATTGGCACGTTCAAGCACAGCTGAATGTGAGTCGGTAGCATTAATTTTTAATGCGGCACCCATCGTGTTTTGCAGATTGATAGCGCTTTTGGTTGAGGCGATGATATCGGCATTCGTTTGCTCGACAATCAATCTACTAATGATACGAGAGTAGTCGCGCATTCTTTGTGATAGTCGTTCTGAACCAAAGGCCGCCGTGAGTACTTCCTCGTTATCTAACGCAGGGTTATGCCACGTATAGCCACCTGGAATATCTGGGTTTTCAGTTTGCGTATAACCATCATAGTCAGGCCCGAGGCTCCAGTTGGTTGCCTCAAATCCTACGACCTGCATGACACTATCAAAAGACTCCTGATCACTACAGCACCCAACGCCATAGGGCTCGTATGGTTCTGTATTACCTGGTGCGATAATGGCTGGATTGACCTCCACTGTAATACCAAGCTCTTTAGCAATACGCAGCGCATTTTCACGCAAACTTACATTGGCAGCCACTTCATTGCCGTTATTATCGTAAGCATTTCGCCCTGCGTTGGCGTACATTCTATCGCCTGTAATCAGACTGTCTAGGTTAATCATACCCAGTGCAGTCGTTTTTTCTGCGTCCGTGAGCTGATCAACAAATGCCTTTGAACCATTGAGACCGCCCTCCTCTGCACCAAATGCCACAAACTGAATGTCATGCTCTGTCTCAATGCCAGTCAGGTTTCTGGTCAACTCAGTCAAAACGCCAGATCCAGAAGCGTTATCATCCAACGCCTCTAAATTCTCATAATTTGGATAGGCGACGGCAGAATCATAATGTGCACCGATAAACAGCGTTCTGTTGGTATCAGCACTACCTTTTTGGGTCACGACAACGTTATTGCTCGTTAACGTCTCACCTCTGAATAAACCACGAGGCGCTACGAAATCGAAAGTTTGGCGATTGACTTGGTTATTACTGCCATCGATGGTCATACGCTGCTGCATATAGTCAGCAGCTTGGACTTCTTTGTCAGATCCTGTATACCTGCCAGCATAATCGCGGGCAAGCGTTAACGCCGTTTCTTCACCATAAGTACCGTACTGAGCATCTGCAAATGTTTGCGAGCCTGTTAGCATTGCTAGAGCTGCAACGACTGAAACAGTAAGCGGTGATAAGATAGTATTCAAACGGCCTCTCCTTGGTCAAAGAAATGTAATCAATGTTAAAAAGTAACCTAAAAAAATATGGTTTACAAGACAAAAAATCCATGTTTACTTATTTATTTTTTTTGAATAAAAAAGCGGTTGATTGGAATGGTATTTATCTGCTTATTATGAGTATTTATTGATTGCTGTTTGATATTTATACTGCTAATTAAACTCGTTTTTAGAAGGGCTTTACTTTAGCTTTAGTTATGTCAACGGCATCCAACTGCACTGCTACCACTCGCAGCGCCATAGACTTCCAGTCTAAATTTATATCATCGGTAAATACCATGTGGTGACTGATACTGACATAGCCGTGCACGATTGCCCAGATATCTAGCGCTATTTGTCGACGCTCCGTCGCGCTAGCACTATCTGGTAGATACGAGCCAGCCACTCGTACCAACTTTGAGAAAGCACTATCTCTTGCGGCAATAGCTTCGATTGAGGGCTGATATC
The DNA here is from genome assembly GCF_904846665.1 of Psychrobacter sp. Pi2-51. Lineage (NCBI taxonomy): Bacteria > Pseudomonadati > Pseudomonadota > Gammaproteobacteria > Moraxellales > Moraxellaceae > Psychrobacter > Psychrobacter sp. Pi2-51. Next base: position 145,921 of record NZ_CAJHBP010000004.1, read on the forward strand.
CTGCATCAGACTCCCCAAAAATCAGCCGATAGTGTGCCTCATGTTGCGCACCCACATTGAGATAACCCAAGCATGCTTCCAATACTTGCTCTTTGCTTGCCCTACCCTCTGGAATCACATCCATGGCTTCACGAACTAGGTTAAATCCTTCGATATACAGCGCATCTAATATGCCTTGCTTGCCTTGAAAGTGGCTGTATATACCAATAGTGGACAGTCCTGCGCGTTTAGAGATACCACGCACGCTTAAGGCATCCCCGCCGCCTTCTAAGAAAAGCTCAGATGCTGCATTTAGTATTTTGGTTCTGGCATCCATTAGATTCTCACTAGGTCTTGACAATTATAACAGTGTTATTTTAGTATATAACACTGTTATGCACAAACAGTTATACAAGATTTATATGGATAAATTCAACTTAAGAGTAAGGATGCTATGAATACTCAACACCTAGAAACAGATTATCTAATTATTGGCAGTGGCGCGGTGGGCATGGCTTTTGCTGATGTGCTACTCACAGAGACAGATGCTAATATTATTATCGTCGATAAACATCATAAGCCAGGTGGTCATTGGAACGACGCTTATTCATTTGTCACCTTACATCAGCCGTCGTCTTTTTACGGCGTTAGCTCACGTGAGCTTTGCGGTGGTATGGTTGACGAAATTGGCTTAAACAAAGGCTTGTCCGAGCTGGCATCAGGTGCAGAAGTCATGGCGTACTTTGATAAAGTCATGAAGCATACGTTTTTACCGAGTGGCCGTGTGACATACTTCCCGATGTGTGAATACAAAGGCGACGGTAAGTTTTCCTCATTACTGTCTGATACCAGCTATGATGTTAAAGTTAATAAGAAAATCATTGACGGTACTTACTTCAAAACCTCAGTACCAGCGACCCATACCCCAAACTTCGAGATTGCTGATGGTGTTAAATTTGGCCCATTAAACGACTTACCGAGTCTAACCACATCACATAATGGCTATGTCATTATCGGTGGTGGTAAAACAGGTATCGATGCGGTTTTATGGCTACTAGAAAATCAAATTGACCCAGACCATATCACGTGGATTATGCCCAGAGACGCTTGGCTAATTGATCGTAAAAACACCCAGCCCTCTCGTGATTTTTTCACCCATACTATTGGAGCACAGGCCACTCAGGCAGAAGCAATTGCTGATGCTGAAAATATCGAAGACCTTTTTGATCGTTTAGAAAAAGGCGGCGTATTAATGCGTATTGATCCAAATGTACGCCCGCAAATGTTCCATGGTGCTACCATTAGTAGTGAAGAGCTTAAGCAGTTGCGCCGTGTTAAAAACATTGTGCGTAAAGGTCGTGTGACCCGTTTAGATACTGACAAGATTTATTTTGGTGATGACAGTATTGCTACCATCCCCAACACCATGCATATCGACTGCTCTGCACGGGCAGTACCAGTGACAGAGACGTACGATGTATTTAAAGGTGATACTGTGGTGGTACAAACCGTACGTACCTATCAGCCTGTATTCAGCGCAGCATTCATCGCTCACATTGAAGCCAATTATGATGATGAAACTGTCAAGAACGAGTTGTGCCAAGTGGTGCCAATCCCAAATCATGATACGGACTTTCTAGTTGGGCTCGTTAAACAAATGCAGAATCAAATACGTTGGTCAAAAGAGCCTGCGCTACGTGAATGGATGATTAACAATCGCTTAGATGGCTTCACTAAATTAGTACGTGCCAGCGAAGACACTCCACCTGAAGAGCTGGCTATCCTCAAGCGTCTAAAAGAAGCAGGACCAAAAGCCGCTGCAAACATGCCCAAGCTCATGGGTGAAATTATGCAAATAACGGCAGCGCGTCAAGCCAAAACTGCTAATGCCTAAGTAATGACTGCGAATACTATCTATCAAGGAAGCGACTATGCCAGAATTTCAGACCAACAAAGCAAACCTAACCCAAGCTCGCCTGCAAGACACACCTGTACATACCCTCGGTGATGGTGAAGTGCGCGTCGAAGTTGATCGCTTTGCTTTTACTGCTAATAACATTACTTATGCTGTCATGGGCGATCAATTACGATACTGGCAGTTTTTCCCGCCAAATGGGAATGAACCCGAAAAATGGGGCATTATTCCTGTATGGGGCTTTGCCGATGTCATCGAATCAAATAGTGAGGCGCTGCCCGTCGGTGAACGGCTATTTGGTTACTTTCCGCCTGCCAGCGAATTGATTATTACCCCCAAGCGAGTCACGCAAACCAGCCTGCTCGATGGTAGTGCCCATCGTGCCGAGCTACCACCCGGCTACAATATGTATCAGCGCGTCAATCATGAACGAGGCTATGACCGTGCCAATGACAATCAGCGCATGCTGTTGTTCGTATTGCACTTAACCTCATTCTGCTTGCATGATTTATTGAAGCGCAATGACTGGTTTGGTGCAGAGCAAGTGGTGATTATCAGTGCCTCTAGTAAAACCAGTATTGGCCTAGCCTATGGCCTCACTGATGATAAAGACGCGCCGCACGTTATCGGCCTCACCTCAAACCGTCATATAGATTTCGTCAATTCAATCGACGCCTATGACAGCGTATTGAGCTACGACACGCTTGAGAAGATTGACGCCAGCAAACCAACAGTCATTGTCGATATGTCGGCCAACACTGATGTGCTTAGTCGTCTACATACACACTTAGGTGACAACATGCGCTACACCAGCAATGTCGGTCTCACGCATTGGGACGAACCGCGCCATGTAGACGGTATTATTCAAGAACGTAGCCAACAGTTTTTTGCGCCCAGCCATGTACAGCAATGCATGAAAGAATGGGGTGCTGAAGAATTTAACAAACGCTCTATGCGCTATATCATGAATAGCACCGCAAAAACCAATGCATGGCTAAAAATTCAAGAGCTTGACGGGGTCAATGGTTTATTGGAAGTCTATCAAGATATTTGCGCAGGCAAAATAGCCGCTGATGAAGGTTTGGTGGTAGTCATGGATGACAATCAATAAAATGACTGGGCTATAAAGGCCGGACTATAAAATTTATCGTTTATTAATCATTGATCAAACAAAAAAGCAGATGGCTTAGTCAATAAGCTCTCTGCTTTTTTCGTACTGATTAAACTCTAGATGTTAAACACAAAGGTTGAGATTCGCAGCTTAATACACCCACCCTTCTTCTTTTAAATAACCATGTAATCCTTCGGCGAACTGTTTATAACCTGCAGCATTGGCGTGTATGCTGTCTGATTTTAAATCATCATCCGACAGCACAGTCGACCAGCCCTTAGCGTACAGTGGCACATCTTCAGCATCTGCAATGTCTTCATAAATAGGGTTGTCACTGGCCTTACCGAACAGCGCACTGGTACTAAAATAAGGCTGTGCCATCAGTACCACTGAAATGTCAGCGGATTTAAACTGATTAATCGTTTCGGTAATATTGGCACGCGTCGTATCAGGTGCAATACGCTGCAGCACATCATTTCCACCCACGCCAAGCAGTACCAAGTCAGGGTTTTGCTTAGTGATTTCGTCCACCCGAGCCAGCACATCTGCGGATGTATCGCCATTGACACCTGCATTAATGACTCTCCATTTGCTTAAGTCTGCAAGTACCTTAGGATAGGCAGTTTCTGGACTCGCGCCATAGCCATAAGTCAATGAATCGCCAAGCGCTATCACTGTGCTACCAGCGGGCAAGATATCTTGTTGTGGTTCGCTACCACAGCCAGTCACACTGATAGTCGCTGACAATCCTATACCTGCCAGTATTAAAGAACGATGGTATTTTTTCATGGTTTTATTGACCTTGTTCAACGATTTCTTGTCTTATTTAGTGGACCATAGAACACTTGTTTGTAATATTCTAATTCATAACATATTGAATATATTCCATTTTATTATAGAACGATTGTTGTATATTGCCCAGTAGACGTTGTATAGTTCATACAAGATACAGGCGCTATGTATGGCGAATTGACGCTATTGTCTGTCCACTATCATCTAGATTCTACCAAGGATACGTGTGGTATTTATGAATAAAAAATCATCTCAGTCTCAGTCTCAGTCTCAGAGCCAAAATCAATCACAAGAAGACCAGTCGCAAGACCAAAGTCAGAATCAAAACACAAATAAGGACACGGCTGCCCCTAAAACAAGTACAAAAGACAACGCTTCAGAGCCATCGCAAAGCCAATCACAGAATCAGTCAGAGGATACGCCCGTCAAGAATTTAGCAGATACTCCCCCATCACGAGCACCAAGTTTTGATGAGCTCCAAACGGCTAAAGGTCAGTATCGCCCAGTGGCAAAAGCCGTTGGTAATTGGCTTGATAACATCAACATGGATGCCCTCAATTATCTAAACGAACAAGCAGAAAACATCTTTTATCGTAAGGGCGTTACCTTTACCGTCTATAGCGATGCCAAAAACATCGAGCGTATGATTCCGTTTGATATTATCCCCCGTATTATTGCTGCAAGCGAGTGGCGTCTGATAGAAGCCGGTTGTAAGCAGCGCATCACCGCACTCAATGCTTTTTTGCATGACATCTACCATGACCAAGCCATCATGAAGGCCGACATCGTGCCTGCCAGCTATGTCTATGCCAGCGGCTGCTATGAGCCTTGGATGATGGGTATTGAGCTTGACAAACCCATCTACTCGCATATCAGTGGTATCGACTTGATCCGTGACGAGTCTGGCAAGTTCTGTGTATTAGAGGACAATTTGCGTACTCCGTCTGGTGTCTCCTATATGCTTGAGAGCCGTAAAATATCAGAGACATTATTGTCTGATATGTTTGCTGACACCTCTATTATGGGCATCAGTGATTATCCCGACCGCCTCAAAGCCTGTCTTGCCAGCTCAACCTCCAAATATGATCCACAAGTTGTCATCTTGACACCTGGCCGCTTTAACAGTGCCTATTATGAGCATGCGTTCTTAGCACATGAGATGAATGTGCCACTCGTACATGGTTATGATTTGGTAGTTGAGGACAGTAAGGTCTATATGCAAGGTATTCGTGGCAAGGTACAAATCGATGTGATCTACCGACGCATTGATGACCCATATATTGATCCGCTCGCTTTTCAATCTGACTCGATATTGGGCGTCTCAGGGCTAATGAGCGCCTATCGCGCTGGTAATGTCGTTATCGTAAATGCACCAGGTACAGGCGTGGCTGATGACAAGAGCCTATATCCTTTTGTACCAGACATGATTAAATTCTATCTAAACGAAGAGCCGATTCTGCCTAATATAGAAACCTATCAATGCCGTAAGCCTGATGAGCTCAAATACGTGCTTGATAATTTAGACAAGCTGGTCGTAAAAGAAACCCAAGGCTCAGGTGGTTACGGCATGCTTATTGGGCCGACTTCTACCAAAAAGGAGATTGAAGAGTATCGCCTGCGCCTACTTGAAAACCCAGCCGGTTTCATTGCCCAGCCGACTATTTCGTTATCGACCAACCCCACTGCCGTGAGTGATGGTATTGCGCCGCGTCACATTGATCTGCGTCCCTTTATCCTCAGTCACGGCGATGGCACAGTCGATATCGTACCGGGTGGCTTGACTCGTGTGGCCATGGTTGAGGGCTCATTAGTCGTTAATTCATCTCAAGGTGGCGGTATCAAAGACACTTGGGTCGTCGATGACAGTCACCTACAATCTGAAACCAAAAAACCAAACGGTAATGGTCAAGCTGGCAAATACACGCCTGTGCCTTTAGATGCCAACAACTCAGATCACGCCAACTATTATGATCGTGTGCAGCCTAAAGAAGCAGGCTATGAGATGCTAGATGACGCACCAATGATCTTGCTACTCTCCACTGCCAGTCATCTCATATGGCTAGGCCGATACAGCGAGCGCCTGTATTACTATGATAATGTCATGAAGCAACTGGTCAAAGACGATCTCAAAAAATCACAGCTGAAGCACTTAATCAGCCATTTAGGTTTTGACGCGGATGCGGATGAATCGTTTAAGACCATGAAAGCGCAGATGCTGTCTGATCTGGAACGAAATATCATACCGAACATCGTTCAATCGATAGATGACAATGTGCAAGAGGCCAAAGGCGTCATTGGTAAAGACACGGCTGAGTTATATAATTTGATTAAGCGGCTTTCAAGTGCTGGTACTTATCGGGCTGCAACCTTGCAGCTACATGCATGTAACGCAGCTATGAAACAAGAGCATCCAACGGTGACCTGCTTCTGGCAATTAGGGCGTCATTTTGAGCAGCTAGAGCGGGCTGTGCTACTGGAAGAGGACTCAATAGAAGTCAGTCTTGAGTTTAAGTACTGGATCAATGAGCTGCCTGAAAACACGCGCTGGCGTGAGCTGACACGTCTGGCCAATCAGATGATTAGATCGAAGAAATTTAGTGATTTTCAGCTGATTAGCAAAGAGTTTAATATCATCTTGCGTCAAGGTGTCTAGTCGCAAGATGATTACAGGCGCTAATGATACAGTCGATTCCAGATAATTTGGATAATAGCAAGGCGAGTAACAGTACTACCAATAGTAGACTAAGCTCGCCTGACGCCATATCCGATTTATATGGGATTGACCATACATATGAAATAAACAGAAAAATAGGAAGCTATCATGAAACTTCAAATCAGCCATCAAACCAACTATTATTACGGCGAGCTTGCACAGCGCAGTGTCCAGTATATACGCATGACCCCCATGCAGATGCCGCACCAAATTATTCACAAATGGGAGGTCATGCTGCCTAAAGTGGCGACCAATCAAAAGGATGGCTTTGGAAATGACTGGCTCACCCTTAGCCGTAACGAGGCGCATAACAACCTGCAAATGCAAGCGTCAGGTATCGTCGAGATTGATACAGAGACCAAGCGTGTAGCGGATATGGATCATGTTCCCTACCTACTGTTTACGGTACAAACACCATTGACCAAATGTTCACAAGAGATGCGTGAGTTTTCAGCGCCCTATCTAAAAAACCCCACGCATGACAGCCTAAAGTCGATGGCCAATGCCCTCATCATGAAGATGCCGTTTGTGAAAGATGTGACTCATGTAGGTACGACAGCGACTGAGTCTTTTGCGACAGGCGCTGGCGTGTGCCAAGACCATACCCATGTTTTTTTAGGCTGCTTACGTGATCAGCATATTCCAGCCCGTTATGTGTCAGGCTATCTATACGACGATACCGAAAACCATATGGCCAGTCATGCGTGGGCAGAAGTATGGCTGGACGGTTACTGGTACACCTTTGATATCTCAAATCAGCTGTTTCAACCAAGCTCTCACGTCTACGTCGCCATTGGTCGAGACTATTTAGATACAGCTCCTGTCCGCGGTGTTAGAATGGGCGGCGGTTATGAAAACCTTTACAGTCAAGTATTGGTTTCGAGATTATCATAGGCTATTTTTAAGCCTATTCTACTAAGGATCAGTTATGACTTATTGTGCCGCTATACGTCTGAAAGAAGGGATGGTTTTTGCTAGCGACACACGTACCAATGCTGGGGTTGATCATATCTCAACCTTTAGGAAGCTCTATCAATATGGCGTTGAGGGCGAGCGCTTTATAGTATTACAGACAGCTGGCAGCTTGGCGACATCGCAGGCGGTGTTTAACAAGCTGCAAAACGATATTGACCAGCGTCTTGAGAGTAATCTCAATACGGTCCCGACTTTATTTGATGCCGCGCAAATGGTTGGTGAATGCATGCGTGAAAAGATGAATCATGCAAAAAAAGTCGCTAATTCTAGTGTCGATGGCGCCTTTACCAGCTCTTTTATGCTGGGTGGTCAAATAAAAGGCCAGAAGCCTGAGTTGTACATGATTTATCCTGCAGGCAATTGTATCAGGGCCACTGAAGACACCCCGTTTTTTCAGTTGGGTGAAAGCAAATATGGCAAACCCATTCTAGATCGCTCTGTCAGCTACGATACAGACGTGAGACATGCAGCCCGCGCATTGATGCTGTCATTCGATTCAACCATTCAATCCAACTTGTCAGTGGGCATGCCAATTGATTTTATACTATATGACAATGACAGCCTGACCATGCCCACTGGCCGACGTATTGATGAGAATGATGAGTATTTCAACAGCATTCGCCATCAATGGTCAGAGGAGCTACGTCGTATTTTGATTGAATTGCCTAAATGTCCTGATGGTTATTGGGGATAGGTATATGAAGGGCAAAAGCTGTTTTAAATGAATGGTGAGGATCAACCGACAGACGTAGAAAAAGCAGCATAAATCGACCTTATGCTGCTTTTTTTATAACCATTTTTTCAAATTATAAGGTTATGTTACCACCAATCGCATTAGCTGCGTACTGATATAACCACCAAACGTGCCCACTGCATAACCCAAAATACCTAAAAACACGCCAACTGGTGCCAATGATGGATGAAAGGCCGTTGCCACAATCGGTGCCGATGACGCGCCGCCAGTATTTGCGTTAGAGCCAACCGCCAAAAAGAAGAATGGCGCACGAATGACTCTAGCGACCGCAAAAATGATAACGACGTGAATACTCATCCACAATAGACCAATGAGTAGTAATCGCCACTGCGAGACAATACCTGCTAGATTGATTTGCATACCAATAGCCGCAATTAGTACAAAGATAAATACGGTACCGATTTTTGAGGCACCCACATGATCAAGGCGACGTATTTTGGTGAAGGAAAAAACCACTCCTATTAAAGTGATAATCACCACCATCCAAAAGAACGAGCTGGCAAAGCTATACTGTACCGCCCAGCTATAAGGTGCAAAAAACTCTGCAATCTGACCACCTATGAAATGCGCCACCCCAACCATCGCAAAGCATAAGCCAAACATCACCATCAAATCATTCAGTGTCGCTGGACGCGTATGATCACGCTCGTAGCTTTCAACCGCTTTAATCACTTTATCGATACTGCTGGTATCCGCTCTCAATAGGCGATCTATCTTATCGCTATGCTTTGCCATGATTAATATCGCCAATAGCCACAATGATGCATTGGTCGTATCGACCAAAATCATCATGCCAAACAAATCATCACTGACCCCAAATAGCTCCTTCATGGCCGCCTGGTTGGCGGCACCGCCTATCCAACTACCCGCCACCGCCGAAAATCCGCGCCACAGAGTGTCGTCGGTAAACATACTCGGCGACACCCACTTAGCGATACCCAAGCTAATCGGGCCACTGATGACAATGGCAATACTGGCAGCGAAGAACATCGCAATCGCTTTCCAGCCCAACCCCAATATCTTTGGTACATCCATTGATAGGGTCATCAATAGCAAGCTTGCTGGCAGCAAATAAGTAGCAGTGAAGCCATAAATCTGTGAGCCAATACCGTCAGCGAACACACCCAAACTGTTTAGTGTGGCTGGTATAAAGCAGCACAGTACGATACCCGGCAATACTGCATAAAAGCGCTGCCAAAACTTACCGGGCAAACCTTGAGTATAGAACACCAATCCGATAACAGCCATGATGATACCAAAGGCTAACGGCAAGCTATCAATGGCTAAATGAGAAATATCAGGCATCAAGGTACTCCAAGAGTTACAGCTAGCAAAAGTGAATCAGTATAGATAAGGCGAAAAACAGGTGCAAGCAACGATTGACTACAAAGATATATTTGTTCGTTTTGGCAGATTATCAGTACTAGGGCATGTCTTCAATTCATTCGATAGTCATCTAAATGGGATAAAAGTGGCTAAATCTTGCCAAACATCGTCAAATAGCTGGTTAATATCCCGATATTATCTGCGCTATTTTTCTTGTTTGACGGCAATTTATCTCATTTTTATCACCATTTTTGAAATGAAGACACGCCCTAGAGTGTGTCCTCATTGTTAGCCCATTTAGAGAATACTGGATTGACTTGAGAACACGCCATAATTGGATACACATAAAACCACTGCGCACAAAAAAGCCAGATAACAAGTATCTGGCTTTTTGACGCTATTTTTATCCGATTAAGTCAGGGTTATTTTATTAATAACCTTTATTAATCATTAAATATAACAGTATTACGAGTTGTTACTACGGTTACCGCCGCTTGAACGACCTTGACCACGGCTGTCAGAACGACCAGCTGGGCGACCTTGGCTGCCACTTGGACGACCACGACCCGTTGCAGCACGCTCACCGCGTGGAACGCCAGTGCTATCACCACGGCTAGGAGCACCAGTGCGCTTGCCTTGATACGGCTTGCCACCTGAACGCTCATTTGGCTTACCAGATGAATCACGTGGCTTACCTTGATAACCGCTGTCATTGCTTGCGCGTTGACCGGTTGAAGCGCTGTCACTTGAGCGACCGCGAGCATTAGCAGGATTACCTTGATAGCCACCGCTTGAGCGACCACGGCCTTGACCATTACCGCCACCGCCGTTTGAACGACCACGACCACGGCCACGACCATTGCCTTTGTTTTCGCTAGGTACGTAAGTCTTCTTAGGCTCCATGCCTTCGATGATACATACTTCCATTTTGCGATCTAAATAACGGTTGATCGCGTTTAGCTGTGGACGGTCATCCATGCTACATAAGCTGATAGCGATACCAGTACGACCAGCACGACCACAACGACCGATACGATGGACGTAATCTTCAGTCTGACGTGGCAAGTCATAGTTGATAACGTGCGAGATAGCTGGGATATCTAGACCACGAGCGGCAACGTCAGTCGCTACTAGGATTTTAATTTTGCCATTACGCAAGTCTTGAACGATACGGTTACGCTTGCTTTGTGGCAAATCGCCATGTAGGAAGCTTGCTTTATGACCCGCTTCTTGTAGCTGTTTGGCCAGTTTTTCAGTGCTACGTTTGGTAGCAGCAAAGATAATGATCTGTTCCATATCTTGCTGGCAAACGATTTTGTCAAGCAAACGGTTTTTATGATCAAAATCATCACAGTAGTACACTTTTTCTTCGATATGTGCAGATTCTACTTTGATTGATACGCGCTCAGGGTTCTTAGTGAAGCTGGCAGCGATTTTACCTACTGGGCCATCCCAAGTTGCTGAACACATGATTGTTTGACGATCCGTTGGTGCAGCACGAAGGATATCACTGATGTCATCAGCAAAACCCATGTCTAGCATGCGGTCAGCTTCATCAAGTACCAATACTTCTAGGTTTGACAAGTCAACGCGACCGGCATTGATATGGTCAAGTAAACGACCAGGGGTCGCAACGATAACTTGTACGCCTTTTTTCAAAGCAGTAATCTGACCGTTGTACGGTGCGCCGCCTACTAATGGCACACAGAACAAACCGCGCATATCTTTAGAGTAGGTACGAACGCTGTCATGTACTTGCTGAGCAAGTTCACGCGTTGGTGTTAGGATAAGTGCTTTGGTTAGTTTGTCAAAGCTAGTGGCGCGGCTTAAACGATCAAGTACAGGGATAACGAAAGCTGCCGTTTTACCACTACCGGTTTGCGCTGATAGGAGAAGGTCACGACCCGCTAGAGCAAAAGGAATGGCTTGTGCTTGAATAGGTGTTGGGTTTGTATAACCACTGCGATCAAGCGCGGTCAAAATTGGCTTGGCAATACCGAGGTCAGTAAAAGTAACTTGATTTTCGTCAGAAGCGTCAGCGTCAGTAGAAGCTGCTTCATTAGTAGTTGTGTTTTGAGTGGTGTCTTCGATAATGCCATTTTCAGCGGCGATTGCAGATAAGATGTCAGTCATGAGAATCCTTGGTAAGTATAAGCTGCTGTAAATTCAGCAAACTTGATGCATACCACTGATAACCGTTCACCACGCTGCTTTTATTAAAAAATTACCGAGCAATATGAAAATGTCGATAATCAGAAGCCAAGCTAATAAAGCTCTACTTCTTCAATAAATGCGTTCGTGCTGTCTGACGTATTTTGGTGGTAGTGCCGAGTGTCTTATCCTTGCCTGATATCAGCGCATTATCAATGCTTTGTCCAAAGCAGATAAAGGCAAACAACAACCAATCTAGACCATATTTATATGGGCCAGTAGATAAGATATGAGTCAAAAATAACTGATATTTTTTAAAAGGTTATTTAAGTACACAAAATCATCGGCAACAATTACTTATGGTCATCCTAGACCCAAAATCGCAGGCGATGTTATCAATCTCATAATTCACGCTAGTCAATGCTAACGTGGCGACGCAGTATAGCACAGTACAAACACTATCTGTATCTATTTTTCCATTTACTATCAAAATAAGCGCTATCTTCTTAATAACCAATCATTTATTTAATCAAGACATGCCTCAGTTTTTAAATAAATGATTGGTTATTAAAATAAACGTCGAACGTTCTAGCGTAGAATTTTTACTTCTGTCACATAAGTTGGCATTTGCCATGCCCCGCCTGCTTCGACCATACGGCACAGCCCCGTAGTGCTCTCATGACTTTTTTCAAAAGCTTTACCTGTCCACATCCAGTCGGCTTTGGATAAGCAGTCACCAATCCCGCGACCTTTTTGTACCGACGTGATTTTACCTTTGTCGTAATCGGTTGCATTGGTGGTAACCAAGGTCGGCTTATAGGGTTTATTGTCATTTATCACCCAGACGCCTATGCCTGCATTATAAGCCCCTACCCAGCATTCGTGTTGTGCTAATAACTGCGTATTGTTCAAACGGCTGACACGCCATGAGGTTTCATCGAACAAATTTGGGCAGTCACTATCGGCATCTCGCATGGTAGTTTTCATCATTGCTGACAACTGCGAGGATTTCATCACAAATTTTTTGTTGCTGCTAGATATAGCAGCAGGGTTGGGTGCTACAAAACGAAGCGACGGTGCAGGCTTAGGTGGCAAGACACTACTATTGGGCTTTTTAGCGTCATCGCTATGGATAAAGGCGCTCGATGTGCCTAGGCGGCCCTGTGCCTCATCTGCCTTGAGCATGACAGCGCTAGCCCCTTTATCAGACAACTGCCAACGTGAGTTACGTAGTACCAGCTCGATCTTGCTTGATTTAGTCAAGGCATCTAGCAGTGCGGTCACCTGTGACGAGGTCAGCTCAGCATTGCCTGCTGCTGCGGAGAAAGGCTTGGTTTCACCCAAGTCTTTGCCGTCGATAACTAAAGAAATGCGATGGCGATTACCCAGTTGCATCAAGGCTTTCGCAGCGCTTTCTTTAGCACCGCCAAACTTAACCTGACCGTCTACGGTGGCATTGGCCCCCGCACGGCGCACCAGCAATACCGAGACGGGCAACTGGCTATTGTTTTCTGCTTGGTATCCTGCCAGCCGGCAAGTACGGGTATTATCACAAGCAACCTGCCAATCTTGGTTGGTAAATTCAACGGCGGCAGCATGAGCGTGGCTCATAGAGCTAAATGATGTGATAGTGAGTGCCGTCAGTATGGGTAATAAAATTTTATTTTTTGACATTAATAGGCTTATTTTTGTTGTTGTTGTTTTAGCTTGATTTGCAGAATGAGTCATATTTTTTGCATTAAATTTTTTATGAATATTGATATAGCAACTGGCATTGTAGTCAGTTAACAATAATGCACTTGGAACTTTATGCCTCTTCATAATAATTACTCATCAACAGAAGAATTATAAACACACGCCCTTTAAGACGGCGACCTGTTATCTTAACGTATCAATGTTTCTATCTGTTGTACTAATGTACCATTATGTAAATATACAAGTATACTGCTAATTTAATATATCGATACATAAATATAGCACTATCAATATGTTAAAAAAAGGCTGATAAGCAAATTGCCTACCAGCCTTGTTTGACAGTCTCATTATTTTTATTTTTCTAATGAAGACCTATGATGCTTAATTACTTAAGCCATTGGTTTTAGTGACAGATCGACTGCCCGTTTTACCGCAGGACGCTCAGCTATTTGCTTCGCCCAGCGCTGTATATTTTTATAATCATCGACCTGCAAGAATTCAGCGGCTTCATAAAGCTTACCCAAAACCAATTGTCCGTACCATGCCCAAATAATGATGTCCGCAATATTATAATCTGCCTCGTCATTGCCGCACATGTATGTGCTGGCTTTTAGATGTCTATCGAGTACGTCGAGCTGGCGCTTGGTCTCCATGGCATAGCGATTGATGGGGTATTCCATCGGCTCTGGGGCGTAGGCATAGAAATGACCAAAACCACCGCCTAAGAAAGGCGCACTACCCATTTGCCACATTAGCCAAGAGAGGCAGTCTGCTCTCGCTTTACCAGCGGCTACAGGTATGAACTGACCAAATTTTTCTGCCAAGTAAATTAAGATGGCACCGGATTCAAAAAGCGCAATAGGCTCGCCAGCGGTATCGGCAGAATGATCGACCAAGGCTGGAATCTTTGAGTTAGGATTTATCGCCACAAAGCCCGAACCAAATTGATCGCCTTCTGAGATGTCAATTTTGTAGGCGTCATATTCAGCACCTTCAATACCAAGCTCAGCCAGCTCTTCTAATAAGATGTTAACCTTGACACCATTTGGCGTATTTAGTGAATATAGCTGTAATGGCGCCTCGCCTACTGGCAGCTCTTTTTCATGACGCGCGCCAGCCGTTGGGCGGTTGATACTAGAAAACTTACCGCCACTTTCTTTATCTTGTGTCCATACCTTAGGTGGCGTATAAGTCGCTTCTTTTACATTATTATTGGTCGTTGATTGATTGTTGTCATTACTCATCAGAGATCCTATTTGTTATTGTGTCACAAAATATAATTTTACTAAAAATAGCCTGTTCAAGATAATTTGGATAAAAAAGCAGGCGAAAGCACTATAAACAGTAGACTGAGCGAACCTAACGAATTATTTAATTCATGTATCCAATTTATATGAGACTGACTGAATGTGTGCTCTACTATAACGGCTATCTCTCAACCTATTAAAGTCCTGTCGTGTAATTAATGTAGTGGTTTTTAGGATAAAAAGTCCTTTGGTTACTTTGCTCACCTTTAACTACTCTGCCATTGTTCCTATACTACGCACAATTTAACGGTCTTTAGAGATAAAGGCAGTCGCTCACGAGCACGCTCTTTGAATACCCTAGCCTTAAGATATGGTGATGTCAGTATGGTAACGCTAACCTCCACACAAAATAAATACCTACCCTATGTGCTGGCGGTGGCGCTGTTTATGCAAATTTTAGACGCCACCATTTTGAATACCTCGCTACCACAAATGGCACAATCACTGGGTGAGTCACCACTTAAGATGCAATGGGCCGTGATTAGCTATGCGTTAACCTTAGCTGTTTTTATTCCAATCAGTGGGTTTTTAGCGGACAAATATGGCACACGTCGGGTGTTTTTATCCGCGATCATCATCTTCTGTATTGGTTCATTGCTGTGCGCGGCGTCACCAACCCTAGACTTCTTAATTGGTTCACGTGTGGTACAAGGCATTGGCGGTGCGATGATGACACCTGTTGCTAGGTTGATATTGGTCAAGTCGTATCCTCGCAATAAGCTATTGACCGTGATGAACTTTGCAGTGATTCCAGCATTGGTAGCACCCTTGGTAGGGCCAGTGCTCGGCGGTTATATCGTGCAATATGCCAGCTGGCAGTGGATATTTTTGATCAATATACCGATGGGTATTTTTGGTTTTATTATGGGCAAAAAACTGGTACCGGCTTTATTTGAAGATACTAAGCATTTAGATTGGACAGGGTTTTTATTGTTTGCCACTGCAGCTTGTGGGTTTACGCTGGCGGTAGAGTTTGGCTCACAGGCAGGGCGAGAGCTTTATGGATTGTTCTGTGGTTTGGGTGCAAGCCTGCTGATAGGTGCTTATATTTGGCATGCCAAACGTCGTCAAGCGCCGCTATTCCCCTTGACCCTATTTGATATTCGTACCTTTAAGATTGGGATTACGGGTAACTTATTTACGCGCTTAGGCATTAGTGCCGTGCCGTTTCTACTACCGTTACTATTACAAGTGGTGTTTGAATACTCACCGTCGCAGGCAGGTTGGCTACTGGCACCTATCGCGGTTGGGGCGATTGGTATCAAGCCTTGGGTGAGTAAAATTATTCAGCGTTACAGCTATCGCACGGTATTGGTCTACAATACGTTTTTTATGGGTACGCTCATCATTATGTTAGCGCAGTTTAATGATGCCTCACAGTGGCTTTGGTTCATTCCTATTTTGACCGTAATGGGTGCTTGTAACTCTATGCAGTTTAGCGCGATGAATACCATTACCATCGGTGATTTAGAAGGCGTACAAACCAGTAGCGGTAATAGCTTGATGGCCGTTAATCAGCAGCTCGCGATTAGCTTTGGTATTGCCTTTGGGGCTGCGCTACTAAATCTACTACGTGAGCGGTTTGAGCTTGATACCTTGGCTGCCTTTCAAACGACGTATTGGATATTGGGAATACTAACAATTCTCTCAGGACTGTATTTCTTACGTCTCAAACCTGAAGATGGTCGCGGTTTGTATTAGGGCGTGTCCTCATCTAAAAACTGAAGACAAATGATGTTATAAACATGCTCATAAATACCGGACACAAAAAAGCCAGTAGAGGTTTGAATGATATCAAACGCCTACTGGCTTTTTAATCGATGAAGGGCTTAAGCGATGAAGGACTAAGGCGCTTTGTCATCATCCATCTGTGATTGGATGTAGCGTTCTACACCAATGCTTTCGATCAAGTCTTCTTGTGTCTCTAGCCAGTCTTGATACTCTTCATTGCCATCTTTGAGCTTCACCAATAGCTGACGAGATACATAATCACGATGTGTCTCGCACAGAGTAATCGCATCGGTAAGAATGTCGAATTTCTGTTTTTCTAAACGCAAATTGCAATCAATAATCTCTGGCACATCTTCACCCACCAGCACTTTACCCAGTTCTTGCAAGTTCGGTAAACCATCAAGTAACAAGATACGCTCGATTAAATCGTCTGACCATTTCATCTCAGCAATTGATTGATGGTATAGCGAGTCATTCAGCGCTTCGAGACCCCAATGCCGAGCAATCCGTGCGTGCAAAAAATACTGGTTAATAGCGATTAGTGATTGACCAAGCACTTTATTGAGTGCACGGATAACGTCTTTATCCCCTTTCATAATATCTCTCCCTTTATCATTACCTAGTAAATTAAATGTCGTATAACGCTATCGATAGCTATTAAACAAGATGAGGAGATACCTCAGCCATTTGACTTTGTAGGTAATTTGGTAGACCAATCATATCGATAAGACGCAACTGCTGCTCAAGCCAATGCGCATGATCTTCTTCAGTGTCTTTTAGCTGCACAACCAACATCTCGCGAGTGACGTAATCATGTTGTTCTTCACACAGCGCAATACCGTCTTTTAGATGCTGTTGCACTTCATACTCTAGATCAAGGTCAAGCTGTAGCATTTCAGGAACGGTGCTACCAACATTGATATCGTTGACTTTCATCTTTGGCGTGCCGCCGAGCATTAGAATACGGCGAATGATAGCCTGTGCGTGTAAGGTTTCATCTTGCATCTCATGATTGATACGGTCGTATAATTTGCCGTAATGCCATTCCGCATACATCTCTGAGTGAATGAAATACTGGTCACGAGCTGCAAGCTCGCCACCTAATAGAAAATTTAAATACTCAATAACTTTTGGGCTACCTATCATCACACGCACTCCTATATTTATTCGTCTTTCAGATTACAGTAATAGTAATAATACCTGTATTGATAGCATTATCAGTAACCTGCACGGTCAAATTGAAAACAACAAAAAATCTTCTAAATCAAGATAGATATAGTAGCATATAGACGCTGTATGACTTGTAACGTTATTAACTAAGAATACGATGCTAATTGAGAATCATAATTAGCCAGCTTTTTTGAAGACGCTCAACAGGTATTTGAGCAATATAGAGAAAGTTCAGTGCGGGATATAAGCATGATAACTGCCCTACCCTTCATAACAGCTGATCTAGCTATAAAGGGTAAACAGCGATAATAGAAAAGGCGGTTGTTCGAAGGTAGGACTACTTGTCATGCGCAAGCGTAAACGGTGCTTATCTAACAATCGTTAAACGGCATAAGCTAGGACATCTAATCTAGCATGGTGTTCATCAAGATAATCGTTGACCATAGGTTCGCAGCAGCCACAGCACGTCGCAACATCAAGGGTATCTTTTAGACCGTCAAGGGTATCGATGCCAGCAGCAATAGCGGCTTTGATTTGCTTTTCTTTTACGTCATTACAGATACATACGTACATGTGCTTGCTCCTACGATGGTTACTATATGCTTTGCTGAAGTACTTAAAAATAAAGAGGTACTTAAAAATAAAGAGGTACTTAAAAATGAAGAGATATGTTTTGAACGATATAGGTTACTTGATGTTCAATACTTTATCTTGTTGGTCGTTATAATAACGATAATTATTACCATTTGCAATAGCATTGACCTATCTGTCCATCATAAATCTACTGCTATTGAATCTTGATAAAAGCTCAATTCATGTAACTGCATACACACAAACATGTAACCGAACATTTTTAACGGTATTAAATTGACGATGAAGTGTAATTTTGCTCACTTTTTAATCGATTTTATTGATAACTGCTGTTATATTGACATCCTATTAATAAAAGCTCTCTTGGGATTACCCTATGTCTGATAATAATTTTACGATACAACCTATCGAATTGTTTAAAGTTTTATCTGATCCGACACGCTTAAAAATCTTCCAAATTTTATTCAAAAAAGAGGCACTCTGTGTAGGCGCATTGGTAGAAATACTGGATCAACCGCAGCCAACCATCTCTCGCCATTTAAACCATTTGAAAAAACTGGGTATTTTAAGCTGTGTTCGCGACGGTACGTGGATGTGGTATGAAGTAGCAGATGACCTGCCTGACTGGTGCCAAGATATCTTAGACATCACTTATGAGCAAACCTCACTCGGAGACTTAGACGGTGATATGCAAAAACTTGCGTAGTGACTATTAACTCGCGTAGTTACTATTAAGTAGTTACTACTAATAAGTGATTAGGTGGTAAGCGATTAGGATAGTAGATAATTAGAAGCTATTCATTAAGCGCTACTATCTGCTGGGTTGGCCATTGTTATGCCCCTCAAGTTGACACTTATAAATAGCTTAATCCATAAAAAAAGACCTAATAATTTAGGTCTTTTTTTATTTACAAATGACAGCAACTGCACAGACTGGTTGTCTTAAACATAGCTAAAACGCGATGAGATATAGTCAAAATATCCCAAAAACGCGACGATACTGATAATATCGATATTACTTTGCACTGACTATATGACTTAAAGAAGTCTGATTATACTAAATCTAAAAAGTCGCTGACAAAAGCGTTAGCGGGATGGTGTATCAGCTCCTCTGAAGTACCTACCTGCTCGACATGACCATGATTCATCACCACAATCTCATCAGATATTGCGCGCGC
Organism: Psychrobacter sp. Pi2-51; assembly: GCF_904846665.1. Taxonomy (NCBI): domain Bacteria; kingdom Pseudomonadati; phylum Pseudomonadota; class Gammaproteobacteria; order Moraxellales; family Moraxellaceae; genus Psychrobacter; species Psychrobacter sp. Pi2-51. Next base: position 165,309 of record NZ_CAJHBP010000004.1, read on the forward strand.
CTCTTCTTGATCATGGGTCACCATGATACTGGTAATACCAAGATCATGATGAATGTCTTTTAGCCAAGTACGCAACTCTTTACGCACCTTGGCATCAAGTGCGCCAAACGGCTCATCCAGTAGTAATAACTTTGGTTTTACCGCCAGTGCTCGTGCCAGTGCAATACGTTGGCGCTGACCGCCAGATAATTGATGCGGATAAGCATTGGCAATCTGCGGCAACTGTACTAATTCTAGCAGCTCTGCCACCCGCTTATTGATATCAGCTTTGCTTGGGCGTTCGTTCTTTGGCAACAGCGTTAAGCCAAAGGCGATATTATCGGCGATATTTTTGTGGCGAAACAAGGCATAGTGCTGAAACATAAAGCCGATATGGCGTTTTTGAACCGGCGTGTTGGTAACGTCCAAATCATCAAACAATATCTGCCCCGAATCCGCATATTCAAGCCCAGCAATGATACGTAACAGTGTCGTCTTACCGCAACCAGATGGGCCTAGCAAGGTCGTCAATTTACCAGTAGGCACAGTGATATTAATATTGTCTAAGGCAGTAAAATTGCCAAAACTTTTATTAACGTTCCTAATTTCGATGCTCATAATAGTGTCTCTTATTATATCTTTTGTCTTATCGTAGCAGATTGTCTCGATTGCTGTTTTATTAGTAGCTAAATATAAGTAGCGAACTATTAACAGCTACTTGAACCATTTATAGGCTGTTATCTTCGTTCTTTGCTACGGTGGCATTGGCACTCACTGGCAGCTCAGGAGCACTTGCCAGCCGTTCAGATTTGGCAAATTTACGCTCTTGTACTTTGGTCATGACTTGTTGTATCAGTAGCGTCACTAGAGCAAGCGCAGCAAGTAAACTTGATAAGGCAAAAGCCGCGGTAAAATTATAATCATTGTAAGCAATCTCAACCAAGAGCGGCATGGTATTGGTCTCACCGCGAATATGACCCGAGACCACGCTCACGGCACCAAATTCACCCATCGCCCGCGCATTGGTTAAAATCAAACCATAGAGCAATGCCCATTTGATATTGGGCAAGGTCACATGCCAAAAAGTCTGCCAACCGGTAGCACCCAAAGTAAGCGCGGCCTGCTCTTCACTATCGCCTTGTGTCTGCATCAGCGGTATCAGCTCACGGGCCACAAAGGGAAAGGTCACAAATAGCGTTGCCAACACAATCCCTGGTACCGCATAAATCACTTGAAAGCCCATGCTCTCAAGCCAGCCACCAACGGTAGAGTTGAGTCCAAATAACAACACAAACATCAAACCGGCGACCACTGGTGACACCGAAAACGGCAAATCAAGCAAGGTTGTGACCAGCTGCTTACCTTTAAACTGATAACGCGTGACCAACCATGCAATCGCAATACCCATCACCATATTAATGGGTAACACGATAGCAGCGGTAATTAAGGTCAGCTTAATGGCTTGCAAGGCTTCTGGATCGACCAACGAGGCAATGTACAGCTGCCAACCACCTTTAAAGGCTTCGTAGAACACCGCAAATAATGGCACCACCAACATGATAACCATGAATAAGACAGCAATCGCGATAAAGGTACGTCTAATCCATGGGCTGTCTTTAGTCGCTGGATTACTTTGATAATCGTAGCTATTGGATATCTGCATCTTAGCGAGCTCCTACACGGCGCGACAGTTTCCACTGTACGATGTTGATGGTCAATAAAATCACAAATGAGATCAGCAGCATAAATAACGCCACAGCGGAGGCACCCTGAATATCAAACTGCTCAAGCTTACTGATAATAATGAGCGGTAAAATCTCAGACTGCATCGGAATGTTACCAGCGATAAAAATCACCGAGCCATACTCGCCAGTCGCACGAGCAAACATCATGCCTGCACCCATAAGTAAAGCGGGTAACAGCTCTGGTAAAATAACCTTGCGAAAAGTGGTAAAGCGATTTGCGCCTAATACCGCAGATGCCTCTTCAAACTCAACCGATAGCTCGGCCAATACGGGCTGTACTGCACGAACAATAAACGGAAAGCTGACCACCACTAAGGCGAGCCAAATACCGATAGGCGTAAAAGCCACCTGAATATCGAATTTATCGAACCATTGACCAATCAGACCATTAGGCGCGTAAAGAGTGGCAAGAGAGATACCGGTGACGGCGGTCGGTAGTGCAAAAGGCAAATCAACCAAAGCATTGATTAGGGACTTGCCCCAAAACTCATAACGCACCAGTACCCAAGCGACCAGCGTACCAAACACCATATTGGTGAGCATCGCTAAGAACGACATCCACAAGCTTAATTTTATAGCAGCGGTCACTTGCGGCTGGGTAATGGTTTCCCAAAAGCCGGTCCAGCCCATTTGCGTTGTGGTATAAGCCATCATAGCAAATGGCAGTACCACCAGTAACGATAAGCTAAAGACGGTAATGCCCATGCTCAGACCAAACCCTGGCAGCACATTGCGCTGACGCAAACGGTTCAGCCACCCTTTGTTTCGCAGGGGTTTATTGGCAGAAGATAGTGGTGCACTCATAGTAATGTCCTATTGCCTATCTGATGGTACTTATCGTAAAGACCACGTTTTATCAAATTTATTATTAGTACGCTTATGGTATAAAGGACATAGCGCGGGTGCCATGTCCTTTATATGATTGGACGTTACTTTAGAATTGCTGAGCTGGTAACGACAGTACGTTTAAAACATAGCAGATTGGCTACTGAGGGGCATTGATTGCTAACTGATCGAATACGCCGCCATCACTAAAGTAAGTGCTCATTATCTCATCCCATGACCCAAACGCATCGTTTGGACGGAAAGTTTCAACCGGTGGTAATTTGTCACCATTTTTATCAAGAACGCTTTTTACGCTAGGACGTAAGTAAAGGTCAGCAGCCAATTGCTGAGCAGGCTCGCTCCATAAGTAATCAAGATAGGCTTTTGCTGCATTAGTCGTGCCTTTCTTGTCCGTCACCGACTTAACGATCGCAACAGGGCTTTCTGATTTGATAGAGTATTTAGGATAAACGATGTCAACTTTACCCGCACCGAAATCAGTGGCGGCAAGGTTGGCTTCGTTTTCAAAGGTGACGAGTACATCACCAATACCGCGCTGAACGAAAGTCGTTGTCGCTGCACGTCCGCCATTCTCATAAACTTTTACGTTTTTAAGCATATCTTTTACGTATTTTTTCGCTGGTGCTTCTTCGTTATTAAAGGCGTGTAAACCATAACCATAAGCCCCTAAGAATGCATAGCGACCGTTACCAGTGACTTTCGGATTAGCCATCACAATCTCAAGGCCATCTTTGGTCAAATCTTCCCAATCGTTGATGCCTTTTGGATTGTCTTTACGCACCAAAAATACGATGGTGCTGGTAAATGGCACAGCATTATCTGGGAACTTGCTTTCCCAATCTGACTCAACCAACCCTTTTTTCTCAAGCAATTCAATGTCTGAGCCTTGGTTCATCGTCGCAACATCCGCTTGCAAACCATTGGCAACTGACAGTGCTTGCTTACTTGAGCCACCATGTGACTGCTTAATTAGGATAGTGTCGTTTGGGTTCTCAGCCTTATAGTGCTCAACGAACAGTGGGTTGTAGTCTTTATAAAAATCACGTGCCACATCATAAGAGACGTTCAACAGCTCGATATTTTGACCTTCTGCACTCGTGGCTGTGCCATCAGCATTGGCAGTCGTATCTGCCTGTTCACTGTTGCTACAGCCAGCAAGTCCAAGTGTCAACGCCACGCCAGCGACACTTAGAGCGCTCAGCGCTTTGTTTTTTTGTTGATAACGAGCTGCGTATGTCATAAATACCTCTGAGATGTCTGTTTTTTATGTAATGCAGGTATGCTAACAGCGCCATCTTATTATGTTTAATGATGAATATGTGTATGTTATTGCCAAAATGGAATAACTGTATTATATAGATAAAGTTATCAATTACTTAAAGGTTGCCATCTACTCTACCCGTGCCAGCTGATCGAAACGCCCGCCATCGACAAAGAATGTGTCCATGATCTGTGCCCAAGACCCGAAAACTTCGACTGGCTCAAAAGTGTCAATATCAGGTAAGGTGTCTTTGTGCGCGGCCAGCACCTGCTCATTACTAGGACGCATATACATCTGTGCCATGAGTTCTTGTGCGGGGGTATCCCATAAACCTTTAAGATAAGCGGTTGCGGCCTCAGTTTTACCGCCTTTTTCGGTGACAGCGGTCACTACGGCAACGGGGTTTTTAATAACAATTGAGTAGCTCGGATAAACGATGTCAACTTTTCCTTTTGCGAACTGCTTCACCGCCAGATGCGCTTCGTTTTCGGTAGTGATAAGTACATCACCTAGCCCGCGTTGGGTAAAGCTGGTCGTCGCTGCTCGTGCACCATTGTCGTAAGTAACGACGTTTGCCAATAGTTTCTTGATAAAGTCATCCGTTTTGGTGTGATTTTCCACGCTTTCTTTGAATTGATGCAGACCATAACCATAAGCGCCCAAAAAAGCATAACGCGCGGTACCACTGGTCTTTGGATTCGGGATGACCACGTCGACGCCGTTACGCGCCAAATCCGACCAATCTTGAATATTTTTTGGATTGCCGTTCCGTACCAGTAGCACCATAGTGCTGGTATAAGGTACCGCATTATTCGGTAGAGCTTGTTGCCAATCGGCTGCGACCAAGCCTTTTTCAACCAACAAGTTCATGTCGCTTTCTTGGTTGAAGGTCACCACATCGGCTTGCAAACCATTGGCAACCGACAAGGCTTGCTTACTTGAACCACCATGTGACTGATTGATATCGATCTTACTGTCTGGATTTTCTTTCTGATAATTCGCACTGAATAACGCGTTATAGTCTTTGTAAAAATCGCGCGACACATCGTAAGAGACGTTCAGTAAGCTGATGTCTTTTTGCGCACTGGCAGATTCGTTTTGCGTGGCTTGCGTTGGGCTACAACCTGCAATTAGCATCATCGCTGTCAATGCGCTGCCAATCATGAGGATGCGTGGTTGTACGCTTTGAGATAATGATGGGACACCAGCAATACTGCCAATGCGAGATGAGATTTTGTTGATATTAATTTGCATAAATGTTCTCTATAGTTTCGAGTTTCATATCTTTTAGTTTCGATGCGACCATTTTTTATTAAAATACTTATTATGGTCTCAATGGCTATTGCTCAGTGAATTTGGCTTTTTTAATTTAATATTGAGTATAATGAGAGCCATGCTAGCAGCTTGTTTCATGAACGCTTAGTGACAAATTAGCTTATCGAGTGAAGCACTTGGCATAAGCAGGCAGGAGCAATACCTATCATTCACTTAACCACAAGGTGCGACCATATGATTCAATACCAACTTCGCTCAGTACTTTCTATCGCGTTATTATTTGCCAGCCCTATCCTTATTAGTGTCAGCGGTTGTAGTTATAGCAATGATAACTACGGTGATAGCAACGTGAAAAGCACTGCTGTTATGCCGACACCTGCTGTGCAAAAAGTCATTGGTGACTACGCCTCAGAGAGTTATGCGGCTCGCAAGCAAGGTTATGATTGGGTAGGCATTATGGTGAGACCTGACGGAGCGACAGAGATTACTATAAAAGTGCGCGCCCGCAGTGATGTGAAAAAACCAACCTGTTATTTTGATGGTAAGGCGACCTTGCTGGGTCAGGATGATGCGCACGGCATTATTTTTCAGACCAAGATAAATAGCAGCAATGACAGCATGGCGTTCTTTCAATTTAAAGATAATACGCTGACCATTGATAGCCCAGATAAATATGCATTGAACTATTTTTGCTCAGGTGGCGGTACGCTAGCCGGAAACTATGAGAAGCTTTCGGGTGCTTTAGAGCTGAATTAATATTCAATGACGTTAATCTTTACTGTAGAAAATAAAAAAGGTGCTAGACGATAAGTCTGACACCTTTTTTATGACTGATTTTATTTATCAACGATACAAATTAATTATACGGCGGATGCACCAGTGAGCTTAACCTCAGCACGTTCCTCACGAGCGATACCGGCATAATAATTGCGCAAAATCTCTAGTACTTCAGGACGGCTAAAGTTCTCTGGCACCTCCATGTCTTCTGATAGTGCTTTACGTAGCTTAGTACCTGACACTTTGACATGCTCAGAGGCGTCATGTGGGCAAGTTTTGTCGGATGCCATCGCATTACAAGCATTACACCAGAACGTCCAGCCAATTTTTAACGGCTGAGTGATCAGATCGTCTTTGCCAACGTGCTCAAAGATAGTCTGAGCATCAAAGGCACCATAATAATCGCCAACACCAGCATGGTCACGACCAACAATCAGATGACTACAGCCATAGTTTTGACGGAATACCGCATGTAGTAACGCTTCACGAGGTCCAGCATAACGCATGTCTAGTGGATAACCCGCTTGAATCACCGTATCTTGTCTAAAGTAGTTGTCAATCAAGGTTTTGATGGCTTCTTGACGCACGTCAGCAGGAATATCACCTGGCTTGAGCGCACCTAACAATGAATGTATCAACACCCCATCACAAATCTCGATAGCAATCTTGGCAAGATATTCATGTGAGCGATGCATTGGGTTACGCGTCTGGAACGCTGCGACTGTTTTCCAGCCTTTGGCATCCAATATTTCGCGCGTCTCCGCAGGCGTTTTATAGATCTCTGGGTATAAGGCTGGGAATTCACCTTCGCTCAGCACTTCTACGCTACCTGCGATGTTGACATCACCTTGGTTTAGCACTTGCTGCACACCTGGATGCTCAGAGTCTGTCGTGGTAAATACTTGCTGGCATTCGTGTTCTTTATCAATGCTATAGGTTTCTTCAACCGTCAAGATGCCCATCACTTCACCATCTTCAGCGATCAACGCGACTTTATCACCTTTACTTAGGCTGTCGGCTGTGGCTGTTGGTGCAGATAAGGTGATTGGAATCGGCCAAAACAAGCCAGCATTCTCGCCGCTTTGTAAGCGCATGTTGTCAACCACACCCTGCCAGTCGGCTTGATTCATAAAGCCGTTTAGCGGGGTAAAGCCACCAATACCAAACATAATCAAATCGCCACGCTCACGAGAGCTTAAGGTAATCGTCGGTAATGTGCTGGCAAGTGACAAGGCTTGATCACGGGCGTCGCCAGTTAACAATAATGGCTTAAGCTCACTGCTACCATGAGGAGGGACTAGTTTTGAAGCTGCTTGATTGAGGACTGAAGATGTCATATTGATTTAAAACCTTAATAATAAATGATTATACTTAGTAAATTGGCTTAGCGAATTGGCTTATAAATAGAATACGCATAGGCTACCTAACTTTCGTTATGAAAATTTATGCTGTGTTTGGATATGGATATGTCTTAAAGGAATTTATGTTTTTTGGCACAAGCTTATATGATGTAAAGCTGAATTATTCACATTGCGATCGGCAACAAAATCTATTACACACGCAAATCATTTTCGTCGCTGCTTTTAAGTCTAAAAACAAAATTGAGATTACGTCATGTATCAATATAACTACGCTGACCAAACCTTGGTAGAGGAACGGGTCGCCCAATTTCGCGACCAAACTGAACGGTTTTTGGCCGGTGAGCTGCCAGAAGATCAGTTTTTGCCCCTGCGTTTGCAGAATGGCCTTTATATCCAACGTTATGCGCCGATGTTGCGTATTGCTATCCCTTACGGCCTGCTTGCCAGTTACCAATTGCGTAAATTGGCAGAGATTACCCGTAAATATGACAGAGGCTATGGACACTTCACGACCCGTACCAATATCCAGTTGAATTGGCCAAAGCTAGAGGAAGTTCCAGACATATTGGCAGAACTGGCATCGGTACAGATGCACGCCATTCAAACGTCGGGCAACTGTATTCGTAATACCACAACTGATCCTTACGCTGGTATTCATCAAGAAGAGATTGCAGATCCACGTCCCTATTGTGAAATTATTCGTCAGTGGTCAACCTTTCATCCTGAGTTTGCCTTTTTGCCGCGTAAATTTAAGATTGCTGTTATTGGTACAGCCAATGACCGCGCGGCGACGCAAGTGCATGATGTGGGACTACACCTAAAAACCAATGAGGCAGGCGAGATTGGTTTTGAAGTATTGGTTGGCGGTGGTCTTGGTCGCACACCAGTGATTGGTAAAGTGATTAACGAATTCTTACCGCGTCAGCATCTGCTCAGTTATCTAGATGCTATCTTGCGTGTTTATAACCTGCATGGTCGCCGCGATAATAAATTTAAAGCCCGTATTAAAATATTGGTGGAGAGCATGGGCGGTCCTGCCTTTGCCAAATTGGTCGATGCAGAGTGGGAAGCGCATACCAAAGATGGCGCGCTGACCTTAACAGACGAGAATTTTGCCACTGCCAGCAGTTTCTTTAGCGAGCCTGATTATGTTGCCTTCGACGCTCTGCAAGCACAGTCTGATTTGCAGCAGCAACTCAATGCCGATAAAGACTTTGCCAATTGGTACAATCAAAATACGGTCGCGCATAAAGTGTCGGGCTACCGTGCCGTTGTTATTTCTTTAAAAGCAGGGTTGGTCGACGGAAGCTATGTGCCTTCGGGCGATGTCAACGAGCAGCAAATGGATGCCCTCGCTGACTTATCAGATAAATATAGCTTTGGGGAGTTACGCGGTACTTATCAGCAAAATTTGGTGTTTGCTGATGTGCAAACCAATCATCTGTATGAGCTATGGCAACAGCTGACTGAGCTTAATTTAGCGCGTGCCAATATAAACACCTTAACAGACATGATTGTCTGCCCAGGTTGGGATTATTGCTCGCTTGCCAATGCCACGACTTACAATATCGCTGAGCAAATCGAGAAACAGTTTGATGATCTCGACTACCTTTATGACTTGGGTGAGATTCGTCTAAACATGTCCGGCTGTATGAACGCTTGTGCGCACCATCATACGGGTGATATCGGTATCCTTGGTGTCGATAAAAAAGGCGAACATTGGTATCAGATTAGTTTGGGTGGTAACTCAAGCAGTGATGCCAAAATCGGCAAGATATTGGGCAAAGCAGTGCCAGCTGATGATGTCGCTACTACTCTACAAAAGATTTTGGACGTTTATCTAGAGCTGCGTGCTAGTAATGACAATGACGTAGAACTCTTTACTGATTTGGTCGATCGCGTCGGTATCGCTCCATTTAAGGAGAAGGTCTATGGGTAATCATCATGTACTAAATAGTGATGGTGTCGATATCAGTCAGACTGATACTTGGCATGCGCTTACCACCAATGAGATACCAGATGGTATCGCTCTCACAGAGATATCGCTGCTCGAGACCTTACAAAAGCAAGAGAAGCTCGACGTTGTCCTACCACTTGCAGACTTGTTAGATGCTAAAGGCACGCTCGCTGGTGGACTATTGCAGCAAGTATATGAGCTGTTGGGCGAGCATACTAGCCGTCTTGGTGTTTGGATTACTTCAGACACTGATACTGATGCGCTGGCAGGATTGACAGACTTTTTGTTAAAGCAAGATTTGATTGTGATTCATGTACCAGCCTTTACTGATGGGCGTGGTTTTAGTTTCGCACAGACGCTACGTCAGCTCGATTTTCAAGGCGAGATTCGTATGGCAGGCAAGTTTGGCCGTGACCAAATTGCGTATCTACTGCGTGCGGGTGCCGACACTTTTGTACTTAGCGAGCACGATATGCAGTCTATCTCTGATATCAGTCAAGCATTCAATGCGCTTGCCAGCAGTTATGATGGTCGCAACGCTGCCGACTTGCCGATGTTTTCGGGCGCTTAATATTGCTATTCAGTAGCCATTATTTACTTTTAAATATTTTGTTTATTTAACCATTTTTTATATTAACAACAATTAAGGAACGTATTATGAGTCAATTACACCCAAATCTAGACCTTGACCAAGCCAACCAAGCGCTACAAGGTAAATCACCAGAAGAAATCGTAGCATGGGCATTGCAGCAAGCTAAAAACCCAATTATCACGACGAACTTCCGTCCTTATGAATCTGCTATTTTGCATTTGGTCGCCAAGCAACGTCCTGATATTACCGTATTATGGGTAGATTCTGGCTATAACACCGATGCCACTTATCGTTTTGCTAATAAAGTCATTAAAGACTTAGGTCTAAATGTCATTACATATATTCCTAAACAAACGGCTGCCCATCGTGACGCCACTATGAATGGCATTCCAGGGATTGATAATCCACAGCATGACGAATTCACTGAACAAGTGAAGCTTGAGCCGTTCCGCCGCGCACTAGATGAGCTAAAGCCTGATGTTTGGTTCAATGCCATTCGTAAAGATCAAACCGAATTCCGCCAAGGCCTTGATGTGCTAAGTCTATCAAAAGATGGCGTGCTAAAAGTAGCACCGTTGTTTGAAAAAACAGATGCAGACTTGGATGTTTATTTAGACGAGCACAAACTACCTAACGAGCATGACTACTTTGATCCAACGAAAGTAGAAGAGAGCCGTGAGTGTGGCTTGCATACGCAGCTGTAATATCGACTGATTTTAGTTAAGCAAAAGCCCTCTCATAAACGAGAGGGCTTTTTACATTCTGTATGGCTATTCCCTTTTCAATTAAAAACCACCTTTAACATGTCAAAAACGAATATACTAATGCCAATACACTAAGTGAGACGTCGCACGCGATACCTCATAATGAGGGTATATTTTACATTGAATAAATTGCTGGTGATGCTATGAACACCTTTCCGCTATTTTTTAAATTAGAAGACCGCAAAGTGCTGATCGTCGGTGGCGGCGATGTGGCGCTACGTAAGGCTGACTTGCTCAGCCGTGCTGGGGCTTGTATCACGGTACTGGCACCAACCATTATGGCTGAGATACAAGCATTGCTATCTGATAGCAAGCACCAACTCATCTATGAAAACTATCATAAAACCTATATGACAGGCGCGCGTGTCATTATCGCGGCGACGGATGATGAAACGCTCAATCATCAAATTCATGCCGATGCTACCGAGATTAATATTCCCGTAAACGTGGTCGATACCCCGCCTTTGTGTGATTTTATTTTTCCTGCCATCGTCGATCGCAATCCCATTGTGATAGGTATTTCTTCGAATGGTAAAGCGCCTGTGCTGGCACGTCTGTTGCGTGCGCGTCTTGAGACATTAATACCCCAAGGCTACGGCAAACTTGCCAAGCTGGCAGGCGATTTTCGTACTGAGGTAAAAAGCAAAATCCCAACCTTGACAGGTCGTCGGCAGTTTTGGGAGCGTGCTTTTGAAGGTCAAGTCAGTGAGCTGATGTTTGCGGGTAATGAAACCCAAGCGGCCGCCCAATTAAAAGCCGACTTGGACGAGACGGCTGCCAAAATTGATAGAACCAGCAATGCAGACACTCAAATTCCACAAACAGCGATATCAGTGACGGATTCAAAAGATCAGTCACAACAACATCCTGAACATTCAGCTGCATCGTCTGAGCAAACGCCTATCGGTGAAGTCTATATCGTCGGTGCAGGCCCGGGTGATCCAGAGCTGCTTACCTTTAAAGCGCTACGTTTAATGCAGCAAGCCGATATTGTCTATTATGATGCACTGGTATCACCGCAAGTATTGGATCTATGTCGCCGTGATGCTGATAAAGTATTTGTCGGTAAAAAACGTAGCAACCACGCCGTCGCTCAGCTTGGTATCAATGAGCTGTTGGTCAATAGTGCGAAAGAAGGTCGCCGTGTGGTACGGCTAAAAGGTGGTGATCCCTTTATCTTTGGACGTGGCGGTGAAGAAATTGAAAGCCTGCGCGCCCATGGCGTCCCGTATCAAGTCGTCCCCGGTATCACCGCTGCCAATGCTGCCGCAAGTTACGCTGGTATTCCGCTTACCCACCGTGATCACTCGCAGTCAGTACGTTTTGTCACTGGCTTCTTAAAGGCTGGCGCGCCCAATAGCAACTTTAAGAGCTTTTTAAATACGGATGAAACCGTGGTGTTTTATATGGGTTTGCATTCGCTGCCGCGTTTGACTGAAGGCTTGATTGAGGCAGGACGCAATGCCAATACGCCAATCGCTATCATATCCAACGCCAGTATGCCAAACCAGCAGGTATTGACGGGGACGCTAGCAACCATTGTCGCTCAACAAGAAAAAGCGCAACTGCCAACGCCAGCCTTACTGATCATGGGTGATGTGGTCGCGCTACATCATGATTTGGCTTGGTATAATTTACAGAATCAGCAGCACAATCAAAACGTCAGTGACACCGCAAATAATTGGTTGCGTGGCGGTACAGCTGCGACACCTAAAGAAACAAGCTTGCAGCAGCAAGCACATGCCCTATCAATGGTGGCCAATCTAGCAACGCAGCAAGAAGATGGACTCGAGAAACTGGTTATTGATTAGTGACTCTCCTCAACTAAATCGACAACTTAATCGATAGCCACCTAAAGGGGCTAACCAAAATAAAACCCTATCAATGATATTTGGTAGGGTTTTATTTTGGCAGCAGAGCAAACAGCAATAATTCTTGCTAGAATGAAGGCTGTCTCTTATTCATTATTAAGCTCAACTATGTCCACACTTGCCGATACCAAATCTATGCCTATTAAACCTCTCACTATACTCCATACCTCTGATTGGCATTTGGGACGACGGCTTTATGGTCGCATGCGTTATGAGGAATTTGAGGCATTTTTAAGTTGGCTTGAAGAGACGATTAGCGCGCAAAAAGTCGATGTATTAATCGTTGCTGGTGATATCTTTGATACCATGACGCCAAGTAATAGAGCCCAAGCATTGTATTTTGAGTTTTTGGGTAGAGTTTCAAAATCCTGCTGTCAGCACGTAGTGATAGTTGCGGGCAATCACGACTCCCCTACTTTTTTAGATGCACCCAGTCAGGTGCTTAAGTTTTTAAACGTCCATGTCATTGGTACGGCCTGTGACGACTTAACCGACGAAGTATTGGTTTTGAATGACGTAGATGGTACACCTCATTGTATTATCGCCGCTGTCCCTTATTTGCGCGACCGCGATGTGCGTAGCAGTAGTGCTGGCGAGTCAGCAGATAGCAAAGACGCAAACGTTATCAAAGGCATTCGCGCCCATTATGATGAAGTCGCTAGCATTGCCAAAGCTCAGCAGGCTAAATTAGCCGAAGCAAACCAGCGTCACATTCCTATCATCGCGACAGGGCATTTATTTGCGGCTGGTGGCACTACTACTGATGATGATGGCGTACGTGAGCTGTATGTGGGAAGCTTGGGCAAAATATCCGCCGATATGTTCGATGAATGCTTTGATTATGTCGCACTTGGTCACTTGCATGTGCCGCAGCGTGTCGGTGGGCGTGAGAGTATTCGCTATTCAGGCTCGCCTATCGCGATGGGTTTTGGAGAGGCTCGCCAGCAAAAACAGGTATTGCTGGTAAAATTTGGCGAAGCTTCAAAGCAGGTTACTGATGAGACTTCACCGTCAAAGGCAATTGATGAAGTTATAAGTTTTCAGGCGACAGAAACGGTAGCGCCTATCGAGAAATCCGTAGAGAAACTCTCTAAAAAAGCAGCCGCTCAATCAACTGAATTTATGGACGACTTGTTTGGCTTTGGTGACTCGGCAGACAGCGAAGCGATTACGCCAAACGCCTTTGACGACTCAATTTCTAGTCAAGTAAACGCTATACAGAGTAACCACTCTAAAAACAATTCCATATTAGTCTCTAACCTACTACATTATGACGAATCACGTCAGATGCAGGTCATCTCTCTACCCATCCCAAAATTTCAAAAGTTAGCACAAGTCTCAGGTGATCTAGACGTTATTCAGCAGACTATCGATAAAACCATCCAATCTCTCGATGCAACAGAGTCCGTTTGGCTGGAAGTTATTTATACAGGTAATGAGGTGGTCAGTGAGCTGCGCGATCATATTCAGTCAATGGTAGACGGCTCGTCCTGTGAGGTGTTAAAAATAAAAAATACTCATACTTATAATAAAGTCCTCAATCAACAGCAGATTTCTGAGACGCTCCAAGATTTAAATGAGCAAGAGGTATTTGAGCGTTGCTTAGTCGCTCATAGTGTCCCTGATGAGCAAAAATCAATCTTGCGTGATGCTTATGAGCAAATCGTTTATAACCTTCGTCATGAAGACACACAAGCCGAATAATAGCAGCTTATTATAGAGACAATTGATAGCTTCTTAATTTCTCACTACTATTTCTCATCACTGCCATTTTCTCACTACTCTATATAAAAATAAGACCTGCCCATGCGACTGATTGAACTGCGACTCAAAAACCTGAACTCCCTAAAAGGCGAATGGCACATTGACTTTAGTGACCCCGCTTTTCTTAATGAAGGTATCTTTGCCATTACTGGGCAGACGGGCGCTGGCAAGACGACCATCTTGGATGCGATTTGCTTAGCACTATATAGCCAAACGCCAAGATTGGGTGATATTACAGGTTCGACAAACGAGATCATGACTCAGGGTACAGGTGAATGCTCGGCTGAAGTCATCATCGAGATTGACTCAAAACGCTATCAATGCTCGTGGTATCAACATCGTGCTCACAAAAAAGCCAAAGGCAACTTATTGCCGATCAAGCATGAAATCAGCGAGGTCGAGACTGGCAAGATTTTAGAAGAAAAAAAATCTAAAACATCGGTCTATATCCAAGACCTTATCGGTATGGACTTTAGTCAATTTACCCGATCTATTATGCTAGCACAGGGCAGTTTTGCAGCGTTTTTAAAGTCTGATATTGGTGATAGAGCCGCCATTTTAGAGAAAATAACGGGCACTGCCATCTATGCCAAAATATCATTAAATGTGCATGAAAAGAAACGCTCTGAAGAAGAGGTGCTGAGCAATCTCCAAGCAGGCGTCAACAGCTTGTCTTTACTAAGTATCGAAGATGAACAACTGCTAATTGCAGCGTTAGAAGATCTTAATCAACAGCAAAGCACACAACGAAAAACCTTTAAAACACTAAGCGAGCAACTACAGTGGCTAGACAACGTTCAGCAGTTACAGCAGAGTCTGTCTGTTTATCAAACTGAATTTTCAACAGCGCAGCAGGCACAGCAAGACTTCACTCCTGAAGCGCTGCGCTTAGACATTGCCAGCAAAGCATTGGAGATTGACAGCCAATTTCGAGAGCTGAGTCATAGCCGTGACACGGTTAAACGGCTAGGTATTGAACAACAGGAACTGCTTGATAAGCTTCCGGTACAGCAAGAAGCACTGACCCAGACTACGGCTCAGTTAGACGATGCCAACACTGTTGAAAAGCAAGCCACAGAACGCCTTCAAACGACCTTGCCAGTCATTGCCAAGACACGTGAGTTGGATGCCGATATAAAACAGTTATCACAGTCTCTAGTAGACGATAATCAGCGTAAAGATGTACTAGCAAGTAATGCTCACAAATTACGTCAAGAAATCGCTAACCACAAACAAACAGAGCAAGTGACCAAAACTCAGCTTAGCACTATAGAAAAGTGTTTTAATGACAACCAAGAATTAAACGACCTCGATACGGATATAGCAACCTTTGATAATAACTGTAGTCGACTAAAAGGGCTGCTACAAGACAATGTCCACTTAACAGAAGACAGTCTTGCGCTTAATCATCAATCCAAACAACTCAAGGCTGAATGTGATCAGTTATCTGAGCGGCAATCCGCGGATAAACTGAAGGTAATACAACAACGTGAACAATTGACTCACTTGCAACAGCAACAATCGGCACTGCTCCAAAATCAATCAATCGCTAGTATGCGTAGCGAACAAGAGCAAATCGATCATATTAGCAATCAAATTTCGCAAGCCAGCTTTAAGCTAAAGCAGTTGTCCGAGATTGTTGGCCAAATCACAAAGACCACTCTCTCGCTACCGACGCTAAATAATGAGTTAACAACATTAGAAGGTTTGCTGGCTAGCCATCAATCAGACATTCAAGATGCCAAAATCAAACGACAAGAAAAGCTGACACATTTAACCCTACTACAAAAAGTCGCTAAGCTTGAAGATTATATAACAGAACTAGAAGATGGTTTGCCCTGCCCGCTTTGCGGTGCACATGAGCACCCTTACGGCAAACAGCATCCATTATTAGACAACAATTATACTAACGACACCAACGACACTAGCAACCAAAATCAACCGTCTCAAATAAAGCAAACCCAGCAGCAACTGGCTGAATTAGAAACCCGTATCGAGAGTCTTGAGCAGGCTTTATCGGGCTACCATATCGAATATGCCACAAAGCAAGAAACGCTTAACAACCAGCAGCAGCGACTAGCACCACTACAGCAGCAATCCAAAACCTTAGGCAGTGATATTCAGGGTTACATATCGTCGCTGTTGAATAGCGACCATCGTTATTCTGAGTCGATTGTAGCTATTATCACGCCATTGGCGAAAATGAGTGACGGCATTAATACCGATATTTCGGATGTTGAGCAGTGCGTATTTTTATTAGATACCGTTGAACAGCAGCTTATTGAACAAAAGCAGTCCATTAAGATGACATTGCTTCATTATGACGAGCTGACTGAGAAAGCATCCACCCTCCGTACTGCTATCGAACATGACGAAAAACAGCAGCAGGCACTGATCAGCAATATCAATAACTTAACAACTGACATCACGCTTCACGCGCAGAAAATTGAAGGTATCGAAGGTAGGGTTATGGCTAACTTCTCTGAGCTAGCGCCCGCTATGACAACAATTTCATCTTTAGTGCGCAAATACCCTGTAGATAAATATAAGAATGATTTCAGTATCGATTTTGAGTCAACAGTCATTCAAGACGTACTTGGGCAACTGGATGACAGTATCGATCAGCACACTGTGCTCGATAACGCAGACTATGACCGTCATATAGATGTATTGCGTCAACAGCGTAGCGCGCTTAATCAGTTAAAACAAAAATTTAATGAGAAAAAAGACAGCCAACAGCAACTCACCAATACGTTAAGCAGCTTGGCTGCGCAGATTGAGACTAAGCAAGATCAGCTTACCAACGATGAATTAGCTTTCGCAAAACTAACAAACTTCATTACCAATAAAACCAATAATATTGAAAAACTAAATCACTCTAGAATAGAGATTTTTTCAGATAAAAATCCAGACTACGAAGAGACGCAATTACGCAGTACTATTGATGAGGCTAAAGCCAAGCAAGTAGTAGCACAAAGGCGGTTAGATTCGGTGCAGCAAGCATTAGAGCAATTAACGACTAGAAAGCAACAGCTAGAGATGGAGCGACAGTCTGCCACTGTCATGATGGGTAATAAGCAACAAACCTTTACTGATTCACTCGCAGAGTCGCAGTTCACGGATGAGTCAGAATTTATCAATGCACGCCTGCCTAAAGAAGAGCGAGAAGCCCTACATATACGTAAATTGGCGATTGATAATGCGTTATATCAAGCTAAGTTACAGTTGGATGTGACTCAGCAAGCGTTAGAGCAAAAGCTTGCCACCCCTATGACCGAGGAAAACCGAGACACACTTGCTGAGCAGTATCACCAGATTCAGACGGAGATTGATCAGTTAAGTCAGAAAATCGGGGCTATTGATCAAAAGCTCACAGACAATCACAACCAAAAAGGACAACAAGTAGCTCAGCTTTTTGCTATCAATGCACAGAAACAAAAGCTGCAAGTTTGGCAACAGCTCCACATTTTAATTGGTTCGGCTGACGGCAAAAAATACCGTACCTTTGCCCAAGGCTTAACGTTTGAGGTCATGATTAGCCATGCCAATAGCCAATTACAAAAGATGAGTGATCGCTATTTGCTGATTCATGACGATAACAATCCGCTTGAGCTAAATGTCATCGATAACTACCAAGGCGGTGATATTCGCAGTACTAAAAATCTATCCGGCGGTGAAGGTTTTATTATCAGCTTGGCACTCGCACTAGGACTATCACAAATGGCCAGTCACAATATTCGCGTAGATTCGCTGTTTTTGGATGAAGGCTTTGGCACACTTGATGAAGAGTCACTTGATATTGCACTCGATACCTTAACCAGCCTACAACAAGAAGGTAAATTGATCGGTATTATCTCGCATGTACAGGCATTAAAAGATCGTATTCTCACTCAAATTAAGGTTGAAAAACTTTCAGGAGGATTCAGTCAGATATCTGGTCAAGGTTGTCAGAAGGTGCTAAGTTAACGCCGTTATTAAAAAACAGCGTAACGATAAAGGCCATATATAGTCAGTGCAAAGTAATATCGATACATCACGCACTGCTGATATCAATTTTTTGTAGCCTCTGTCTGCACAGGCACAGCAAGCAAGAAAAATTGATATCAGCAGTACCGTCGCATTTTTGGGGTATTTTGACTATAACATGACAGCCAACGTTTATTGAATAATAAAAAACCACCGTTAATGAATAACGGTGGTTTTTTTACGATCATTTGTTTTAATAGCAACTGTTTTGCTAGTTGCTTTTATAGCTACTTTGTCACTAAGCCGCTCAGCTCACTCATGAGTACAGATAGCGTTGACAGACTAATTTGAATATCATCATTACTATCGAGCTTGTGCATCTCTGTTGTTATCAATTCGAGCTGGTTTTGATGACGAGACTTCCATTCACTAAATGCTTGTTTTGCATCTGGTTTTGAGAGAACAGCATCCATCAATAGACGCAAGCTGCGTGATAATTCGTTCGCTAAGGCATGACGTGCACGGCGATCCCAATAGCCTTGTTGTGGTAAAGTCGCGATGTTATCCGTCATCCAGTCAAGCTGCAAGACTTGATAGGCTTCAAAGTATAGAGTCGCAATCTCATCGACAGGACGTTCATACTGCTCGGCAAGTAACGCCGCATCTAGCGCATCGACATGGTAAGGCAGCATAGCAAACAAGGTGGCATCACTATCGGACAGATCTTTTTGCATTAGGCTATGAGTGTCTTCTTCTAAGTACTCTGCAAATTGCTGCTCAATGAACCCACCTGATTTGGTTAATTTCTCAACACTATCTCTAAAGCGGCTGATCATATCAGCGACTTGCAAGTTTTGCCCAAAGGTATTGATGAACCAAACCACACCGCGCTCGAGCGCATCACGTAGACGTAGCTCAAGGTTAAGCAATAATGTCGCATCGACTTTATTGTCTAACGACTCAAGTGTGTTCCAAGCTTTTGATACATTAAAGACATCACGGCTAATCGCATATCCACGGATGATGGTCGCTAGAGATTGGTCGGTTTCTTCATAGAGACGGAACAATGCTTCGATACCCAAACGGTTGACCACACTATTGGTCATATAAGTACTAATAATCTCACGATGCAAGCGATGCTCAGTCATCTCATCAAAGAACCGCGTAGCCAGCTCATCTGGGAAGTATTTGCGCAGCTCATTGATGAAATACGGGTCATCTGGCAAGTCAGATAGCAACAAGTTGTCGTAAACCCACATTTTTCCATACGCCATGACCACGGCAAGCTCAGGAGGGGTTAAACCCGTATCTGCTTTTTGACGCTTAGCAATCTCTTCGTCTGCTGGCAAGTACTCAATAGCACGGTCAAGACGCCCTTCACCTTCTAGCATCTGGATGAAGCGCTGATGATCGCTTAAGTTAGCAGCGGCACGAATATGGCTGAGCTCAATCGCTTGCGGTTGTAGATAGTTCTGGCGCAGCACCAATTCTGCCACATTATCAGTCATACTTTCTAGCAGCTCATTACGCTGTTTTAAAGTCATATCGCCTTGTTCGACTACTTTGCCGAGTAAGATTTTGATATTGACCTCATGATCTGAGCAGTTCACGCCGCCTGAGTTATCGATGGCATCGGTATAAATGCGCCCACCCGTTTGTGCGTATTCGATACGCCCTTGCTGGGTGAAGCCCAGATTACCCCCTTCTCCAATCACCGCACAGCGCAGCTCATTACCATTGATACGCAGCACATCATTAGCACGGTCACCAACATCGGCATGGCTCTCGCTTTCACTTTTTACATAAGTACCGATACCACCATTCCAAATGAGGTCAACCGGTGATTTCATCAAAGCACTGATGAGATCGTTAGGGGCTAAGTTGTCTTCGATAATATCGAAGAGGTCTTTCATTTCAGCACTGATAGCGATACTTTTATCTTGACGTGAGAATATACCACCACCTTGACTGATTAATGATTTTTCATAATCAGCCCACGATGAACGTGGCAATTCAAACAAACGCGCGCGCTCAGCATATGAGGCAGCAGTGTCTGGATTAGGGTCAATAAAGATATGCAGATGGTTAAAAGCAGCGACTAGCTTGGTATGGGTTGAGAGCAGCATACCATTGCCAAATACATCACCACTCATATCACCGATGCCGACCACAGTGAAGTCGTCACGGTTTTGAATGTCCATGCCACGCATACGGAAGTGGCGTTTAACCGACTCCCAACCACCGCGAGCAGTGATACCCATAGCTTTGTGATCATAACCGACCGAGCCGCCCGAGGCAAAGGCATCATCGAGCCAGAAGTTGTATTCGGCAGACAAGGCGTTGGCAATATCAGAGAAACTTGCCGTGCCTTTATCGGCTGCAACGACTAAGTACGGATCGTCTTCATCATGACGCACCGTATCGGCTGGCGGGACAATTTTTCCATCCACAATATTATCCGTGACATCGAGCATACCGCGTAAGAACGTCTGATAACAGGCGATACCTTCGGCTTGGAACGCTTCACGGCCATCTGCCATAGATTTGGTCTTGACGATAAAGCCGCCTTTTGAACCGACAGGAACAATAACCGCGTTTTTAACCATTTGCGCTTTGACCAGACCGAGTACTTCGGTACGGAAATCTTCCATACGGTCTGACCAACGTAGACCACCACGGGCGACTTTACCACCGCGTAGATGTACGGCTTCAACGCGTGGCGAGTAGACAAATATCTCAAACATTGGCTTAGGCTTGGGCAAGTTTGGAATATCTGCTGCCAAAAACTTAAACGATAGGCGGTCTTTACGCACACCTTCACTGTCTCTCTGATAAAAGTTGGTACGCACCATCGCATTGATCAAGTCTAAGTACCAACGCAAGATACGGTCTTCATCTAGACTATCAACGTCTATCAATGCCGCTGTAATTTGCTCTTGAATCTGCGTGGTTTTTTCTTGGCGCGCCTCTTCACTATATTTAGGATTCATACGCGCATCGAACAAGCTGCTTAATGCCACACTAATGTCGCTGTTTTTGACCACAGTCTGCTGAATATAAGCACTAGAGAATGGTGCGCGGGCTTGCATCATATAGCGCTGTAATGCGCGGAGCACCACCACATCATAAGTGTCTAGCTTAGTAATTAATACCAGCTCGTTAAAAGAGTCACTCTCAACACGTCCTGCCCAAATCTGCTTGAGACTCTCTTCAAATTGATTGCGCACCACTTGCATATTGACCGTATCGACATGTTCCAAGGTGAGCTCATACTCTTGCATCCAAATAGGCTTCTCAGGCAAGTCAAACTCATAGGTTTGCGCCGAAATCACCGAGACACCAAAGTTTTCAAGAATGGGCAGTACTTTTGACAAGATGACTGGCTGCTCACGACCATAGAGCTTCAGGTGCAACTGATTACTCGCGTCACCTGTTGACTGATACAAGTGCCAAATCATTGGTTGAACGTCGGTTAACCCAGCCAGACGCTTGACATCTTCGACGGCGGTACGAGCATCAAAGCGCTCTTGGTAAGCGGCAGGTATATAATTTAAAAAACGACGATTGAGTGCATTGGCTTGTTGTTCACCCACATTATCGAGTAGCATTTTTTGATAATGATCGCCCCATGACTGCATGAGTGCCGATAGCTTTTCTTCTAGAGCTGCCGTATTCACCTCATTAACTTGACCGGGTACGGTACGTACATGGACATGCACACGGGCGTGGGCAGACTCATTAAACTCAGTGGTAAAGCCAGATGACGTACCACCGTAAGCATCTTTCAAGACATTTTGTACTTTAATGCGCAATTCAGTGTTGAATTTATCACGGGGAATATAGACCAAGCAGGAAACAAAACGCTGATAATGGTCGATG
Source organism: Psychrobacter sp. Pi2-51 (assembly GCF_904846665.1). NCBI lineage: Bacteria > Pseudomonadati > Pseudomonadota > Gammaproteobacteria > Moraxellales > Moraxellaceae > Psychrobacter > Psychrobacter sp. Pi2-51. The sequence goes on from NZ_CAJHBP010000004.1 coordinate 187,346, forward strand.
CGGCTAAATAGACGTAGGCTCTTTTTATCTTGTAATTGGCTGATACCAGAGACAATTGGATACAACTCTTCAACGCTGGCTTGAAATAGGTCATCACGTGGCAAGGTATTGATGACGTGCATCATCTTATGGTGTGCATGACCATCTCGTGGCAGATATGCCATTGCCATGATTTTATTGGCTTTTTCGCGCAGTAGTGGTATTTGCTGGACGGTCAGCTGATAGGCTTGCGACGTCAGCAAACCGATAAATCGATATTCACCGACCAGTTTACCGTTGTCATCAAACTTATGAATACCCAAAAAGTCCATATATACTGGACGATGCACAGGTGAGACACGGCTTGATTTAGAGAGCATCAATACGCGCGGCTCAGTCAATAGCTGCTTGAGTACTGTTGGCAATTGGCTAAAGCTTTCTGACAGTTTGTCTTCTTCAGCGCCACGTAGCAGACCAAGCCCACTATTACCAATAGCAAATAAATCCAAGTCTGCATTTTTGGCGTTAGTAGCGTCGCTATTGACATCCATCATACTATTACCTTCTAAGCGATACTCACGATAGCCTAAAAAGATAAAATGATCGTCTAATATCCAATCCAAAAATGCTTGAATCTCTTTCTGAGAATAGAATACTTCTGGCAGTGGTTTTTTTGACAGTTCAGATTGAATAGAAGTCAGTTTTTCTCTCATTTGCTTCCAATCGCCAACGACCGTATCAAGCGTGTCCACTTTTGCTAATAAGAGTTCTTGTAATGCCGCCAACTCTTCGTCGTCTTGATAGGCAATTTCGCAATGAATCAAAGATAAGTGAGACGTGGCGCTTTCATGCGCGCCTTCAATATGAACGATATTGCCGTCATCATCACGCGCAACACTAATAATGATGTTATACGTGCGATGGACGTCGATACCTTGAGCCTCAAGGCTCATCAAGATTGTGTCTACCAAGAACGGCCTGTCGTAAGCCACTATCTGTATGACTGTGTGTGAGCTGTGGAAATGCTGCTCTTCTGCCTTTGGATTTAAAATAGCGAGTTGTGGTTTTTTGCCATCATAAGATTTCAGTAGCGTAAAATGATGGAGTGCCATGCCAGCTAAATCAGTATTACTTATTGCCTCTGCTGTTTCCTGATGCAGCGGCTGGTAATAACTATGAATAAAATGATCAAATAGCGATTTGTCATTTTGTACATAGTTGGTGGCAATATCGCTTATCTGGCTTATGTGCTCTTTTGCGATACTTAGAGAGTTTGGCATGTTTGCTGTCCTTGTTATAAGTTTAGTACTTCAATTTTCTCTATCTATTTTCACTCATTAATCAATATCAATGACTAGCAACGTTTGAATATAATGAATCTTACCGATGTCAGATGGTAGTACTCCATTTGTGAGCTACCTTGTTATTATTGGCATCCTCTCCTGGTTTTTATTGCCTAACTTTTATAAGAGCAAACGGCTTGCTAGATTTGATACCGTTAATATGTTGAAGTGTAACGCACCTACGCTCATAGCTAAAGCGTACAACATCATTTCATGAATCAGCAACATGCCGATAACCTTTGCTCATGAGACAATGAGGCATTAATTGTTGGCGAATACTTGCTGGCAAGTGGATACTCATGGTAATCAAGACACTTTTTTTGTTAGAATATGACCGTATCTCTCAGAGTGTATGACTAACTCATTATTAACTTTAATGCTAAGGGCAAAACGTATGATGAATATTTTGGTGATTGGCTCAGGTGGTCGCGAACACGCGCTAGCATGGCAATGTGCAAAAGACGACAATGTCCAACACGTTTACGTCGTGCCAGGCAATGCTGGTACTGCCCTTGAACCTAAATGCCAAAACGTTGTTTTAGAGCCTGCACGCAGTGAGGCGGACGAACACACTGCTGTCATCGAGTTTTGCCAAAATAACGCCATCGATATGGTCATCGTAGGCCCAGAAGCTCCACTAGTTACAGGTATCGTCGACGCCTGCCGTGCTGCTGGCATTAAGGCTTGGGGACCGACCGCATATTGTGCGCAATTAGAAGGCTCAAAAACCTTTGCCAAAGAATTCATGGCACAGAACAATATTCCAACGGCGGCTTATCAAGGATTTACAGATGCTGATGCTGCCAAAGCCTATATCGATGAACAAGGCGCGCCTATTGTCATCAAAGCGGATGGTCTAGCTGCCGGTAAAGGCGTCATCGTTGCGGAGACTGTCGAACAAGCACATGATGCAATCGACGATATGCTGGCTGACAATAAGTTTGGCGACGCTGGTAGTCGTGTCGTTATCGAACAGTTTTTACAAGGTGAAGAAGCCAGCTTTATTTGTATGGTTGATGGCAAAAATATCCTGCCGATGGCAACCAGCCAAGATCATAAGCGCGCTTTTGAAGGCGACACTGGGCCTAATACTGGTGGTATGGGTGCCTATTCTCCTGCACCAGTCGTTACTCAAGAGGTTCATGACAAGGTAATGGCACAAGTTATTCAGCCCGTGGTTGACGCTATGAATGCCGCCGGTCATCCTTATACTGGATTTTTATATGCTGGTCTCATGATTGACAAGGCAGGCGATCCGTATGTCATCGAATTTAACTGCCGTTTTGGTGATCCAGAGACACAGCCTATTTTAATGCGCTTGCAGTCTTCAATGGTAGATTTAGTCGCTCAAGGGCTGGCTGGTCAATTACCAAGTGATGCTCAATGGGATGCGCGCCCTGCCCTTGGTATCGTGGTTGCCTCAAAAGGCTATCCTGAAACTTCTTCAAAAGGTGATGTGATTGCTGGCTTGCCAGAGTTGGATGCCAATAGTGATAGTGCGGTTAAAGTCTTTCACGCAGGCACGGCTTTTTCACATGATAGCAATGCTGATACGGCAAATACGGGTAATAACAAAGAAGTTATTACTAATGGTGGGCGAGTATTATGCGTGACGGCATTAGCAGATACTATTTCAGACGCTCAACAAGCCGCATTAGCAGTAACAGGTGCAATCAGCTTTGATGGGGCGCAGTATCGCCGCGATATCGGTCATCATGCGATTACCCGCGAAAAAGCAAAGGCATAGTCCATTATTAATAAGGTTTCTGACGATGTTTGGCAAAATTGAGCCGTTTTAAGACTACTGTTAACTATTCTAAGACTACTAAAATATATCAATGTGCTAATCAATGACACGCCCTAGTACTATGCTAGGTCGTGTTTTTTGCTATATCTTTAAATCGATACACACTTTCACTTTATGAAGTCGTTTATAGCAACAACATTGGCTAACGTGTGTAAACGTTCGAATCTTACTTTAGCTTACAAAGTAACTGCCAGTAGTCAACTAAGGCTTATAAACCGCCTTCTCTTTATATGATACAATTTTGTACCCGTTTGTACCTGCGCGTCGCATCTCTCTTGTATTGTAGGTTTTGAACCCGCAAATCAATACCAACTGGATGAATGATTATATTTATGGCAAATGATACGTCTAAACCTTCTAATAATAAGCAGTCAATTGACAACTTAAAAACCTCAGGGTTTGAGCGTCGTATGTCGATTGCCAAAACCTCTCTAAATATTGGTCGTCGTTGGGCAGGCAATAGCGTGTCTGGTATGTTTTTGAATAAAGAAGCGCGCACGGCACGTAACCAAGCTTTTATGGAAGCGCAGGCAAATTATGTGGCAGAAGAACTGGGCAAACTGAAAGGCTCAGTAGTAAAAATAGGTCAAATGCTGGCCATTTATGGTGAGCATGTATTGCCGCCTGAAATAACACGTGCCTTACAAACGCTTAATGATGATACGGCTACCCTGTCATGGCCAACCATCGAGCATACCTTGCGTCAACTACTGGGTGACAAACTCAGTGAGCTTGATGTGAATACTATCCCGATTGGTACAGCTTCTCTTGCCCAAGTCCATCGAGCCACGGTGTTAGCGACTGGTGAGCAAGTGGTGTTGAAAATTCAATATCCAGGGGTGGCAGACGCCATCAACTCTGATCTTGCCTTATTTAAGCGTTTGCTAAAAGTCAGCAACATTGTCCCGCAAACGCGCTCGCTCGATGCATGGTTTGAAGAGATACGCGACCTACTCCATCACGAAGTTGATTATGAGGCAGAGGCTGCAACCACTGAGCGTTTTTATGAGCGCTTGATAGATGATCCACGTTATGCTGTGCCTAAAATAAATCGTACTTATTCGAGCAAACGTCTGTTATGTATGTCTTATGAGCCTGGCATTAGTGTTGTTTCTGAAGCGCTACAGCTTTTGCCCCACGAGCGCCGCAATGCCATTGGTCAAGCAGCCATAGAAATTATGATGCAAGAAATTTTTGTTTGGGGTGAGATGCAAACGGACCCAAACTTTGGTAACTACCTCGTCCGTGTCAGCGATAATGAAAACGATATTGATAAGTTAGTATTATTAGATTTTGGGGCTATCCGCCAGTTTGATAATACTCTATTGACGATTGCTCATGGTTTACTAAAAGCTGGTTATCGTCATGATCATCAGGCGATGATCCAAGCCATGACTGGCTATGACTTCTTTGACACGATGAGTGAAAAAGTTCGTTCTGATATTGCCTCGTTATTTTTATTGGCAACTGAGCCTTTTAGTGATCCCGCGATGAATAGCGACATTCCTACTGAGTGTTTGGATGAACAAAGCCGTTATATCTGGGCAAATAGCAAGCTGCATTCACGCCTCTCATCTGCTGCGACACGGGCGATGCAGTCTTTCGAATTTAATCTGCCACCAAAAGAATTTATGTTTATTAGTCGTAAGTTTATTGGTGCTTATACCCTTTTAACAGTTTTAGACGCTTATACGGATTCTAATAAATTAGTGAAGCCTTACTTGTAATATGAAATGAGTGTAATTTTTGGACTGCCCCTTAGAGGCAGTCTTTTTTATGTAATTACTTTAACTGCTTAGGCTATTTAATATATAATATAATTTGCCATCATAAATGATTTTCAATGGTTTCGTTATTTGCTTAGGCTATTTTTTGTCTTTCAAATTACTAGCATGCCAATCATCAAACCTCGTTTTATAGCCCTCTGGCTTACGCATCGTCAGCTCCCAACATGTCTCTCCGCGTGCTAGGTACTTTACCTCAAAGTGCGTACGCTCACTGTCTATTGGCACGTGGTAGCGAGTATTTGGCAAACACCATACCGCAGAGGCTTGTTGTGCTGCATTATCCATATACGCTTCTATATTAGTCGCTAGCACCACTTCTCCGCCTACTTTTAGACGCGATAATAAGAACTCGAAAAATGGCATATTCAACCATTGCTGATTAGGATTGTGCTGCTCAGGATTGGGGTATAGTATAAAAATTTTGGCAATACTACGGGGTGCGATCGCATGTACGATCCACGCGATGGCATCAGCATGAATAGCATTTAAGTTAGCTACATTTTGCTGCGTGGCAAGTTTAGCAAAGGCTTCAAACTTATTACGAGTACGTTCAATGGCTATCAGCTGCTTATCAGGATTCTGTATAGCAAAACTGAGCGCGTGCTTACCCTTCCCTGCCCCAATTTCTAGCATTAACGGTTTTTCATCTTTATTGTCATTAATGATATTTGGAATAATAAAGTCACGCGGCGCTGACAGTTTATGTGGTTGAAAAGCGCGGTTTTTCTGATGGGAAAGCGTTGGTTGTTGCATCATGATAAGATATAGCCCTGTGAACGATAACCTTTAGCAAGGTATCAATTTGATTGTTAAACTATTGGCTCTGCTTAGATTGATTTGGTTTGACATAGATAGACGGGTATTTGCCTTTTGTCATTCTTTAGCCCCATGCTATTATACCGATTCTCGTTCACTGATTATACTTTTCCTAATAACCATGAGGATGGCCTCACTTATTATGACTGACTCTACTTCAAACACCTCCCCCAAGACCTATCCTTGTCCACGCTGCGGTACCCAGACGGCATGGCAAGACAATAAATATAAACCATTCTGTAGCAGTCGCTGCAAAATTATCGACTTAGGTGCTTGGGCAAACGAAGACTACACGTTGCCTGCGGAAACCACACCTTTCTCTGACGAGCTATAAACTACACTTTTATTCAATTATTATACCAAGGATGTTTTACATGTCTGCTACTTACCTGATGCCCACTTATAATCGTCAACCAATCAGCTTTACACGCGGTTCAGGCAGTTGGCTCTATACCAAAGAGGATACGCCATACTTAGATGCCTTAACTGGTATTGCGGTGTGCGGCTTAGGACATTGCCATCCACAAGTGACTGATGCTATTCAGCAGCAAGCAGGTACCTTAGTTCATACGAGTAACCTATTCGGTATCGATTGGCAAGAGCGCGCTGGCGAAGTGCTATGTACAGCAGCTCAGATGGACAGCGTGTTTTTTGCTAATAGTGGCGCTGAAGCAAACGAAGCGGCGTTAAAAATGGCGCGTTTATATGCATACAAGCAAGGTTTTAAACGTCCAAAGGTCATTGTAATGGAGCAGTCGTTCCATGGCCGTACCTTACTGTCCTTATCAGCAACCGCCAACCCAAAAGCACGTGAAGGTTTTTATACCTTGGACGATGACTTTATCCGTGTGCCCTTTGGCGATATTGCAGCGGTCAAGCAAGCCGCGCAAGATCATGATGACATTTGTGCCATCTTTGTAGAGCCTATCCAAGGCGAGGGTGGACTCAATACTGCCCCCAATGGCTTTACTTATTTAGAAGAGCTGCAAGCAGAATGTGATGCTCATAACTGGCTATTTATGTTGGATGAAGTGCAAACCGGTAATGGTCGCACCGGTAAATATTTTGCTTATCAACATAGCAACGCTCGTCCTGATGTATTGACGACAGCCAAAGGTCTAGGTAACGGTTTTCCAGTCGGCGCTTGTATGGTACGCGGTCGCGCTAACGGCTTGTTCGGTGCTGGTAGCCATGGCTCTACTTATGGTGGCACGCCATTGGCCAGCCGCGTGGTTCATAGCGTCTACGAGGTATTAGCGAACAGCAATATCATGGAAAACGCAGTGACTGAAGGCTTATTCATCAGAGAAAGTATAGTCGATACATTGGGACAATATGGCGTTAGCAGTCGCGGCGCTGGTATGATGATTGGTATCGCGCTACCTGAAGAGTTGGATTGTAGCAAGCTGGTGGATCGTGCCCGTGACGAGCAAAATCTGATTATCAATGTAACCGGTGGCCATGTAGTACGCTTACTGCCACCGCTTAACATCAGCCGTGACGAGAGCACACAAGTGGCTGATCGTTTGATTGATTTATTAAAGCCGTCGTTTTAGCCCAAAGGTTTAGAGAAAAAAACCTATTTACAGTTAAAAAGAAGCCTATAGATAATCGCTATCTATAGGCTTCTTTTGCTTACTACTGATCAAGCTTTATGGGTATAGTCATTCCACTATAAAAGTATTACTGCGTTAACCTCGCTTGAAGTATTTAATATACGTCTACACTCGGTTGCCTTGTACTACTTCTAAATTGAATCGACTATATATAAATAGATTAAAAGTTAATTCGCATGGAAGTATTTTTTCAGCACTTCTAGACAACGCGTGATTTTAGCCGGCTGCTGATCGCGATTTAAAGTAACCGCATATAGCACAAAGCTCGGTAACTGATAACCAGTCAATACTTCGACCAATTCACCACTTTCCAGCTCTTTTCTAATGTCCATTTCCATCATTCTAACCAAACCGTGGCCTTCTTTTGCCAAAGTTGTGGCCATAAACACATTATTGGTATAAATCCGTGAATTCAGTTTTATGCGCGATTTTTTGCCAGTTTCGGTCTGAATCATATCAATCTGATTAGCATCTTTCATGATTTCAATACAAATCAGCTGATGTTCGGCCAAATCTTTAGGGGTTTTAAGTTTTACATGTTGGCGTAGATATTGTGGTGAGGCGACAAGCATCTGGCGCACATCCGTTAAAGGATGGCTACTCAAACTAGAATCATTGATCGTTGGACTCATACGAATCGCGATATCGATACGCTCATCAATCATATCGATATAATGATTGTCTGCTAAATAAGTAACACTCAGGTCATCATGTGCCGCCATCCAAGTAGATAAGGCCGGCAAAATATGATTGACTCCAAGCTCAGGTGTTGTAGCCACACGCAAGCTACCTGCGAGCTCATCACGTAACTGATTGACTTTAATTCTACCTTGCTCAGCCGCACTGACCACGTCTTTTGCCGCTTCGTAAAAACTCTCACCCGCTTCCGTTAAACTGAGCTTACGAGTAGAGCGATGCAATAGTACGACACCTAAGTCGTTTTCTAACGAGCGGATTTGCTGACTGACTGCACTGGTAGTAATACCAAGCTCACGAGCTGAGCCACTAAACGAGCCATGTCCAACCACACTGGCGAACACAGCCATACCGCGTAAATTATCCAACATATTCTCACCTAAGCTGCGTTTTAATTTTTAGTATAACTTAACCATTATAAAGGATTTTAGTTCACCTTACAGCGATTAAATATACTGCTGTTGTTTGAATTAAGTTTATTTCATAAGTAATAAAAGCAAAAATATCAAGGCGATAGTATAACATCGACTTGATATTTTTTATGATATATTATATCTATTAACTACATAGAC